>NZ_CAMLGT010000016.1 GCF_946479605.1 uncultured Lacibacter sp.
GCCGATATCGATGCAGCCAAGGCCCAGACCCGCGCTGCTGAATCGCTGCTGCGCCAATTGCTCCGCTGTTTAAAAACCTGTTATCGGTTAGCAATGATTATAATATTACCAAAAGCAAGCTGGATGATAATGATCCTACGCTTAACCGCACCTGCGATCTGATCTATAATAATTATGAGAATAAAACAGGTGTAAATTTTTCTACGCAGCGACAAATCACTATTTCACAGCAAAACAAACTGGATGTTGAATTAAGATTTAAGGATTATAAGTTTAATGAGGAGCTGACTTATCCGTTCTCAGTTCCTAAAAAATTCAAAAGAATCTGAGCAGGCATACGTTTTCCGTAAATGATGCGTTTACCCTGTTCCGGCATTAATCTTATTTTTGTAACAATCAAACCATATACCTATGCTGAAATTCTTGTTGGTAACATGCTGTACCCTTTTGCTGCAAATAGTAACATTTGCACAGGATAAAGCAGAACTGGAGCGTAAGCGGAAACAAACACTGCAGGAAATTGAAATCCTTAACAGGCAGTACAGCGATATTAAAAAGAATCAGAAACAAAGTATTGGTCAGTTAACGCTTATTCAGAAAAAAATACGGTTACGTAACGAGGTGATCAACACGATCAACAACCAGGTGCGTGCCATCAATGGCGATATCAATACATCGTATATTGAAATGCGCCGCCTGAAAAAGGATCTTGATACACTGAAAATGAACTATGCACACAATGTGGTGTATGCATACAAGAACCGCAGCAGTTACGATTTCCTCAACTTCCTTTTCTCTGCAACCAATTTTAATGATGCCATCCGCCGTATTGCTTATATGAAAGCATACCGTAGTTACAGGGCCGAACAACTTGAGGTGATCAATAAAACAGAGTTGATGTACAGAGACAAGATCACCCAGCTTACCAACGCACGCAAGGAAAAAAGCACTGTGCTGAATGAACAAAGCAAGGAAATGGGCGAACTGGTGAAGGATAAAGAAGAGCAGGCATCGGTAGTGAACAACCTGAAGAAACGGGAAAAAGAAATTAATAAGGATATTGCTACAAAGAAAAAGCAGGCACAGCAATTACAATCATCTATTACAGCTGTTATTAACAGGGAAATAAGAGAAGCTAAACTTGCAGCAGAGAAAAAAGCAAAAGAAGAAGCGGCCAGGATAGCTGCTGAAACGAAAACAAAGGAAAGCGCTAACACAAAACCAACCACAACCACAACAACCCCTGCAACAACAACGCCATCAACTACTGCGCCTGTTGTAAAGAAGGAGGAGCCGAAAAAGATTGAAAGCTATCTTGAATACAATAAAGAAGATATTGCATTAGGTAACAGTTTTGAAAGCAGCAAAGGAAGGTTGCCGTTCCCGGTTGATAATGGGTATGTATCCATCAACTTTGGATCGTATGTAATACCCGGAACGAATATTAAGGGAAACCAGGATTTTATTACTATTGCATCTCCATCAGGCACTTCAGTAAAAGCTTGTTTTGAAGGTGAAGTGGTGAGTGTATTTGATGTGGGTGGTAATACAGCAGTAATGATCAAACACGGTAAATATTTTACCACGTACAGTAATATGTCTTCAACCAATGTAAGCAAAGGGCAAACCGTAAAAACAGGCCAGGTAATTGGTCGTGTGGGAACCAACCTTGATGGGGATGGTGAGATCAACTTTGTACTTGCACGGGAAAATCAGATGATCAACCCGGCCCCTTGGTTAAGAGGCCGCTGATACATGAACAAAACGTTCGTATAACTCTTCATACAAAGGAACAATGTGGTGAATATCAAATTTCGCTGCTTGTTCCTTTGCTTTTTGTTTGCAATAATTCAAATGTTCATCGCTCTTCAGCAATTCAATACCTAAGCGGCTTAGTTCATTGATGTCGCCAATGTTGGCCATATAGCCTGTTTCGCCATGAATATTAATTTCAGGAATACCACCTGCATTGCTTGATAATACAGGCACACCCGCTGCCATTGCTTCCAATGCCGATAAACCAAAGCTTTCATATTCCGATGTAAGCATGAACAGATCAGAAATAGCAAGGATCTCTTCCATTTCCTGTTGCTTGCCAAGGAAACGAACATCATCACAAATGCCCAGCTCACGGCACAGTTCTTCCGCTCCCGGTCTGTCGGGTCCATCACCTACCATTAATAATTTTGAAGGAACAGCTTTTGTAATGTTGGCAAATATGCGGATGATGTCATTCACCCGTTTTACTTTACGGAAGTTACTGGCGTGTGCAATAATACGCTCGCCGTTTGGTGCCAGCACTTTGCGGAATGCATCCAGCGGCTTTTTATCGAAACGTTGTACATCCACAAAGTTGTGGATCACCTCAATTTCCTTTTCAATATGAAAGGAATGATATGTTTCTTTCCGCAGGTTGTTCGATACGGCAGTGATGGCATCACTTTCATTAATGGAGAACGTTACAACAGGTTCAAAAGTCTTGTCTTTTCCCACCAGTGTAATATCTGTACCGTGCAGCGTTGTAATCACCGGAATATCTTTACCCTTCTTCTTCAGGATCTGTTTGGCCATATAGGCAGCCGAAGCATGCGGAATGGCATAATGCACATGCAGCAAATCCAGATCATTGTTCAGCACCACATCTACCATTGTGCTGGCAAGCGTGGTTTCGTAAGGTGGATAATCAAATAACGGATAATGCGGCACACGCACTTCGTGGTAAAATATATTGGTGAAGAAACCACTCAGCCGCACAGGTTGCTGGTATGTAATAAAATGAACCATGTGCCCTTTCTCTGCCAGTGCTTTGCCCAATTCTGTTGCCAGCACACCACTACCGCCAAATGTGGGGTAACAAACGATACCTATTTTCATTGTACTATTATGCTTATTGATGATGTAACAAATCCTTTTGCGGAATTGTTTTGATTTATATGGCTCGTCATTTATCATGCCAGACCAGTTGGTACTGATGATTTGACAGATGCAGGAACGAAGGTAGCATTTTCAAGCAACTGGCTTTTTGCGCCCTTTACCGCTTGTATAAAAAGGCGGTTGGCAGCAAAGTGGCTTTTTGCCGGATAAAAGACTTGTTTTATTTTGAGGCTTCCATAGTTGAATTAATTACAAAGCATGAGAAAATTGAAACTTACCCTTGCATTCTGCTGCGGACTTATGGCAGCATCGGCCCAAACAAATGATACGGCCATGTTCAAACGCATTTCTGATGATGTGTTTACCAACAGCACAGCGTACGAAAACCTGCGTGTGTTATGTAAAAAAGTTGGCCCACGTTTAAGTGGCTCACCGCAAGCTGCAAAAGCGGTGCAGGAAACCTACCGCATGATGAAAGAAATGGGAGCCGATACGGTGTACCTGCAGGAATGCATGGTGCCGCATTGGGTACGTGGTGCAAAAGAAAGTGCATTGCTGGTTGATGGTAATGGCAAATCTGTTTCGTTGAATGTTTGTGCGTTGGGCAACAGTGTGGGCACAGGCAAGCAGGGAATAAAAGCACAGGTAATTGAAGTGCGTTCGTTTAAAGAAGTGGAAGATCTTGGCACAGCCGGTATTAAAGGAAAGATCGTGTTCTATAATTTTCCGATGAACCCGACCAATGTTGAAACGTTTCGTTCTTATGGCGAAGCAGGCCAGTTCAGGGGAAGGGGCCCGGCTGTTGCAGCAAAGTATGGTGCAGTAGGCGTTATGGTTCGTTCGCTGGCAAGTAATATTGATGATTATCCGCATACAGGCACAACTACTTATAACGATTCATTTCCAAAAATCCCTGCGATTGCTGTATCAACACGTCATGCTGAAATGGTAAGTGCTGAGTTGAAAAAGAAAAATAAGCTGCAGTTGTATTTCCGCACAGAGTGCGAAATGTTACCTGATGTAAAAAGCCATAATGTAATAGCAGAAATAAGAGGCACTGAATTTCCAAACGAGATTATTACCGTGGGCGGTCATCTTGATTCATGGGATCTTGGAGAAGGTGCACATGATGATGGTGCAGGTTGTGTACAGAGTATGGAAATAATTCGTGTGTACAAAAAGCTTGGTATAAAACCAAAACGTACCATTCGTGTAGTGATGTTTATGAACGAAGAGAATGGTTTACGTGGTGGCCGTAAATATGCAGAGATTGCTGCAACAGAAAAAGGAAAGAAATTCATTTTTGCATTGGAAAGCGATGCAGGCGGTTTTACACCAAGAGCATTTGGTTTTACTGCTGAACCGGCCGTGCTGAACAAATTAAGAAACTGGGAGCCATTATTTAAACCATACGGTGTATATGAATTTTCTGCAGGTGGAGGCGGTGCTGATATTGGTCCGTTGCGTTCATTGGGCACAGTGTTGTCCGGTCTTCGTCCCGATTCACAACGTTACTTTGATCATCACCATGCTGCTAATGATACATTTGAAATGGTGAGTAAACGGGAGCTGGAGTTAGGGGCAGTAAACATGGTGCTGCTGCTGTACGTGGTCGATCAGTATGGCTTGTAAAAAATCACAAAAGCTGAATGAGTAATCATTCAGCTTTTTTCTTTTGTGCTTTTCAGTGCAGCTGTTTACCGACAGCATCCTGTCGTTTACCGACTTTTTATGTGTGCTGCTCTATCATCCCTTGTCAACTCTTTGATGCGATGATAGTTTTGTTCTAAATTCATTTAAAATGACAAGTGATTGTATGAGATCAACAAATAAAACATCAAATGAAAAGTGGATTGGTCTTACGCTGTTGGGCGTAGGTGTACTCATTCTCCTTCGTAACCTTGACCTGCCTTTTCCTTCTATTATTTTTTCATGGCCCATGATCCTCATCGTGATTGGTGTAGTAGTGGGGCTAAAAGAAAATTTCAAAGGCGCATCCTGGTTGGTGCTCATCGGGCTTGGTGGTTTTTTTCTCACCATGAAACTTTATCCCGAATGGAATCTCCGCAATTTCATTGCACCTGCCATCCTCATCGCCATCGGGCTTACGTTTGTATTAAAAAGAAAGAGCAGTATTACTGGTGAGTCGCAAACTACAGGTTCAACAGCAAACAGCAGTATCAGTTCACCCTACTCGGAAGCGTCATCGTCATCAAGCTCCGCAGGAGAAGGCCCTGAAGATTTGCTTGATGTTGTATCGATCTTTGGTGCTGTAAAAAAGAATGTGTACTCAAAGAATTTCAAGGGAGGTGAATCAGTATCCATTTTCGGTGGCTCTGAAATAAACCTGATGCACGCTGATTTCAGCGGCCCTGTTAAACTTGAAATTGTAAACGTATTTGGTGGTACTACTTTGTTTGTACCTGCACACTGGCAAATACGCAGCGAAGCAACAGCCATCTTTGGTGCAATTGAAGATAAACGCCAGCGTCCTGCCGGTGTTACCACTGATAAAGTGTTAGTGATTGAAGGATTTGTGATGATGGGTGGTATTGATATTAAATCGCTCTGATAACTAACGGCCTTAACCATTAACCTTATCTCAACTAAACTTCAACTGCAACCATGAAATGGTTTTTAGTAAAAATATTGTTCCGGATCGTGTGCGGCAATGGTGAACATCCTGCACAGTTTGACGAACAGTTACGACTGATTCATGCAACCGATGCTTGCGAAGCAATGGAAAAAGCAACAGCCATTGGCATACAGGAGCAGGAGAGTTTTTTAAATCATCAACAACAACCTGTAGCCTGGCAACTGGTTGCTGTAACCGATATTTACCCGGTTCATTGCGATATGGATGGAGCAGAAGTTTTTTCACGCATCAGTGAGGAACAACATCCTGCATCCTTCATACATACGATGCAGCTGCGTTCTGCTGAAGCAGTGAACCGTTGTCATTCATTTGTTCAATTATAAATAACACATGTGGCAGTTTCTCCTTTTCGTTCACGTCAGTTCATGATTCCGTTTTGCATTTGCTGGTTTGCATGGATCAGCATGCAGCACCTGGCATTGTACACCATGGGCATGAATTGGTTTGAAGCATTAACGGATAGCCTGGTGAGTAATACACTGCTCATTTATGTATCGATGCTGCTGTTTACGATTCTTCGTTTTTATCTGCCACGCACAAATGCGGTTATTACATTATTTATCTGGATCATTTTATTGACAACCGGGTGGTTCTTTGCTTCCAACATGATCCTGAAACTGATCTTCGATAGCGATTCACATTACCAGGCACTGGTGGCCAATACATGGCCGGTGCGTTTTGCTATTGGGTTTTTGATCAATGGTTGTGTAAGCCTTGTTGGTTATGCATATTTCAATTGGCAGGAACGTACAGATACAGAGCAAAAGAAAAACGAAGCAGAGAAACTCAGCAAAGAGGCAGAACTGTATAAACTTCGTCAACAACTGCAACCACATTTTTTATTCAATGCCTTGAACTCGATCAATGCATTAATCGGTTCACGCCCTGCAGAAGCAAGAGAAATGGTGCAACAGTTATCTGATTTTTTGCGCACTACTTTGCGCAAAGATGAACAGCAATGGGTAAAGCTGGAAGATGAAATGCAATCATTGCAATTGTATCTTGAAATAGAAAAAGTGCGGTTTGGTCACCGGTTGCATACGCAGCTTGATATGCAACCCGATGCACTTGCCATGAAATTGCCTGCCTTGCTGTTACAACCGCTGGTGGAAAATGCCATTAAATTTGGATTATACGATACCACCGATGAATTACGTATTTACCTGCTGGCAAAAGCAAACAACGGCCAACTGGAAATTACAGTAGAGAACCCGTTTGATGCATCCACAGCGCAGGGACAAAAAGGAACAGGCTTTGGATTAAGTTCTGTACAGCGGAGGTTATACCTGATGTTTGGCCGTAATGATCTGCTGCAAACCAACGTAAAAGAAAATATCTTTAGTACAACAGTTATTATTCCGCAACCAATGATGTCAGTCGTTTCAGCAAACGCATGACACAACACATGAGAAAAATGAGCTACAAAGTTTTAATCATAGATGATGAACCCCTGGCCCGCAGCATGGTGCTGGAATACCTGCAGGATTTTCCGCAGCTGCAGGTGCTGGAAGAATGCAGCAACGGGTTTGAAGGCGTAAAAGCTATTCAGCAGCATAACCCTGATCTTATTTTCCTGGATATACAAATGCCCAAGATTACCGGTTTTGAAATGCTGGAGTTGTTGGACGAACCACCTGCTGTTATTTTCACCACGGCATTTGATGAATATGCCGTGCAGGCGTTTGAACAAAATGCAGTGGACTATTTATTAAAACCTTTTTCGAAACAGCGGTTTACAAAAGCGATTCATAAGTGGATGGAGCAGGATCAAAGCAACATTGCTCCGGTATCAGAACAACTATTAAAAGCAGCGGCACATCATCCGTTACAGAGCGACAGAATTGTGGTGAAGAATGGCAGCAAGATCAGCATCATACCTGTGCAGGATATTCATTACCTGGAAGCGGCTGATGATTATGTGAAAATTGTAACAGCAGCCGGCAGCTTTCTGAAAAAACAAACCATGAGCTATTTTGAAGATACTCTCAACAGCTCATCTTTTGTACGCACTCACCGTTCTTACATGGTACAGCTGCAGCAGATCACCCGCATTGATCCGTATGAAAAAGAAAATCATGTAGCTGTGTTACGTTCCGGTATAAAAATTCCGGTGAGTCGTGCAGGCTATCCAAAGTTGAAAGCGATGTTGGGGTTGTGATTTGTACTTCCAACTTCGTACCTCGTACTTTTTTCTTACCATTCCTGCCCAACCCAAACTGCACCACCAATACTATCACGTAAAGCACCTGTATCAGCAGCAAGCATATTGTTTTCTTCACGCCAGCGGAGCAATGCAAAAAAGGCTGCATAAAACGCATCAGTATGCACATCGCCAGGAGCAGCTAATAAAGCGGAAGCAAGTGCAAATACAGGATCACCAGTTCCATTCAGTGCAAGATTCACCGAACGGAAATCACTCACCACATTTACACCTGTAATGGCGGCAACAGCAGCAGCATCGCCCAGCGCATGACTGAGTTTTGTTGCCGGTGAATGGATAATTGTATGTCCCATCAATCCAATTAACTGTACCTGGTAATCGAGCTGATGTTCTTCTATAAATTGCTTTACCTGTTCACCAACCCAATGGCCGTAATCAACATGCAGTTGCAAATAGGCAGCAGCGGGTGAGGTTGCAGCAGTTGCCAATCGTTCTCTCAGTTCGGCAGGGTAGGGAATGGAAGCTGTATGTCTTACTTCCACATCCCATTTCTTTCCATTTACTTCAAAAGCGGCAAAAACAAGTTCAAGCGTTTGTTTACTGGCATCGCCTGCAACACCCAAGGCCCGGTAGATCATATTCGATTAATTTTCAATGACAGAATTATTCTTCTGTCATAACTGTTCACAATTTTATCTGTTAGATTTGTAAAAATACGGCAGCCGGTTCAGGATTAATGAGCTACAAACGAAAAGCTTAAAAATGAATGTACCGGACAGAAATTTACAACTCATGGTGATCAATTTAAGTGAACAGCATTCTCTGGTAAGCAACTGGGTAGCTGAATTAAGAGATACAGAAATTCAGACCGACCGCATGCGTTTCCGCCGCAACCTGGAAAGGATCGGCGAAGTAGCAGCTTACGAGATCAGCAAACTGCTTCCCTGGGAAGAAAAAGAAATAACCACCCCGCTTGGCAGCTCTCCATCGAAAGTATTAAAGGCTCAACCCGTGCTTGCAACAATATTAAGGGCTGGTTTGCCGTTACATCAGGGATTGTTGAACTATTTCGACAGGGCCGATAATGCGTTCATTTCCGCCTACCGGAAACACCACCGGGACGGAAGTTTTGAAATAAGCCTGGATTATGTGAGCTGCCCCAGTCTTGAAAACAGGGTAGTGATCATTGCCGATCCTATGCTGGCAACAGGCAGTTCTTTAGTAAAAACGGTACAATATCTCCGGGATGAAGGACAGCCGGTGGAAATGCACATTGTTTGCGCCATTGCCTGTACAGTGGGTATAGAATATGTACACCGTAACGAGCCGAATGTAAAGATCTGGTGCGGTGCCATTGATGATGAATTGACAGCGAAGGGTTATATTGTGCCCGGTTTAGGCGACGCAGGCGACCTGGCTTACGGAACAAAAGTGCAGATGTAATGCAGCGAAGCCACAACCAATGTACTCAACAGTATAAACTGAATAAGTAAAAAGAAAACCCAATAACAAAAACCAAAGCAGCATAAGATTGTTCACAACCGTCTTTGCTCCATAACCGCTCTCTAATGAGAAAACTTATACTACTTCCACTGTTACTGATCGTGTTGCAAACCTATGCGCAGGATCCTAATTTCTCTCAATTCTTTGCTTCGCCTTTAACGCTGAATCCTGCCTTAACAGGTAAGTTCAATGGCATTGTGCGTGTGGCAGGTAATTACCGCAACCAGTGGCCTACCATCAATAATGCATTTCGCACAACAACGCTTTCTGCCGATTTCGGCATTCTTGGAAACAGGATACCGGAATTCGATCAGTTTGGCGTGGGTGTAATGGGCATGTATGATATTAATGGGGATGGTGTGATGAAGAACAGTTTCATTTCTGGTTCAGTAGCGTACCACAAAGGAATTGATGAAGATGGCCGTCACCAGATAGGTGTGGGCTTTAGCGGAACCTATGCGCAACGCAGACTTGATGTAAATAAACTTGATTTCCAGGATGAGTTGACCAGCCTTGGATTTACCGGCAATACAGCTGAAATATTTGGAAGCTCAGGGTTTTTAAATATCAATTATGCCGATGTAAATGCAGGTTTTATTTACAATGGTGCCACCAACGATTATAATAACTTTTATATCGGTGCTTCCGTATATCATATCAACCGTCCCAAAGTAAGTTTCATGGGTGCAGAATATATAATGAACCCACGTGTTACTGTTCATGGCGGTGGTTATTTTCCTGTTGCGGATGCCACTACGTTATTTGTAAGTGCTAATCACCAACGCCAGGCAGGTGCCAGCGAAACAATTTTTGGTGCTGCACTTGGCTATACTGTCAATAGTGATTTTGATAGTCCTACAGATGTGTACGCCGGTGCTTTTGTACGCTGGGGCGATGCTGTGATCCCTTATATTGGCCTTGAATTTGGCAACTATCGTTTTGGTGTTTCGTATGATGTGAACACATCAAGACTTGCAGCTGCTTCGCAAAGAAGAGGTGGTATGGAAGTATCACTTATCTGGACAAAAAAACATGTTGATCCAAACAAGAAAAAACTGAACTGTCCAAGATTTTAATTACACAGTTTCAATACAAAAGACAAAGCCCGCAAAATGCGGGCTTTGTCTTTTGTCCAGGTTTGTTCTTATCAATTTGTTTTGATGAGCTTCAGCTGTTTGCTGAGTTTGCCCTGTACTACTTTTACAAAGTAAGTACCTGCCAGATAATTATCTCCAAACCTGATGTAGCTTCCGTTTCCGGTAACATGTGTTTCAAGTATGCGGCCATAGAGGTCATACACAGTTACAGCTATCTTTTCTTCATTGTTTCCTGTAATGTACAGGTTAAAGAAATTGCTTGTTGGGTTAGGCATTGGCTTCGCATCCAGTTTGCTTGCAGTAATAATAGCAGGCAACTCTTCTTCTCTTGTAACTGGTTTGCCGCCGGGTGATGTTACCACAACAGTGCTGTTAGCTCCAACCTTCATAACAGGTGCATCTGCATCACTTGCTCCGGGTTGATTATCGTAATACACTTCTCCTGTGTTTTTGTTGTAGATCTTCATCCTGATCTTATCTTCCGTATCATCAACTACTGTCATGATAAAGTTGATACCACTTTGTAAACCTGTAATGCGGCCGCTGCCTTTAATCTGGGCTTTTTTACCGCTGATTGAGAGGTATTCAAAGTTCACAGCATTGTATTCAAAATCGCCCACCTTAAACACAAACTGTGTTTCACCTTTTGGATTGGTTGATTTTTTGAAATAGTTAGCTGCAAATCCAAATGTGGCTTTACCCGTAGCTGAAGGATTGCTCTTTAACGCACCGGCAGGAGATTCATACCAACCGCCACCAAATGTGTGCCCGCCTTCAGGGTCATAAATCACAATGATCTGCTCCTGGTCGCCATTGGTTGTGGCGTATGAATTAAATCCATTCTGATCGGTGATACTCATTTTTACTTTGTACACACCGGCTGCTGCAAATTTGTAACTGCCGCTTACCAATCCTTTTCTGCTACCTGCAGGTTCTGTTACTGCTGCAGTAACAGAAGTACTTTCATCAAGCACCCATTTAGCAGTATGTTTTTTGCCCGGCACATCCCAAAACTCACCATTCATAGTTACAGTACTTCCAATCTTAAATGGTTTGCCTGAATTTGGTCCGGTAATGTTGTGTACAACATACACTTTAGCACTGTCTGTTTTACTGTTACCGCAATCATCTGTTGCTGTAATGTAGATGGTGTAAATGCGTCCATCACCATTGCCTGCACGTTCTGCACGTAATCTTACAGTGTGTGCATCTGTTCCTACCACTTCATAATCGATCGGTTCTGTATCGCCATCACCCAAACCATTGATCGGTTCATTGCTCACAATGGAAAGTTGTTTGGTAATATGTGCCTGGTCTGAACAATTGTCTGCCACATCATAATTGATTGTTACCTGTACCATTTTATGATTAGGAGGCCACAGGTAAGAAGGATCTGCACTGATGTTTGAAATGGTAGGCGCTGTAGTGTCCTTAACAGTAATGGTCTGATCTTTCTCCGTTTTATTACCGCAGTCATCCTGTACTTTCCATGTACGTGTAATGATCACTTCGCCCATACAACTGCCGGGTACTTCCACATCGCTGTAAGTAACTGCAGGAGTTGGGTCGCAGTTATCTGCAGCGTCTGTTACATTGCCTGTTACCGATGGATCAGCATTGTGGTTACAGTTATCATCTTTATAAATGGTGATGTTTGCAGGAACTGTAAACGTTGGCGCTGTTACATCTTTGATGGTGATGGTTTGCAGTTTTGTTGTTTTGTTACCACAATCATCTTCCAGCGTCCATGTGCGTTCAATAATGGTTTCTCCAACGCATGAACCTTCTTTTATTACATCAACTGAAGTTGCGTTCAACGTAGCATCACAATTATCTGCTTCATCGGTTACATCGCCCGTAACAGCAACTGTTGCATCATAATTACAGTTGGCATCTTTTTCAATGGTAATATCAGCAGGCACTGTAAAGGTTGGGGCTGTATTATCGCCAATGCTAAAATTGGTATTGCTGATGTCGAAAAAGATGTTACCGATTGCTTCCACTTTAATACGTGCTGTATTGCTGTAAGCACATGCAATGGTAACATCAGCCGATCCATCGTTTGCTGTACTTGCAACCAATGTGCTGAATGTTTGTCCGCCATCGGTTGATAAGGAGATCTTCACATTTGCAGCAAGTGCATCACTGCCATTCACATCCCATGTAACAGTATGTGTGCCGGGGCACCAGGTTACTGCACTGTTAGGCGATGTAACAGTAAATGGTCCATACGCATCATCAATGGTTACAACCATATTATCACTGTTGGTTTGCCCGGCTCCGGGATGGTTATCTCTTACCGTTAAGCGGAAGTTAAGCGTGCGTGATACTGATGGAAGTTTTTCCCAACGGTTGGTATTACTGCCATCGAGAATATTTTCCAGTATCGGCATAATGCGAATAGCAGAAGCAGATGGTGGTCTTGAACGGAACTCCGGACCAAATGTGTGGGTTGGATTGGGTTCCCATGGAAAATCATCTTCATCTGTTACATTATCCATTTGTTCCCATGTATAAGTTAGATTGTCTTCATCAGCATCTGAACCACTTCCTGTTAGCTGAAAAGGAGTTGATTTTGGAATGGTATAATCACTGCCTGCATTTGCTGAAGGTGCATTATTGCCGGCCGATTGTGTAGTGCCGCACGTAACAGTTGCAAGGTATGCCGTTACCTGCTGTATACTGATGGCATGAAAGTAATGATCCCTGATAGGCACCACATGAAATCCTTCTGAATCTGAATTACCACCATAGCTCATAATGGTGCTGCCGCTGCCTGGTTCCATTTGCGCACCGTGACCTTCATCTTTATGCGTAAATGTATGATTGGCGCCAAACTGGTGACCAAACTCATGTGTTAACATAATTTCAGAATACACACCTGTTTCATCCCAATCGGTACGGCCTGTAAAGCCTCTTGCTTTTGTTGCGTCATTACAAATACTTCCTATGGCTCCGGCATTACCGCCACTGCCACTTGTTCTGCGGCGGATAAGATGGCCCACATCAAAATTGTCTGACCCAATTTCATCGGTAATAACTGTTTGTGCTTCGGCATTGATTTCATCCGTTTCAGTAGCAGTAAACGGATCGGTATCGGGATCAAGAAAAATAACATCTTCATTGTTATTGATCATCACAATGCGTACACCAAAGTCACGCTCAAGATGTCCATTTACAATTGTAATTTGTTCAACCTGCTCGGCAAGAACTTTTGCTATGCGTTCGGCATCGTTTGCTTCTGTACCATCTAAACACCATTCTGAAAATTCGCCTTGAGCAGCAAAGGCCAACCGAAACACACGCAGCTCACCGGTGTTTGCATTGAGTGTGCCAAAACCGGATGCAGCAGCGGATACTTTTGATTTTAATCCTGTTGAAGAAGTACCTGTGGTTGTACATTCAAAATCATCGATCTCAGGCAATGCCTGTTGCGATACAACCATGTACAGGTTGTTGCCCCGCTCAAGTTTTTCGATGTACACAGCAGGCTTTGCATGCGAAAGAATTACAGCATTAAAACCTTGTGGTGTAAACGAGAAGCGAATAGTTGTACCAGCATCTTTTGTACTGTAGCCAAGGTAAGAACGTATGCGGCTGTGTTTACTTTGAAGACCAGCCTGCATTACGGATGCTTCAACAACCCTGAACTGAACAAGATTGCCTTCTTCATCGGGCACTGTTAACAGAAAACCCGAACGTTTTGCAGCAACAGATTTTTCCGAAGGTGCATTGCGTAGCTGTGCCTCCATTGCATTTTCCTGCAGGCGGAATACAAGAAATTTTGAAGGACGTTTTGATTTTGTAAAAGCTGCTTTGCGTAGCGATGTTTCACTGTCCCTGCTCCAGGGGTTTTGTTGTGCGGCAGCAACAAAGGCAAACAGAACTACTGCCCACACAAGTAGAAATTTTCTCATAATGGTTGTTTTAAATTAGAAATACAAGCAATCACTTTTTGTAAAAGGGTTGCCAATTAAAAAGATAATTGATTTCGATAGAGGGGACATGGTACTTCACAAACGCATTGGATAAATTTTTGTGTTCAATCAACGGCATAGCAATTCCCGTTGTGCTGATCGTAACACAAAACAATTCCTGATTTCAACTTGTAGTAAGATGGTTTACTGTAATGAACCTGGGCGAAGAAATGTTTACAGATTATCTCCGGAGTAAGAATGACAAAGTTTACTCTTCATCTGAAACAGGAGTTAAAAGTATAAAATCCAAAATACGATGCAAGTTTTTTCAATATTATTTTACTGCTATCACCCAAAAGTGGTATATGGCAATATACATCAGTAGTAGTAAGTGATCGTGAAAGATGGTTTAAACAGTATGCTTATGTTCAAGATATTCTTTCAGTCGCATTTGTCCCTGCCTTGGTGCAATTGTATCATGTTGTAACACTTCAACAAAGAATGCCATTTTATCAAACAGATTTCGGCTAATTAATTTCACAAGCGGAAGCATTCCTTTTACCATACCAAGCGGAATGGTTCTTATTTTTTTGCCCGGGTTTACAACTTGCTGTATGATTTCATTGATCTGTTTGCGGCTGAGTATTTCCGGTCCGCCTACTTCAACAGTACTTTTATTTTCATGAATGGCATTGATGCATGCAATGGCAACATCAGCTTCATCAACAGGATTCGTCAGCTTATCGCCTTTTCCGATATGTACAAGTCTTCCTTTTTTTGCAAGATCGATCAGATCAAGAAATGCGCTGAAGAGGGCAGGAGGTTTAATGATGGCATAATCAAGATCAGTACGAATGAGACGTTCGGCAAACTGCTGGTGCGCATGAAAATAGGTGAGCTGCGGATAACGTTCAGCATGATATGCCGAGATGTAAATGAATTTCCTTACACCGGCTTTTACTGCTTCCGTAAGAATAGTAGTATTGGCAGTAAGATCAATGTCCATAAAGCCGGGTTTGCTGTTGTCGTTAATAGAAACAGATTTGCCTAATGCAGAAATCACCACATCAAAGCCCTTGCAAATGTTTATAAGCGATGAAGGATCGGTTACATCTGCCACAATGGTATTGCAGCTGATGAATTGCCTGAATACTTTTTCTTTTGCTGCATTGCGTACAACTGCAGTTACAGCATAACCACGTTTCAGTGCTTCTGCAGCAATTGCTTTTCCTAAATGACCGGTGGCACCAAAGAGGATAATATTCATAAGATGTTATTCAAAAAATCATTCTTTCATCCAGAGAATAATGATTGTTATTAACAGAATTGCCAGGCTTAGTAACGCAAGCGAACGAATAGCCGCTTTTTGTTTTATCCATTGAACAGTGCTTAAAATAAACAGCACCGCAAAAAGAAATAACATAAAGAGGGCCATAAGCTCATACAAGGCTGCAGCTGCTTTCCATTGGTAAACATCTACCCATTGAACAATAAGCCAGAAGCAGGCATTGAACAGCGATAGAAAAAGAACAATGCGTTGTGTTTTGATACTGCTTATATCCATACACAATGGTTTTAAAATTGGGTACTTAAATATAAGCTTATTTCTCACCCGCTGCCAGCACCTGAATGATAAATGGCATTGATGTAGGTAGAAAGAAACAACCCCGGCTGTAATGCCGGGGTTTGTTTCATAGTACAGATGTTTTCGACGGATGAACAACGGACCTTATTTGGTATTCAATTGTTGTATCAGAGAAAGCAACTGGGCTTCGGTTACTTCGATGAGGTTAAATGTTACACCGTAATACGTTTTACCACTGGCCGGTGCACCTACTGTTACATCCTTCATCTCTGCATAAATTTTATTGTCTTTAAATGTCATGGCAAGGAATGTACCTTCAATACCAATCGGGAAACTATTCTGGTAACTTAATAAACCTTCTTTACCTGCAGGTGCATTTACTATTTTGTTGTACAACTTCACCAATGTGTTTTGTTGTTTTACTTTAAAGAAGAGCATACTAGGTTCACCACCCATATAGCTTGTACTTGTTGCTGAGTTCCACTGATTGCTGAAGTAACCAAGCACTGTTGTTTTCGGACGTGGATCACCCATCAATGCGTCACAGTTGCGCCATACACCAAGACTATCAAGATTGAAAGTTGAAGTACCATTGTTATTGTTTACAGCGAAGTTTCCATTCTGTACCCAGTTTATACCACGTGGTACATAACCGGTTTGTGAAAGTGTCACCGGAAGGTTTTCATGATCGTTACCATTGATAGTATATGTTACTGCACTATCACCACTCCACATTGGTACTTCACGTAAGAACTGTCCGTTAGCTCCTGCTTTTGGCGCAGCAGGTACTACTACTTGTGCAGGTGCATTCAATTGTAATTCATCAGCACCTTGATTTGCTTTTACCGTCATCTCACCATAGGAGACCAGCATTTGTCCACCAGCTTCGGTTGGTCTGTTGCCTAACAGCATATCACTTGCCTGGTGAATATCTTTTACCTGCACAGTAACACTACCTGTTACAATTTGTCCGTTTGCTTTTTTAAATGCATTGGCTGGGAAGTTGATCTTGGTGCCTTTGCTTGTTAATAACAAACCGCCTGTTGATGCATCGATGGTAAATGCTTCATACTTTGGTGCGTTTGCATCGAAAAAGGTTTTGACTTTTGTTTCGAACACATGCGGTACCACATAGGTTTTGTTTTCTTTTTTACAAGCAGTAAAGCTGATGGCTGCTGCAATTGCTACGGTTGAAAGGATTGACTGTTTCATAATAAGAAGTTTTAATTGTTTTTGTTTGTTGTTTGGAAGTATATCCGCAGCAGTAAAAGATTGTTACCCTGTTTGGGAAAGAAATTTTTAAATAATTTCTAAATCGTTGATTTTTAGATGGTTTGGCGGGAATATTTTTTTTGAAACAGGAGTGACAAAGGGCATGAGGAATGCACGGAGTACACTAAGCGTTGTGCTCTTTGTGAAATCCTTTGTGTGCTTTGTGATAAAAAATTAACGTCTGGACTTGCGGAAGAAATAATAACCAATTGGCAGAAATACTAACAGTAACAACCAATACCAATTGAAAGAAGAAGTTTGTAACTGCAACTGTTGATCAACACCCATATAACAAAAGCCGCTCCACAGCAATGGATTTTTTTGTGCAAGACTGTTTGCATTTTGCAGGTATTGCTTTCTTGCATCATGCAATGCAGTAACAGGTGAATGTTGTTCTTGTAATGAAGTATAAAATGATTGTACAAATAACGGTGCCACGGCATCATCTACCGGCCAGCGACTTGCAACAACACCTTTAACACCTTTGCTGATGAATGCACGACCAATACTTGCAACGCCTTCCCCATCCTGTACTTTTCCTGCAGCCGTTTCGCAGGCGGTTAATACAACCAACGGTGCAGCTGTAACCACATACTGCAACTGCCCGAGATAAAATTTTTGTTTGAGCACAAGAAAAGGCTGTTGTGAGCTGTCGGCTACTGCATGTGCGGCTATATGTAACACTGCTCCAGATTGCATGGATGCAACAAATGCATTCGGATCAGTTGTTGTGGCTTCGTAAGTTGTTGTGTTGAGTTTTTTACGCAACTGTTTTGCTTCAACAATTGAGTTGGGCAAAGCAGCAAATCCATTTTGCTGCTGATTGAATGTATAAACGGTGACCGGTATTTTTTCTGTTGACGGCTTTGCTGCCCGTACATATTGCAGAAACGAGTACACATAACTTACTGCAGCTTGTTCTGCAAGGAACTGTTGTTTGCCGTCCAAGCTTAATGCTTCGAAAGGAAGGTTATGCAGCCAGGCATCAGCAGACAGGATGAGTGATTTCGTTTTCAGTTCAACAGGAAGTAGTTGCTTCCGCAGTTCATTTGCCGATTGAAAATAAGCAACCGGGTTATTATTATAAGCAGATGATGTTGGCGAGAAATAGATTTGAAGCAACGAATCTGTTTGTTGTTTTACAGTTACCGGCAACAGCTTACAGTTTACCGTTCCATCTGTTACATGCAATAAATAAACTCGATTATTTACAAGTGTATAGCTGATAAAATCTGCCTTTGCCGTTACTTCTTTTAACTTCTGCTTAAACTGTTGCAACGAAGGTTGATCCAGCAATTGTGCAAACCGGTTTTCCTGTAAGCCGAGTTGCAATTCCTGTTTGCGGATCCGTTCGCTGATGAATGCTTTCTTTGCTGCATCATTTGTTTCAGCAGATAATAAATAATCGTTGCGCAACTCTGCAAATAACTGCTGCCGTAATAAATCGGTACTGTCGGTTTGCCATTGCCTGCTTCTGTTTTGTTCGTTTAGCAGCTTGCGACCTTTTGATAATTCAACAAGCCATAACAGCTGCTGCAGCAATTCCTGCTTACCTGTTCGCCTGTACTGCTCTTCAAAAAAAACAATCGCTTCTTCGCTGATGGTATTACTATTACTGCTTTGCAATGCATTGGATGAAACTGTGATCAACTGATTACAGTAATAATCGTTGGCAACAGCAAGTTGATAATAATGAACTGCAGTATCGGGCTGTTGTTTTGCAAATGCTTTTGCTAAACCTGCATACAACGTTGTAACAGTATGATCGGGAAAATAACCAGTGTTGCTGATATTGAAATACAGCAGCCCCTCTTTGAAATTATGAATGCTGCTGTCGGCCTGTTGCAATTGCAGAAACAGGTTTCCTTTTTCTGCTTTCAGTTTGGCTTTATCTCTTTGCCTGCTGTCGGGATAGGTTTGTTCCAGTATCTTTTCTGCATTCTGTAATTTCTGCAAGGCCTTATTCCATTGTAGCTGATCGTACAGCAGTTTGGCAGAGAGCTGCAAGGCACTCACCATCCACGACGCATCCGCATCAACGGCATCAGCAGAGCGAAAGAATGCCAATGCTTTTTCATTGTAATAAAATGCACTATCGTTTTGCTTTGCTGCATAAAACGCATCCGCTTTTACATTGTACAATAAACCGGTTACTGTTGGCTGCTGCGTTATAAACTGCAAGCCTTTGTTGCAGCTTGATTGCGTTGCAGCATAATTGCCCAGCCAGTAATATGTAATCGCTTTGTTACTGTAAAGCGACGGAAGCAGGTTCAATTTCTGTTCAGCGGTTGCCCGTTCTATCGCCGATTGCTGCAACGCAATGGCTTTATCATAATCTCCCAAACGCACATAATTATTTCCAAGCGGTTTAATGATAAACTCTTCGGCTTCATAAACAACTTTCTGTTGCTGTTGATAGTTCAATCCTTTTTCGTACCAACGTGTGCTGGCCTGTATTTGCCCTTGCTGTAATAAATGATAAGCGATGTTGAGTACAAAATCGAGATAGGCAGTTTGTTCTTCTTTCAGCTTTGGTTTGCGCCACAAGGTTTGCTCTAACGAATCGGCTTTGTTAGAAAGATAGAACGGCTGTTCATCAGTTAGATCATACAGCTTCTCCAAATAAGCCTGCAACTGATCTTTTGGTTGATACACTTCATTCCATTTTGCTTTTTGCTGTGGCTCCTCATCACCCGAAAAAAACAGCAACAGAAAAGCGATACTGCTGAAGGGCAGCAAACGACGAAGGAAAGATTGATATGAAGGAATTACAGTCGCCAGGATGCATAAAAATAGAGATAAGATTTGTTTGTTCCGCCATAATAAAAACGGGTACCTATCTGCGGACCAAGTCGAACCTTTCCGAACTGTGCATCTACAAACGGAAGAAACTGTGCGTTGGAGAATGTTTTGATTGAGCTGCTTTTTGTAAGATCGTAAGGGAAATTCACCTGCCCGTTGAAATTGTTGAGTAAGTAAGTGCGGCTTGTATCAACCGAACCAGCAAAGTCTGCATCAACTCGTATCCCGGCACCAGCCGACAAAAGATCGTTGAAATTATACCGCAGATGTAAGGGCACTAAACCAATGCGTGTAATACTCGATCGTAATTGCTCCCGGTAACCACGGTAATCGTAATTCTTTCCATCGATCACTACCACACCCTGCGTTTGAAAGGTTTGCTGTGCAGTAGTTGTTTGATAATACTTGCCAAACAATTCAAACTGAAAATAAGGTTTGTACGGTGCCAACCTTGCAATACCCACACCCACATTCACGCCATCACTCAAATCATTTGTACCAAGGTTCATTTCATAACCCGCCATTACGATGGGTGATAAGGCAGGTTTAAATTTTCCCGTAGCAAAATTGGTGATTACCGGTTCGTTCTTATCAAAGTAAATCGCTGTTCTTCCTTTAAAAGGAAGATTGTCCAGTTTCTTTTTTGTTTTTACATCAAACTCCACAAACCCCTTAGTGCTGTCTTTATCGTTCACGCCTTTTTGATTGGTACCCGGTAAATAAATTCCGTTGAAGATAAATGCAGCGCTGTCTTTATTGGTGACCAACTCCCAGCAACCGGTTCTTGTGGGCACACTGTCGCAAGGCAAACAATAGGGCGACATATCCTTAATACTGATCGTTTGCGGATCCAAGGCCGACGGTAGTGTAATGGCCAGTTTTATTTTTCGTGCCGGACCTTCTCCATCATTCTGGAAACGGATTTTATAACTGAGTGATTTACTTTTTTTGAGTGTACGATAATTCAATCTTCCCTGTTTCAGATTCATCTTGTTCGGGTCATGCGAAGTAACGATCGGGATATTGAGTTGGTGCATATATACGCCACCGGTATCGGGCACAAACAAACCGGTAATAACAATGGTTGCATTGGTATCCTTGATCATGCCCGGTGTTACATATAAATTCGTGAACATGAACTGTGCATCGATTGTTGCCTGTTTTATATCCACCGCAAATACATTGCTGTAACTTTTCAATGTATTCATCAAGAACGTTTTGCTTTCTACACCGCTGAACTTTTTCTCCTCTTTAAAATGCGATGCCGGACTTCCGCTGCTGGTGAGTAATAGCTGATCAAATGATCGAACAGATGCAATTGCATTTTTATCGTTGATCAACATCGCATCGTTATACAAACGAAAACCGGCAGTATCAAAACTGTTTTGTCCGAATTGCTTTTCATTGATGAAGAGATACACTTTACCATTTACCGCTACATCGTTTTTCCAACCGGCCATCAATACCATCGTGTCACCGGGTTTGGCCATGCAGTTATACTTTAATTCAAACACTCCGTTTGCTTTAAAGAAGTTCTGTTCCGATGGCGATACTGCTGCGAGGTAGGTTTTATTCACCTGCTTCACAGCCACCTTCTTTGGCTTTCGGCCAGGCTTCTTGCCATCATCATAATTATTCACCGCATATAACACCGCTTCGTAATCACCTTCCTTTGCATACACATGTTCCGGATTTTCTTCGGTACTGAAATGACCATCACCAAAATCCCATAAGTATGTATAGAAAGGTTTGGGAGCGCCGGGTATTTGTGTCAATGGCGGAAGACTTGCTTTAAAAGCAACCTTGTTTTCTTTCTGCTGCACCACAACCGACGAATCGGTTTGTGCTGACGCAGTAAAGCAAGCAAGCAAGAGAACAATATAGACGACTATTTTTTTCATGATGATACAGGTGTATATCAATAAGGCGGAGCATCTGTTACCCTAAATATAAAAATCTTATTTTTAACCAACTACTAAACCATTGCCCTTGCACGCCGACCAGAAATATATAACTGCTTTGCTCCATCACGATCAGCGGCTCATCAGTGAGATATATCAGCGCTTTGCTCCTAATATGAAGGCATACCTGCTTTCACGTGGCTGCAGTGAAGAGGATGCTGGTGATGTGTTCCAGGAAGCACTCATCGATATTTACAAACTGGCAAACGACAAACAGTTTGTGCTTACCTGTCCGTTTGAAGCGTTTCTGTTACTGCTCTGCAAACGCAAATTCATCAACAAAACGAAAAAAACTTCGCTTACCGTGGTAACAAACGGCGAAGAAGATGCATATACCCATATACCGGACGATGCCAACGCTGGTGCTGCCGAACATGTGGCACAGTTGGAAAAAGAACAGTTAGTCATGCTTGTGCTGGATGAAATGGGCAACTGCAAAGAAGTGATCTTAAAAAGCCTGCTGAAAAAACCGCAGGAAGAAATTGCAGAAGAACTGGGCATGACTTATGCATATTACCGCAAACGTAAAAGCAACTGCATGGGAGAACTGGTGGAACTGGTACGGAACAAACCACAATTTAAAGAACTTGTATCATGACCTACACGTACTCCGATATTGATGCCTACCTCAACGGCGAACTGACTGCTGAAGAGCAGCAACAGTTTGAACAGGAACTCCGCAGCAACACACAACTGCAGGAGCAGGTGAATGCTTATCGTTTACTCAACAGTACAGTAGGCAAACATCAACAAGCCGAACAAACATTACCACAGTTAAAACAAATACTTGATCCGCTTACACATCAATACTTCAAAAAAGAAAAGGCAAAAGTGTTTACGATGAAGCGGACGATATATATGCTGGCCGCAGCTGCATCAATTGTATTGATCTTATTACTTGCATTGCCGGGTACTTCTCCTGATAACTATTCGTTTGATGATATGCCAGGCGCTATTGTACGTGGTGCTGAAGATGACAAAACAAAAGCAGCACAATTGTTCAACAATAAACAATATGCAGATGCTGCAAAAGCTTTTCAACAATTAAAAGCAACAAGTGCTCCTGATGCAGCTGTTGATTTTTATCTCGGCATCAGTCTGCTGAAAACAGAACAATATGCTGATGCATTGCCTTTGTTTGAAACATTGGCAAGCGGCACATCGGTTTATGCCGAAGATGCCAACTTTTTTACAGCATTGAGTGCGTATCATCTGCAACAGAACGAGAAAGCAAAACAATTTGCAGCGAAGGTGAAGGAAGGAAGGAGGTATTGGAAAAATGCGAAAGCGATTATGAAGAAGCTGAAGTAATAATACATCTGAAACTACTTGACGGAGTCCGTCATGCCGACGCAGGAGGCATCTCTGAAATTTCATGTTGTTGTCTAACATCTCGATAAATTTTATCAACTTATAAGGGTAAGGATTTCTCCTTCGTCGAAATGACGCCCTCTGATATCATCATGATGGCTATCAATAATTGTAATCTATTTATGCAGAATGCTTGCTTTCTCATCTAAGTCTTAATCAAAAACTATTCATGAGAAAATTCGGTGTCTTCACTTCCTTCGTCTTTATTGCAATAATCGTAGCAGGCGTCTACGGTATCCTTCACGATCAAATAACCTATTCTATCTCTCCCGAATATTTCACGAAATTCAAATACAAACAATTTGGATTTGAACCGGAATGGTTTGGTGGACACCGTGCAACAGTTGCAGTGATTGGTTTTTTGGCAACCTGGTGGATGGGTTTGTTTATTGGTATTCTTCTTGGCTTGCTTTCATTCATCTTTTCTACACATACAATCATGCTTTCTACGTTACGAAAAGCCGTTTTACTTGTATTAGCAATAACAGTTATTGCAGGTGTTGCCGGCTACTTGTACGGTAGTTTTTATTTAGCAGTAAGACCCGTTAACTGGTGGATGCCGGAAGATCTGTCAGATAAGAATGCTTTTATCATTGTTGGCTCAATGCATAATTTCAGCTATGCCGGTGGATTGGCTGCAGCATGTATAGCGGTTGTTTACATTTTTAAAACATACAAGGTTGTAAAAGCTAAACAAAATACTGACTGCTTAAAAGAAAGTGTTCTGTAATTTATTTTATTGATCTTTTAGCGAACCATTTTTTTTATTTGCTGTTTATTTCTCACGCAAATCCATTACAACAACCTTCTGCAGTATCCCCGAAAAACCAATCATTCATCATTTTTTTAAACCAAACCAAAAGACGTATGAAAAAAGGATTTTTTTCATGGGGTACACTCTTGTCTGTATGCCTCATCATTGCAACAGGTTGTCAAAAACAAAACAATGTAATTGCCGATGTTGACAAATTTGAGAATGAATCAATTGCTGCAATTATTCAAAATCCAAACACGAGTTTTACTGTTAAGGGTGGAACAGGCGCAGGCGTATCGGGTCGGGCATCTGCAGGACGACAAGTTAAATTCACTTATCTCGCTGTTGCACTTGCACGTACAGGTTTAACCAGTACATTGTCAACGCTCAGTTCAAACTATACATTGTTTGCACCAAGTGATGATGCATTTAAAGCAGCCGGTTTTGCTACCATTCAGGATGTTGTTAAAGCTCCGAAAGAAGTGTTGACACCGATTCTGTTGTACCATGTAATTGCTGCAAAAGTTTTAGCTGCACAGGTGCCTGCAGGTCCAAATGCAGCAGTAAAAACCGTAAATGGTGCTGATGTGTACGTTACATCAAACAGCAATGGTGTATTCATCAATGGTTCGCCTGTAATTGTAGCTGATGTTAAGGCTGCAAATGGCGTAATACATGTAATTGATAATATACTGATGCCACCTGCAGGAAACATTGTAGCAGCTGCAGTGGCTAATCCCGATTTTTCTTACTTGGTTGCTGCGGTTTTAAGAGCCAGTGAGGGAAGTACAAACGTAGCAGCTTTGTTAAGTGGTGATGGTCCGTTAACAGTATTTGCTCCAACAAACGAAGCATTTATTAAAGCAGGTTTTGCAACGACTGCTGACATTGCCGCAGCCTCACCAGATGCGTTAACACCCATTCTTGCTTACCATGTAGTGCCAGGCAGAGTATTTTCATCTGACCTTACAAACAACATGAGTGTGCCGATGTTTGCAGGGGGAAATACTACTATTACCTTAACAGGTGGACCAAAGATCAAAGGAAACGGAAATGCTATGGCAGCGAATATTATTAAAACAGATATTGTAACTACCAATGGTGTCATCCATGTAATTGATGGAGTGTTGTTACCATAGTTGATAAACTAAATCAGGTCATTAAACAATGGCCTGATTTAGTTTATATTATTTTATCCAGGGTAAAGTTTTCTATTTCAATCCTCCAAAAAACTCAAATGCATTTGCTACTGCCTGGTGAAAAATATTTCCGTGATCTTTATTGCTGATGTTTTCGAACTGTACAGTACCGTTCGTGAGTTTGCTTTTGATCAATTCATGCAGTGATTTTGCATCATCTTCCATGATCTTTCCTTCTTTACCAACTGCTATGTACACCGCCAGTTTATTTTTGAAGGAAGAAAGTTTTGTTTTCAACAGGGATTCATCATCCCACCACAAACTAGGGCTAACAATTACATATTGAGAAAACAAATCCGGTTTCCTCAACAACACTTCAGTTGCCAACAAGCCTCCCAGCGATTGACCGATGAGCATATTGCTTCCGTTTGTTTTGAATGCGCTGTTGATGTAAGGCTGCAACTCTTTTTCAAGGAAGCGGATAAACTTTTCTGAACTACCCGTTGTTGGAAAATCTTTTTTGTCTTTTTCAATGGTTGTGGGAAAAGTAAAATCTCTTCTTCTGTCAACATTGGCAATGCCAACTACAATCGACTTCGGCAACACATTTACCCATGGAAAATTATAAAACTGAACTAGCCCGGCTACATGAATAAAATCTTCATCTGCGGAACCATCAAGCAAATAAATGACAGGATAGCTGGAATCTTTATGAAAGCCTTCCGGCAAATAAATGTTGAGCGTACGGTCTTCATTCAATACTGTTGAATACAACTGGCGCAAAATGCCCAGCGGAAAAACTTTTTCTTCTGCTTTGATTTGAGCTGATATAATTGTTGCAGAGAACAAAAGGGAAATAGTAAGCAGAAGATGATAAAGCATAATGCTGATTGTGAAATTGATGAATAAGAGTCTTAAAAATGTAACCGTTTGTAATTACATCGATCATTGGCAGTACAAATAACAGGCAGATCCCTCGTGCCTCGGGATGACAATTCTATTATCCCAAATACACTTCCAGCAAACCTTCGGGCAGCTCTACTACTACCTGTTTCTTTTTATGATTAATGCTGCGGATGGTTTCTTCGTGCAATGGTATCAATACTTCTTTGCCTTCAATTTCAAGGCGACATAAAATCTGCAGCGGTTGTTCGATCACCTCCTGTATTACAGCTAATTCTTTTGTGCCATCAATCATCATATAACCAATGAGTGAAATCGGCGCTGCTTTGCCAGCCTGTTTATGAAAATCAGCTTCACGCAACCACACTTTTTTGGGGGATAGTTTCTTTGCCTGCTCTTTCGTCGTAATCCCGTCTATAGCAATGTACACTTCCTCTTCGTTCTTGATCTTTGTACCGGTAATAAAGTAAGGAAGAAACTTATCTTTCGATTCTTCAATGAACAATACTTCCAACCCTTTTAACGATGTTTTCTTTCCAAGATTATGTTTCAGTATCACTTCGCCGTTTAATCCGAATGTGCCGAGTATTTGTCCAATGCTGTAGTATTGTTCCATGCGGCAAAGATAAGGAACCCCCTCCGCCCCCTAAAGGGGGAACTGCATAGCACAAGCCTCGCTTTCCAAAGAGAATGAGTATTTAGCTTACTTGTGCATTTAATATGATGATGAACAGAATGCTGTTTATCCCCTCTTGGGAGGGGTTGCAACATGTGGCACATAGTAAAGTTGAAATGGGGTGGGTTTTGCTGAATAGAAAACAAAATACACAAGTGTGCGACGCAACAAAAGCTAAATAGCAGCATAAAAGCTAAGTACAAAAACATTTTCTTCTTTCCGTCTTCCTGTCTTCCCGGCAACAAATAGGTGTGCATAAAAAAATCCCTCACAAAATTGCGAGGGACTTTTATGAAGACAATTGTAAGTAATGGGATTACTCAGCTGCCGGTGCTTCACCACCTTCCTGGCGTCTTGGAGCCATTGGACGGCGTTGATAGTTACCACCACTGCGCTGTTTGAATCTTGCCTTACGGGCTTCTTCTCTTTTCTTCGCTTCTGTAGCTTCATGCTCAGAGTGCCATGCCTGGAATTTCTCCATTGCAGCAGCCTGATCGAAAAGACCAAGGCCAACACCACGTAAGAGGTGCTTCAGGTACAATACACCTTTGGTAGAAAGGATCTTGCGTACAGTGTCTGTAGGCTGAGCTCCTTTGTGTAACCATTCTAATGCTTTTTGGCGATCAATCTGGATTACAGCTGGTTCTGTTACAGGGTTGTAGGTACCAATTTTCTGAATGAATTTTCCATCTCTTGGGGCTCTTGCGTCGGCCACTACGATGAAATAGAAGGGTCTTTTCTTCGACCCGTGTCTTTGCAGACGGATTTTAACTGGCATCGTAAATTAAAATTTAAATGCGTGAATAAATAAAGGTTAACTATGGAGGCAAAAATAAGTCGAGATGCTCAAAGTTCCAACCCTTGAAAAATTAAATTTTACCGGCGGCCTAAACCGGGCATCATACGGCCCATGGGCATTTTGTTCATCATGCTCATCATTTGCTTCATCTGTTCAAACTGCTTCATAAAGGCATTTACCTCGGCAATATCTTTTCCACTGCCTTTGGCTATACGCATACGGCGGCTTTGGCTGATGAGGTCAGGGTTTGCCCTTTCCTGTGGAGTCATAGAGTTGATGATAGCTTCCACACCTTTGAAAGCGTCGTCACTGATCTCAATATCTTTCATGGCCTTGCCCATTCCGGGAATCATGCCCATCAGGTCTTTGAGGTTACCCATTTTCTTGATCTGCTCCAGCTGCTGCTTAAAATCTTCAAAATCAAACTGGTTTTTGCGGATCTTTTTCTCCAGCTTTTTGGCCTGCTCTTCATCAAACTGGGCCTGCGCCTTTTCCACGAGTGAAGTAATATCACCCATACCGAGGATACGTTGCGCCATACGGTCGGGGTAGAATACATCGAGCGTATCCATCTTTTCGCCACTGCTTACAAACTTGATCGGCTTGTTTACGGTGTATTTGATGGAAAGCGCCGCACCACCACGGGTATCACCGTCTAATTTGGTGAGTACCACACCGGTAAAGTCCAGTCGGTCGTTGAAGGCTTTGGCAGTGTTCACCGCATCCTGGCCCGTCATACTGTCCACCACAAAGAGGATCTCATTCGGGGTAACCGCATTGCGGATATTCGCTACTTCGGTCATCAATACTTCGTCGATCGCTAAACGACCGGCCGTATCGATGATCACCACATTCTTATTTTTTGCTTTTGCTTCTTTGATGGCGTTTTGTGCAATGGCAACGGCATCTTTATTCT
>NZ_CAMLGT010000017.1 GCF_946479605.1 uncultured Lacibacter sp.
TGCTGTCCATGCTATCCATTTTGTTTCACCCGATTTTGTAACCACACGGTTTTCGAAATAAGGGATCACAATACCTGCACTTAACTCGTGCAATTTCTCCAGCACAGCCGGTTTATCGTAATCATGCGTATAGCTGAGCGGATGAATTTCTTTTGCTTCTTCGGCTGAATAACCACTAAACTCTTCGAAGGCCGGGTTTACACGAATATATCTTCCATCAAGCCCTGCGATGGTGAGAATATCTCTACTGATGAGAAAGAACTGATCAAGCATTAAATTGTTCTGACGCTTGGTAATTTCAGCGCCAAATAATTTTGCCTGTACACTTACCGTATTTGCTTCATGACGGTTAAACTTTTTTTGCTGCCTGCTTAAAAAGAAAAGACAACAGCCCATTTTGTTTTCGCTCTTCACCGGTACAATCAGTGCCGATTGAAAGCCACATTCCAGAGCTGCCTGTTTTCTTTTGAATATAAACTCACTCGTTGCAATATCTTCTATCCAGAAAGGCTTCGGTATGCTTGTCACTTCAGTTTCAGCATAATCCTTCATTATGTACACATGGTTGCCTGTACCTGCTGAAAATGCTGCAACGGCTTTATCATGCTCATCAAAATCTGACACCTGGTTATGTAAGTGCACCGTATCAAAACTTGGTATCCATATTTCTGCCAGGTCCCACCCTGCAAACAGCCTCAGCTTTTGCAAAGCCAGCTGCAGGTTTTGGTTTAACGGGTTGGGTTGAATCAGTATTTCCGATATTTCAAAGCCTAATTCATTTTCAAGATTGGTACGCTGCTCCTCTGTAATATCTGCCACCTGCAACAAATAACCGTTGATGTTAGAATGTACAATTTCATGACGGGCAATTGTTACCAGGAGTTTATCGCCATTCTTTGTGCGATGCTCCACCGGCTGACCGTTTTTATACAGCTCATACAACAACTCACATTTTTCTTCTTTTTCAAACAGCCTGCATAAACTCAGCTGAAGGAATTCTTCCTTTGTATAACCATAACGCTCAACTGCAAACTGGTTTACATCCAGTATGGTTTTATGATCGTTACTGATCACGAACAAAGGCAATGGCAAATGATTGAAAAACGATTTATACCTGTTCTCACTTTCCTGTAACGCCTGCTCCCACTGTTTTCGCAATGAAATATCATTGAGATTAATCAACATAGAGCGGATATATGGATTACCAAACAGGTTCTTGCCTTTTGCTTCTGTCCATTTCCAGGTTCCATCTTTCTTGCGGAAGCGAATATCAACCGCATTATTCTTATCTGGGTTTTCGTATTCCTGTGTGAAGGCATTTAACGCCATTTGCAGATCATCAGGATGCACATAAGAGAAGCCGTTTTTCCCTAACAGATCAGCTGATTCATAACCAAATACTTTGGCCACATTAGCTGAGCAATAAGTGATATAATTCTGTTCATCTGTAAGAAAAAAAACATCCACACTGTTTGAAAGAAGTTGCTCCAACATTTCTTCTTTATTGGCTCCATCATCTTTAATGCCACCGATTTTATTCTTTATGATTGCCTCTGCAATTATATCATGTCCTATACACTGCACATAAGGTCCGTCCTGTTCTGCCGTGTCAATGACAGAAAACTCCCACCTTGTTAACATCATTTCAGCGCTTGAACATGCAATGCGTAAATCAACGGATACAGATGAGCCGGGTCTCTGTAAACAAGCAGCTAAAGCATCGGTAAAACCAATATGATCACCCGGATGAATATTGTCTGTTGAGTGTGCATTTGAACGAATATCCTCCCTTATCCCGAACTTTTTACAGAAGTGTGGGTTAGCTGCTGCGAGGTATCCGTCTGGTTTCACTAACAGGTAGTAAAACTGCCGGCTTAGCTCAAAGGATTCGGGTATAAAAGCAACACTATTCATTAATATTGGATACAAAACAAAAATAGATCAAAACCCCTACTGCACTTGTAGTACAAAATGTATTTTGAAAGCGGCAAACTTACAAGCTTTCTGTACAATTCTACTACAAGCAAGGCAGTACATTCAAGTAAAAATTAATATAAATATTTCATCCTGAGAAATAAATCTTTATGCACGACCGTATAACTACGGGGCGTCGAAAAAATTATACTTCCACTCATCCTATCTTACCGCCTCGATGTGTATTTTCTCTTACCTTAAGCCCTTCATTTTAAAAAAATCAACTACAGCATGAGAAGATCAGTCCTTTTCGCCTGGCTATTAGTGTTTTCAACAATAGCCGGGGCACAGGAAACCTATCCTGTGAATGGCGTAGCCGATCCCCGCAGCGGCTTGTATGCATTTACCAATGCAACGATTGTAAAAGATGCGACCACCACTATCAGCAATGGTACTTTATTGATCAAAGACGGACGCATTGTTTCCGTTGGCACAAACATTACAGTGCCTGCCGATGCAGTGGTTGTTGATTGTAAAGGCAAGTACATTTATCCATCATTTATTGATGCCTATGCTGAATATGGTATCCCTACTCCGCAACGTGCACCAGGCGGTTTTAACTTTAATGCACCAGCTCAGCTTACATCAAATCAAAAAGGAGCTTACGGCTGGAACCAAGCCATCCGTAGTGATGTGCAGGGTGTACGCATGTTTACAGCTGATAATGCAAAAGGAAAAGCCTTGCGTGATAATGGTTTTGGTGCAGTGCTTACACACCAGCGTGATGGTATTTCACGTGGTACAGGTGTATTTGTAACCTTGCTTGAAGGCAACGACAACAAAGCGGTACTGAAAGAAAAAGCATCGGCTCATTATTCATTCAACAAAGGAACTTCCACGCAATCGTACCCAGGCTCTATCATGGGTTCTATCGCCTTGCTCCGCCAGACATATATTGATGCGCAGTGGTACAAAAACAACCCCTTGGCTGAAGGTGTAAACCTTACCCTACGTTTATGGAACGAGCAACAAAACCTTCCGCAGATATTTGAAGCCAATGATAAATGGGCTGTTGTACGTGCCGATAAAATAGGCGATGAGTTTGGTGTGCAATATATCATTAAAGCTGGCGGCAACGAGTACCAGCGCATCAGCGAAATGGCTGGTACAAAAGCAACCTTTATTCTTCCGCTCAATTACCCGGCAGCGATGGATATTGAAGATCCGCATGATGCTCGCTTTGTATCGTTGAGTGATATGAAGCATTGGGAAATGGCTCCTGCCAACGCAGGTATGTTTGAAAAAGCCGGTATTAATTTCTGCCTTACCACATCTGATCTGCGTGATCCACGCCAGTTCCTCACCAACCTCCGCAAAGCAATGGAATACGGATTAAGCCCAGGCAAAGCTTTGGAAGCATTGACGAAAATTCCTGCAACGATGTTGGGCGTTTACGACCAGGTGGGAAGTCTTGATGCAGGCAAAGTGGCAAACTTCCTAATTGCTTCAGGCCCCATCTTCGCTGAAAAAACAGTGATCTATCAAAACTGGGTGCAGGGCGAAAAATACAATGTAAAAGAAGAGTTATGGAATGATATAAAAGGCATTTATAACTTAACCGTTAATACTCCTGGTGGTGCTAAAACATACACACTTGATGTAAAGAACAGCACTACTGCCCATGTAATTGGAAAAGATACACTCACCGGCCGTTTTACATTTGATGGCAAACAGGTGAAACTGAATTTTCCTGAAGCTAAAGGCAGCCGTAACAATATCCGTTTAAGCGGTATTGCAAACGGTAATCTCTGGAGTGGTGTTGGAGATGATGTGAATGGCAACCGTTTTACATGGACCGCTTCTTACAGCAAAGAAACTTTCGTAAAATCCGATTCATCACGTGGCAAACCTCCTGTAAAACTTGGTGCAGTTCCTTATCCGTTCAATGGTTATGGCTTTACAGAAATGCCAAAGCAGGAAACGATCCTTATTAAAAATGCAACTGTTTGGACCAACGAAAAAGAAGGTGTTTTACAGAATACAGATGTGCTGATCAAGAACGGAAAAATTGCAGGCATAGGTAAAAACCTCAGCGATGCCGGAGCCAAAGTAATTGATGGAACAGGCAAGCATGTAACAGCCGGTATCATTGATGAGCACTCTCACATTGCAGCAGCTTCAATTAACGAAGGCGGACAAAGTGTAACATCTGAAGTGCGTATTACCGACAACCTCAATCCTGAAGATATCAATATCTATCGTCAGCTGAGCGGTGGTGTTACATCATCACATATTCTGCATGGCTCTGCCAATACCATTGGCGGACAAACACAACTTATTAAACTCCGCTGGGGCGCAAATGATGAAGGTTTAAAATTCCAGAACTGGCCGGGCTTTATCAAGTTTGCATTGGGCGAAAACGTAAAACGTTCCTCATCGCAACAAAACAACCGCTTCCCTGATACACGTATGGGTGTAAGCCAGGTGTTGATCGATGCATTTACACGTGCAAAAGATTACGAAGCAAGCTGGAAGAAGTATGACGAAGAGAAAAAGAAAAATGCAAAAGCCACTGCTCCCCGTCGTGATCTTGAACTGGATGCCTTGGTTGAGATCATGAATAAAAAACGTTTCATCACCTGCCACTCTTATGTACAAAGTGAGATCACTGATATGATCCGTGTGGCTGATCGTTTTGGCTTTACATTAAACACCTTCACGCACATCCTTGAAGGTTATAAAGTAGCTGATAAAATGAAACAGCATGGTGCTAATGCATCAACCTTCAGCGACTGGTGGATCTACAAAATGGAAGTGGTGGATGCTATTCCGCAAAATGCGGCCATCATGCAAAAAGTGGGCATTAACGTTGCCATTAATTCTGATGATGCAGAAATGGCCCGTCACTTAAATCATGAAGCAGCCAAAAGTGTAAAGTATGGCGGTATGAGCGAAGAAGATGCGTTAAAAATGGTTACCCTCAACCCTGCTAAAATGCTGCATGTTGATGACAGAGTAGGCAGCATTAAAGTGGGTAAAGATGCTGATGTTGTTTTGTGGAGCGATCATCCGCTGAGCATTTATGCAAAAGCAGAAAAAACAATTGTTGATGGTATTGTTTACTACGATCGTGAAAAAGACAAACAGCTTCGTTTGGATATTGCCAAAGAACGTGCGAGGCTGATGGCAAAAATGATCGGTGAAAAAAGAAGCGGTACGCCAACTGTTCCGTTTGCACCAAGTATGGAAATCATGCACACCTGTACCGATCACTACCACAATCATGGTTTGCTGGTGCTTGATGCAGATGAAGTTGATCAAAATGGTAACCAATAAAATTTACGACAATGAAGAAATTAATATTCAGCATACAATTTTTGCTCGTAAGCATTCTTGCAGTTGCGCAGGAAACAGTTTACCCGGCAAAAGCACAAACAGAAACCATCACCATTACCAATGCCACCATTCATGTGGGCAATGGTACTGTTATCACAAACGGATCGATCACATTTGAAAATGGAAAGATCAAAGCTGTTGGCCAATCGGGCGCTGTAACAGGTAAAGTGATTGATGCAAAAGGCAAACATGTTTATCCCGGATTGATCTTAGCTGCATCGCAGTTAGGTCTTGTGGAAATAAGCAGTGTGCGTGCAACCATCGATCAGTCTGAAATGGGTTTGTACAATACCAACATCCGCTCTATTGTTGCATATAATACTGATTCAAAAGTGATCGGCACATTACGCAGCAATGGTATTTTGCTGGCGAATGTGGTGCCACAAGGCGGTACTATCAGCGGATCATCAACCGTTGTGCAGTTAGATGCATGGAACTGGGAAGATGCTATTTACAAAGCCGACGGACAAATGAACCTGAACATGCCCAGCCTGCTTCCACGACCCAGCCGTTTTGCAGCATTCTTTGGACAAGGTGAACAAAGAAACACGGCCGACCAAGTGAAAGAGGCATTGGGCCGCATTGAAGACATCAAACAATTTTTCCGTGCAGCAAATGCGTACCACAAAGAAGCAACACACACAAAAACCAATCTTAAGTTTGAAGCAACAAAAGCATTGTTTGAGAAAAAACAAAAGCTGTTTGTGCATTGCGATATTGTAAAAGAAATGCTGGTAGCTATTGATTTTGCCAAAGAGTTTGGCTTTGATGTAGTGATTGTTGGCGGCAGCGAAAGCTGGCAAATTGCTGATCTGCTGAAGCAGAACAATATTGCAGTCATCCTTGCTGAGCGTCATGCACTACCCACATCGCCTGATGATGATGTGGATCTTCCTTACAAATCTGCTACTTACCTGCAGGATGCAGGTGTGTTGTTCGCTATCAACGATACCGATGGTTCAACCCGTGGCCGCAACCTGCCTTTCAATGCGGGTACAGCTGCCGGATATGGCATTACTAAAGAGCAGGCGTTAAGTGCTATTACACTTAATGCTGCAAAGATCCTTGGTATTGACAATGTAACAGGTTCGCTGGAAGTGGGTAAAGATGCCAATATTGTGATCAGTGAAGGCGATATTCTTGATATGAAGTCGAGCATTATTACCAATGCCTTTATCCAGGGCAGGCAGGTGAGTCTTGAAGACAAACACAAGCAGCTGAACGAACGCTACAAATACAAATACGGCATTAAATAATGCCTGTTTTTAACCGTTTCTAAAAAAGGTTGCCCTGAAAAGGCAACCTTTTTTTCTTGCAGACATACAGAAACACTTAAAAATCGTTTATACCTTCACCATACCAAAATCTCTAACCAAGCATACCATGAAGAAACTTATCATTTTTCTATTTCTCTTTACGGCATTGTTCGCCTGCCGTAAGCCGCAGGATACTCCCCCGTTGGAAAGTATACTTACGCAGGGCAAATGGCGTATATCGCTTTTGAGAGACAATGGCAATAACATCACCCACCTTTATGCCGGCTGGCAGTTTACATTTAAAGCTGATAAAACATTGGAAGTAACTGATGGCTTCAGTACTCATGGCGGAACCTGGACAGAAAATCCAAGTGGCGATACTTTTACATTAGCTATTTCTTCAACAGAACTTGAGCTGGAATATATCAGTAAGCTTTGGCATAATGAATTGCTTAATCCCAATGGCGTGCTGTTTCATAACGACAGAGACAATCCCACACAGGAATTGCAGTTTACGAAACTGTAGTTGATCAGTGTTGAAGTTTAGGGTAATCAAAAAACAGGAATTCTTTTTTTGCTTTGGCAAAATCTTTCCAGTCATTAATATCTGCCTTTACAGCAAAAATGGAGCAGGTGGGCATATGATCAACCGAAGCATTGCTTAGTGTATTGGCATAATCGGTGAGGCCATTGTTGTGTGAGAAAACAGCGGCTGATGAAACTGCAGGAGGAATAGCCGCAATTGCCTGGGTAAACACATCTGGTTCGGCAAGGTATAGTTGTGATTGCAGTTGAATTTGTGACGGGTCTCTTTCAAACACGTCCATAAAAGCCAGACAGGTTTGTTTTGCCCGAACGGCAGGGCTGCTGATAAATGCATCGATCTTCACCTTTCGATCCAGCAGTCGACGGGCCATTAGAGGTGCATCTTTTATGCCTCTTGCATTCAACGGACGGTCAAAATCATTTTGCGTGGGACTGTCCCAACTGCTTTTTGCATGCCTGACGAGGTAAAGAATTTTCATGACGCAATGAAAATAAGAAATAGCCCCAAATAAAAAACCACCAGGTTGGTACCTGATGGTTTAAAGCATTTTCCCGGTGTAGTTATGAGATTTTAAAGACGGGCAATTTTATTCCTGCAAAAATTCAGCCAAAGAATCTGTTCGCCAGCATTAATAACCACGTACGTTCTTCCCATCAAAATAGTTGAGGAACGCTTTGTTACACACCCTGTTACCACCCGGCGTTGGATAATTTCCGGTGAAATACCAATCACCAGTGTTGGTTGGACAGCTTGCATGCAGGTCTTCAATGTTCTGATAAATTACCTGGACCGGGATATCAAAACCGGCAGGTGTAATGAGTTCTGCAATTTTATCGCTGATCTCTTCGGTAGTAAATGGCTTGTATAAACGACGTACCACATTTTCAGTATGCAACTGATTATTGCGATGTAACTCTTTAATGGTTGTATATACATCATCAATCACATCCGTCATTCCTCTTTCTTTCAGCAATTCCATTGCTGCACGGAAAGCCACAAAATCACCCAGCTTGCTCATGTCAATGCCATAACAATCCGGATAACGGATCTGCGGTGCACTTGAAACAATGATCACTTTTTTAGGACCAAGTCTGCCCAGCATACGCACAATACTTTCCTTGAGTGTGGTACCACGCACAATGGAATCATCAATCACCACCAGCGTATCTTCACCACGACGAACAGTACCATAGGTAATGTCGTACACGTGCTGTACCATTTCGTTGCGGCTGCTGTCTTCTGTAATGAACGTACGAAGCTTTACATCCTTGATAGCAATCTTCTCCTGCCTGATCTTGCGGGTGATCATTTCATTCAGCTTCTCTTCATCAAAATCTTTACCCCAGCTCATGATCCGTTGTACTTTGATCTGGTTCAGGTATTCTTCCATTCCTTTTACCAAACCATAAAATGCAACTTCGGCTGTATTGGGTATATAAGAGAAGATGGTATTCTTCAGATCATAATCAATGTGTTCAAGAATACGCTTGCTTAATTTATGACCGAGGGTGATACGTTCACGGTAAATCTTTTCATCACTACCACGGCTGAAATAGATCCGCTCAAATGAACAGGCTCTTCTTTCTTTTGGTTCAAGTATCTGTTCAATATGATATTGCCCATCGGCTTCAACGATCAATCCTTGTCCTGGCATTAACTCCAGCACTTCATTTTCGCCCACATTAAATGTGGTGCGGATGGCTGCACGCTCACTTGCGGCCACAATCACTTCATCATTCACATAATAATATGCCGGACGAATGCCATGCGCATCACGCATCACAAAACTTGCGCCATTACCCGTCATACCACCAATGGTATAACCACCATCAAATAAAGGTGTAGCTTTTTTCAACACATTGCATATCGATGGGCTGTTGGGGTTGATCTCATCTTCCTTTACAAGAAAATGATGCACCACTTCCATCATAGCCGCCAAATCGCTCTGGCGTTGAAATTCACCCGGATCAATATTCACCAGTGCAAATAACTCTTCTGTATTAACAAGGTTGAAATTACCTGCAAGTGCAAGGTTTCTGGCTGTGTGAGTATTACGCTTAATAAAGGGGTGACAAAACTCAACATTGTTTTTACCCTGCGTTCCGTAACGGAGATGCCCCAGCATCAATTCACCAAGAAAAGGCAAATGCCCTTTCATTAACCCCGCATGTTGCTTAATATCCGGCTGATATTTCTCCAGCTCGGCTACTTCCTGCCCTACTTTAAAGAAAATATCAGCAATGGGCTGAGGCGCACTGCTGCGTAACCTGTGCAAAAAAGGATAACCCGGCTCTACATCCAGCTTAACAGCAGCAATACCGGCACCATCCTGTCCACGGTTGTGTTGCTTTTCCATGAGCAGGTACAGCTTGTTAAGGCCATACAGCACGGAGCCATATTGTTTCTGGTAATGAGAGAAGGGTTTGCGTAAACGAATGAAGGCAAGGCCACATTCGTGTTTTATTTCGTCGCTCATGATTGTTGTGAGAAGCCGGCTTCCATTTTTCAATTTCAGCCGATGAAGGCGCAAAGGTAAGAACCTATTGCAACATTCTTCTGATTAATTAAGCACTGATTCGGGATGAAGACTCTCTGCAAGCCACAAAAACTCCCTCATAAACACATCAATATTTTTTTGGTAGGCTTCATCAAGCAGGTTTCCATCCTCATCAAACTTCTTATCTACATAACCAACCACCATCATGTGAGGGCTGGCAATACCAAATAATGCATTGACCAGCAGCTGCATTTGTTGTGTGGCACGGATACCGCCCATCATGCCCGTGCTTGCCGTGACTATACCAAATGCCTTGTGTGATTGTTTTGGATAATGATCCAGCAGGTTTTTCATAACAGGAGTATAGCTGCCGTTGTATTCAGGTGTAACAAGAATGAACGCATGCGCATCAAACATTCGTTTGCTTAATGGCTTAAATTCTTCGGGCGTGGCATCTACTGATACAAACACATGTTGTAACAGCGGCAGATCCCATTCCTTCGAATCAATAATATTAATGTTGTGATTTGTTTTTTCCTGCAGCAGTTTTTTCAGGAACAAGGCCACACGGTGTGTTACACTGTTTTCTCTCGGGCTGCCTGAAATTATTTCGATATTCATTTATGTAGATTGATTGGTGATCCTGCAACAGGCACCCTGTTCACCGGTCGTTCATTGCCTGTTACGTAATACAAAAGTACTTCTATTCGTGATTCATGGGTTTAACTACATGCCCTGCCAAATCATTTAACAGACACATGTAATTCCGATGCAGCTGAAAGCGTTTTTGATACCGGACAATTTTTTGCCACCTGTATCAAACGCTGCTTCTGTTCTTCGGTAATTTCATTGGCAAAACTCAACTCACGGGTAAACACTGTTTTACCGGCTTCCCTTTGTAATGATATGTTCATATCAATGCGGCCTACATCCCATTTTTTATGATCGGTGTACATACGCAATGTTACCAATGTACAACTGGCCAAAGCTGATTCCAACAGTTCATCCGGTGTTGGTGCAGTATCCATACCGCCTTTTTCCTGCGGCTCATCCGCAAAAAACTGGTGACGGCCGTTGCTGTGTGTTACTTTATACTTTGCTGTATCAATAAATGAGTTGATCATACACTTTAATTCAGATGCCCAAATTTACCGGCATTAAAATCATCGATTGCATCAATAATTTCCTGTTGGGTATTCATTACAAAAGGACCATACGCTGCAACAGGCTCAGTAATAGGTTCACCACTTAAGAGTAACAAATGTGTTTCGTTATTTGTTTGAACGTGTATTTTCTCACCGCTGTTATCAAATATGAGCATATCACCTTCACGTGCTGTTTTATCATCGTTAAGAAGCACGGTTCCTTTTAATACCAGCAAGGTTGTATGGTCGCCATCAACAACATTCAGATCAAAGGAAGCATCTGCTTTTACATGCGCATCAAAAATATTGATGCGGGTAAATGTATTTGCAGGTCCTTTTACACCATTCATTTCACCAGCTATGATCCTGATCTTCCCTTTATCATCCGCCAACTGTATTTCAGGAATGTTGGCTGATCGTATATCCTGGTAAGCAGGTGCTGTTGATTTATTTTTTGAAGGAAGATTTACCCAAAGCTGGGCACCATGCAATACCCCACCTTTCTTACTAAACTCTTCTTCATGAAATTCTTTGTGAAGAATACCAGCACCGGCTGTCATCCATTGTACATCTCCTGCAAAAATTTTGCCTTTACCACCGCTGCTGTCTTCATGTGCCAATGCACCTTCCCATAAAATACTCACTGTTTCAAATCCTTTATGCGGATGCACATCCACGCCACGGGGATGATCGGTAGGTAAATATTCTGTAGGTTCAATGTAATCAAGCATCAGGAAAGGGCTCATGTCCTTCCACATCGCCGAAGAAATAAATGTTCTTACTTTAAACCCGTCGCCTACCATATGAGCAGGAGCCGCTTTCCTTGTATACCTGATCTGTTTCATGTTTTACGATTGCTTTTTAAAACGGGCGTTGCCCGTTTTCATTATTGCTTTACAAACTGAACGTGGAACTGGAGTTTCACATCATCACTTACTACCACACCACCAGCTTCAGTTACAGCATCCCAGCCTAAACCAAATTCTTTACGCTTGATCTTGCCTTCTGCTTCAAAGCCCACTTTTGTTTGTCCCCATGGATCAACCACTACACCATTGTAGTCTGCTTTCAACTCAATTGGTTTGGTTACATCACGGATAGTGAGATCGCCTTTTATTACAAGACCATCACCGGTATTGCTTACTGAAGAAGAAACAAACTTCAATTGCGGATATTTTTCTGCTGCAAAAAAGTCATCACTTTTCAAATGCGCATCACGCTGTTCGCTGCGTGTATCAACACTGTTGATATCTGCTGTAAAAGTTACTTCTGCATCACTGAAATCATCCTTCTCTGCTGATAATGTTGCATCAAAACTTTTGAACTGACCTGTTACTGTTGTGATCATCAGGTGTTTCACTTTAAAGATAATGTCGCTGTGCGATGCATCAATTTTGTACGTTGCCATTGTTTTTGTGTTTAGATTATTGTTATTAAATTGTTTGATCTGTTAGTTTAACATTGGTACTTCCATCAGGAGCAATCTTGCATCTGAATCGGCTGTAATGCTGAGTGTATCTGTTTCGCTGATACCAAACCCATCACGTTTGTTCAATACTTCACCGTTTATGGTTACATCACCCTCCAGTACAAAAGCATAAACTCCGTGATTGTTTCCTTTGAATTTGTACTCCGTTGAAAAGCCTTTTTCAAGATTACCCAGGCTGAACCATGCATCCTGGTGAATCCATACACCTTCACCGTCAGCATTTGGACTAAGCACCTGCAGAAGATTGTTTTTCATTTTGCTTTCATCCAGTGTAACCTGCCCGTAACGGGGTTGCACACTTTTCTTGTTGGGGAACACCCATATCTGTAAAAACTTTACTTCTTTGTCTTTGTTGGCATTCATTTCACTGTGTGCAATACCTGTTCCTGCGCTCATGACCTGTATATCGCCCTGTTTAATGATGGCTTCATTGCCCATACTGTCTTTGTGTTTCAGATCACCACTGAGAGGAATGGAAATGATCTCCATATTATCGTGCGGGTGTGTACCAAAGCCCATACCTGCTGCTACTGAGTCGTCGTTCAATACACGTAAAGCACCGAAATGGATGCGTTCAGGATTGTAGTAGCCTGCAAAACTGAAGCTGTGGTAGCTGTTGAGCCAGCCGTGGTTGGCATGTCCTCTTGTTGCTGCTTTGTGTAAGACCGTTTTCATAAAAATTCTCCTTTTATTTTTTACATGTACATACATGTATTAGTTTAAAAAAATATCAATTCTCGTTTGCCCTGATCTGCTCCAGCAAATCGTTCAACTGTATTGCGGCAGCCTCATCTAACTGGATGGTTTCTTCAAACACCGTATTGATGCGCTGTGTACAAAGTTCAAGAATATTCAACCCTGCTGCGGTAAGCGACATAACGGTATGGCGTTTATCATTCATATCGGTCGTACGCTTTACCAGCTTTTTTAATACTAAACGGTCAATAATCCTTGGCACATTTGAACTTTTTTCGATCATTCTGCCTGCAATATCCTTTACACACATCTCATCCGGCGATTTGCCTTTTAAGATCCGGAGTACATTGTACTGCTCGTGTGTTAAGCCAAAGTTTTTCAACTCCCTGCTCATCAATGTTTTTAACCACCAGGCAGTATAAAGGATATTCAATCCTGCCTTGTGGGTTTCGTTTCTAAAATTCACGCTCTGTATGGCTTGTTCTAATTTCACTATGCAAATGTATGTACATACATGTAATTTTCCAAACAAAAAGGCTTTTGGTTTTTTCCAAATGCCTTTTTTCACAATCTCTTTAGTTTTTCGCTGTGTTTCCAAGGATGGCTTTAATAGGTGCACAATCCTTGTACTCATCCTCTATTTGAACGTAAAATGTATTAGAATTTTTAATGAACCATTTTTCAAGTTCCTTTTCTTTCTTTTCTTCCAGGGCACGGCCAGCAATTTTACTGTAATCATTCTCCATGTTTTCACGATGGGGTGGTGTACGGTTTACGAGGAATACCAAACGCACACCTTTTTTCCCACGCAGATCAGTAAACTGAAATGGCTGTGAAAATTCACCCGGCTTTAATTTTTCCAGCACCGGAATCATGTCCTTATCTAACTGATCAATGGTAATGATTGATGAACCATCCTGTCCACGCATCATACCAGCAGTGAATTTTGAATCAGTATCATCAGAGTATTTACTAACTGCTTCACCAAACTTGATGGTTCCGGCAATCAATTTAGAACGTACGCTGTCCAGTTTATTGATGGCATCGTTAATATCGTCTTCATTAATGCGGGGAATTTTCAGGATATGACGAACCGTTACTTCTTCGCCATTACGTGAGAGACATTGAATAATATGGTAGCCAAATTTTGATTTAATAACACGTGATACCTGCCCTTCTTTTAAACTCATTGCTGTGTTAAAAAAAGTAGGATCCCACTGATTATCACCACGGTTGAGCACATACAATCCTGCGTTTTCCTTTGCAGCCGGATCTTCACTGTACTGTGCTGCCAGGAATTCCATTTTCTTTGTTCCTGCTTCTACCTGGCGTTTGAACTCTTTCAATTCTTCCTGTGCATATTCTTCCATTTCACGACCGGCCTTCGGATACACTACAATTTCACCGATCTCCAATTCAGTTTCGTAAAATGCAAGACTGTCTTTCGGTATTTTATTGAAGAATGCTCTTACTTCTGTTGGTGTGATCTTTACATTTTCCACGATCTTACCACGCATAGCAGTTGCAAGCTTCGTTTCACGGATGGGGTCACGCATTTCTTCCCGAAACTGGTAAATGGTTTTACCGGTGATCTGCTCAATCACTTCTTTTGAACCGTATTGCTGAATAAAATAACGGATACGGTTCTCCACATCAGCTTCTACCTCTTCTTCACTTACAGGAAGTGAATCTTTTTCGGCCTGTATAGCCAGCATTTTATTGATGATGAGCTGCTGCATTAAATAACAGGAAGCATCGGGAGGTAGTTCATAATCCTTGCTTCTTGCATCGTTGATCTGGTTTTCAATATCCGATTTCAAGACAATACGATCGCCTACCACACCAATGATCTTATCGGCAGTTACTTTTTTTGTTTGCTGAGCCTGTGCTCCAATAACAACAAACAATGCAATGATGGTTACTATTTTTTTCATTCCTGAAAGATGAGGTTCAAAAGTAATAGAGATGGCCGTCTTATGAGCACGGCCATCTTTGTTTTAACAATCTGTTTCTATGCTTTAACAGCTTATAACGTACGTTTCACTTCTTCTTCTTCAATTGCCACGAGGGTATCGCCTACGCTGAGATCGCTGAAGTTTTTGATGGTGAGACCACATTCCATATTTGAAGACACTTCTTTTGCATCGTCCTTAAAGCGTTTTAAGCTGCCCAATTCTGCAAAACCACCTTCTGTACGTGGGTACACCAGTACACCATCACGGTACAGACGGATTTTGGCATCACGTTTCAGCTTTCCGTCAAGTACATAACAACCTGCAACAGTAGCTTTATCAAATTTGTACACTTCACGTATCTCAACTGTTGCCACCTCTTTTTCTGTGATCTTCGGTTCAAGCAAGCCTTCCATCGCACTCTTCACTTCTTCAATGGCATTGTAGATGATGGAGTAGTTCTTGATTTCCACACCTTCCTGCTCAGCAAGTTTAGATGCCTGTAATGAAGGACGAACGTTAAAGCCGATAAGGATGGCATCAGATGCGCTTGCCAATGTTACGTCGGCTTCCGATATCTGACCAACGGCTTTCAATACCACATTCACAGCAATTTCTTCTGTAGAAAGTTTCTGTAAAGAATCGGTAAGGGCTTCTACTGAACCATCCACGTCACCTTTGATGATGAGGTTAAGTTCCTTAAAGTTACCCAGTGCCAAACGGCGACCGATCTCATCGAGTGTAATGTGTTTCTTGGTTCTGATACCTTGCTCACGCAGGATCTGTGCACGGCGACTGGCAATTTCTTTTGCTTCTGCCTCATCTTCATACATTCTTAATTTTTCACCTGCCTGCGGTGCACCATTTAAACCAAGTATCTGCACCGGAGTTGATGGACCTGCTTTATCAATACGCTGGTTACGTTCATTGAACATGGCTTTTACACGGCCATAGTACTGGCCAGATACGATGAGGTCGCCTTGTGATAATGTACCGTTCAATACCAGTACAGTTGCCACGTAACCACGGCCTTTATCAAGCGATGCTTCAATAATAGAACCTGTTGCCTCACGGTCAGGGTTTGCTTTCAGCTCAAGCAACTCAGCTTCCAGTAATATTTTTTCAAGCAGCTTATCTACATTTAATCCTTTTTTGGCAGAAAGTTCCTGGCTTTGGTATTTACCACCCCATTCTTCCACCAAAATATTCATTTGTGATAATTGCTCGTAGATCTTTTGCGGATTAGCTCCATCCTTATCGATCTTATTGATAGCAAAGATCATTGGCACACCGGCAGCCTGTGCGTGGCTGATGGCTTCTTTTGTTTGTGGCATCACCGCATCATCTGCAGCAACAACAATCACAGCAATATCCGTCACTTTTGCACCACGGGCACGCATGGCTGTAAATGCCTCGTGACCCGGTGTATCAAGGAAGGTGATCTTTTTGCCGCTCTCCGTTTTTACCTCGTAAGCTCCAATGTGCTGGGTAATACCACCCGCTTCACCAGATACTACGTTTGCATTACGGATATAATCGAGCAATGAAGTTTTACCATGATCAACGTGACCCATGATGGTTACAATTGGAGCACGTGGTTGCAAACTATCTTCATCATCCTGCACCTCTTCTTCTTCCATTTCAGCCTGCTTCTCCATATCGATGAACTCAACCTCAAAACCAAATTCACCTGCAACAAGTTCAATCACTTCCGCATCCAAACGCTGGTTGATCGATACCATCATACCAAGGCTGAAACATTTGGCCACAACATCCGTTGCAGAAACATCCATCAGGCTGGCCAATTCAGCAGCACTGATAAATTCAGTTACCTGCAGCTTGTTATCTTCTGCACCATCGTTCATCTGGTCGGCCATTTCATCACGCTTCAGCTTGCGGTATTTTGCTTTTAAGCTCTTACCACGACCGCCCTGGCCTGAGAGTTTGGCTTGTGTTTCACGAAGTTTTTCCTGGATTTCTTTTTCGTCGATGACTTTATCTTCACGACGTATGTTAATACCCGGACGGTTACGGTCGCCTCCACGTTGCTGCCCACCACCTCTGCGGTCGCCACCACCTCCACGGTTTTGGAAACCACCTTGTTGCTGGCCACCACGGTTCTGGAAACCACCTTGCTGTCCGCCCTGGCCTTGTTGACCGCCTTGCTGTGGCTGACTACCTTTTTTGTCGATAGGAATACGCTTGCGTTTACGTTTTTCCTTATCAAGATTTGGTTTGGGTCTTGTATCGGGATTAACAGGTAATTCAATTTTACCGAGAATCTTGGGACCTTCCAGCTTTTCAGCTTTGATGTTCTCGATCACGACATCTTCTTCTTCCTCTGACGCAGGCGGAGCTGTTTCAGCAGCAACAACCGGAGTAGTAACCACAGGTGTTTCATCTTTTACTTCGGGCGTAACAACCGGTTCTTCCTTTGGCTCAACTTTCTTCTTCTTTTCAACAACTTTCTTTGGTCTTGTTGAAGAATCGATTTTATCAAGATCGATCTTGGTTACAATTTTTGGACCTTCCACTTCCGGAACTTCTACCTTCACCACTTCAGGTTCGGGCTGTTTTACTTCTTCTACTACTGGAGCTGGAGCAGGTTCTGGCTCAGGTTCCGGTGCAACAGCAACAACAACCGGTTCAATCGGTTTCACTTCTTCTGCTTTCGGCTCTTCTTTTACAACCTTCTTTACTTCCTTCTTAATAGAAATATCTTCTTCTTCTTTCTTCTTCTTCAAATCAGACATACCACCTTTGGGAATCTCAATCTGATCACTTTTTGCTTTCGCCAGTTTATCCGATGAGAATTCCTGCTGCAGGGCACGGTACATCTGTTCCGTAAGCTTTGCAGTGGGCTTAAGATCGTCTTTGCTGAAGCCTTTTCCTGACAGAAAATCAATAAGGGTGTCTTTACCGATATTGAACTCCTTGGCAGCGGCCATTAAACGTGGTGTATTAACTTCTGACATAATGAACTTCCCTTTACCCTACCGTAATAGGAGGGAACATCTTGTTTAATTGTTTAAATAAATCTTATCAATAGAACTTCCTGTCTTATTCTTTTTCAAACTCTTCCTGCAACACACGACGTACTTCTTCGATGGTTTCTTTTTCCAGATCGGTACGGCGTTCCAGTTCCTCAGCTGTAAGTTCAAGTACACTGCGTGCTGTATCGCAACCGATACGCTTCAGTTCATCAATCACCCAACCTTCAATTTCATCTGTAAATTCATCCAGATCAATATCAAACTCATTTGTTTCTTCTTCTGTATCACGGTAAACATCAATTTCATAACCAGTGAGCTCACAAGCCAGTTTAATGTTTACACCTCGCTTACCAATGGCCAAAGAAACCTGGTCGGGTTTCAAATAAACTTCTGCATGTTTACCTTCCTGGTCAATATCCATGCTGGTAATTTTTGCAGGCGTTAATGAACGCTGTATGAGCAGATTGATATTAGCAGTGTAGTTAATCACATCAATGTTCTCGTTCTTCAGTTCACGAACGATACCGTGGATGCGGCTGCCTTTCATACCTACGCAGGCACCCACCGGATCAATACGGTCATCAAAGCTTTCAACCGCCACTTTTGCTCTTTCGCCCGGCTCACGGACTATTTTGCGGATAACAATCAAACCATCAAAGATCTCCGGCACCTCAATTTCGAGCAATTTAGCAAGGAACAGCGGACTTGTTCTTGACAAAATAATCACAGGGGCATTATTTTTTAATTCCACCTTCTTGATCACTGCTCGGATATTCTCGCCTTTCTTGAAATAATCCTGCGGAATCTGTTCGCTTTTAGGTAATAAAAGTTCATTTCCTTCTTCATCCAAAAGCAATACTTCTTTTTTCCAAACCTGGTACACTTCTGCGCTCAGGATCTCACCAATACGGTCTGAATATTTTTTTACCAGTACATTCTTCTTCAAATCACCAATACGGCTTGCCAGTGTTTGCTTTGCAGCAAGGATTGCACGGCGGCCAAAGTCATGAATATCAACATCTTCATACAATTCCTCACCCACTTCATAATCGGGTTCAATCTTAACCGCATCGGTATATGCAATCTGCGCCAACGGATCTTCCACCTGGCCATCTTCCACAATTGTACGACGACGCATGATTTCCAGGTCACCTTTCTCCGTGTTAACGATCACATCGAAGTTATCGTCGCTGCCATATTTTTTACGAAGCAAGGTTTTAAACACATCTTCCAACACTTTCATCATCGTGGGGCGGTCAATATTTTCCGCATCCTTAAACTCCTGGAAACTCTCAATAAGATTGATACTTGCCATAACTCTGTTGTTTTATTTGTGCGGTTGTTTTAAATGGCCGCAACCATTATCAGTTAAATACAATTTTGATTTTTGTTGATTTTATATCCATGTAAGCCAGGTTATGCAGCAGCACTTCCTGTTTTTTGCCTTTTCCTTTCGTTTCTTCCAGTGTTACCACCTCATCACCTGCAGCCAGCAGTTTTCCGTCGAACTTGCTGCCATCTTTCATCACCACTTCTACGAGGCGACCAATATTTTTTAGGTACTGGCGGGTAAGTTTCAACGGTTCTTCAAGACCCGGTGATGAAACTTCCAGTGAAAAATCACCATCGGTAAATAATCCGGCTTCTTCGATCTGTTGATACAATGCCCGGTTATATTGAATACAACGACCAATGGGCAGTCCTGCATCTGCATCTAAAAACACCTGGATATTGTTACCCGGTTTCAGTTTAATATCTACCAGGAAACAATCAGGATCAACACTGATCAACTCCTCTGTTAGCTGCCTGATGGCAACTGCTTTCTGTTCTATGTTCATGTAGGTGAAATAAAGAAGGGAACGATGCCGTTCCCTTCCACTGTTTCTTTTATCCGGTGCAAAAGTAGCATAATAGCAGGTAAAAGAAAAAATATTTTTTGTTTTTGCCGGCAGGCTTGGCTTTATAGGATTCTTCACAAATGAAGGAACCCTATTCGTTTATCTTTGCAGCATGTTACGCTATCTTTTATTCGGATTGTTGATCTACTTCCTTTACCGTTTCATCTTCAATTTTGTGGTGCCTGTTACCAGGGCTACCCGTGATATGAAAAAGAAAATGACGGAATTTCAAAACCGAATGCAGGAACAGCAAAACGGTTATCAGCAACAACCTGCCGAAACTGTAAAACAACCATCCAGCAAAGCTGCTGAAGCGGATTATATTGAATTTGAAGAAGTGAAGTAACCGCCACAAAAAGCAAATTCCTAGTAGCTTGGTTGAAACTATTTTGGATATTGTTTCTTGTTTTGTTAAAGTCCTAACTCCTCCACCATCATCCCAGGTAATAAATGCACCGTTTGAATACCCAAACTTTGTGCGGCTTCTATATTATTAATACTATCATCAATGAACAGCGTTTCATCTGGTATAAGTGTATGCCTGTTGAGCACATATTCAAAAGCCGATGCATTCGGTTTTCGATGACCAATGCGGTGTGAGTAATATGCAACATCAAACAGCTCATCTAACTCACTGCCCGGGTACAATTGCCGGTAACGTTGCTGAAACTCCTGCAAATGAATTTCATTGGTATTGCTTAGCAGGTACACTTGGTATTTCTCTTTTAACGATGGTAAAACTGCAAGGCTTTCCTTTCTGAAATCGAGGAGCAGCGCATTCCAAGCATCTTTTATCTGTTCATTACTTAACTGTTGTTGAGTAGCTGCACGAAATTCATCATAAAACAACTGATCGTCCATACCTGTTTCCAATTGACGGAACAACGGATTGCTGTGAAACTGGCTGAAGAACCCTGAAAAATCATGCACCCCCAGATCAGCAAACGCTTTTTCTGAACGGTTGAAATCAATGTTCAGCAACACACCCCCTAAATCAAAAATGATTGCTTTTATGTTTTGCATGCTGCAAAGAAAACACTTTGAAGCATTCAGTTTTTAGAACATAGTGCTAACTGAAAAATTAAGCCTGAAATAATCCATTTACGATACGCCTATTTTTCTATCTTTGCCCCCGCCCAAAAGGCCGGATCCTTAGCTCAGACGGTTAGAGCATCTGACTCATAATCAGAGGGTCGTAGGTTCAAATCCTACAGGATCCACAAGTAAAGATGCCGGTAAGACAGGAAGACGGGAATTCTTTCGAACAAAAAAATACTTCCCGGCTCACCACTTCCCGGCATTATTTTTAAAAAATGGCTTTAACCTTTGCTTAACCGATAAGCAAATACATTTGCCTCTTTACAATTATGAAGAAACTAATACTGTTTACACTCATTCTTGCAACTGCTATTTCAGCAACAGCGCAGGAAACAGAAAAGAAGAAAAAGAAAGACTGGTCGAAAGTAAATCTCGGCAATCGCCCGAAAGATCATCTCCTGTTCCAGGTGGGCTATCTTACATGGATGCAAAAGCCAGACAGCATTACCACCACAGGTTTTGCAAGGACGGTGAATGCTTACTTCTCTTTTGATTTTCCGTTTAAAACCGACCCTCGTTTCAGTGTCGGTTTAGGAGCTGGTGTTGGAGCCGATAATATGTTTTTTGATAAAAACGCCGGCCGCAACCTCAACATCATCAACAATAACTCATTCCAATTTGCTCCTCACCAGGGAAAAGACACATTGAATAAGTACAAATCAATGAAGCTGGCAACCGTTTATCTGGAAGCTCCTGTGGAACTCCGTTTTATGGTTGACCCAACACAGCCAAACAAGAGTTTGAAATTTGCTGTGGGCATGAAAATTGGTACACTCATCAGTGCAAATGATAAAACAAAATTCACCCAGGATGCAAATGGCAACACGGCTTATATACTAAAAGAAAAAGACCGTAAGCATTTTAACAACCTGCGTCTTGCTGCCACTGCAAGAATAGGTATGGGCAATTTCGCCATCTTTGGTCAATACCAACTCAACGATTTTATTAAAGAAGGCCAGGGACCAAGCCAGATAAGACCACTTACGGTTGGTATTACCCTTACCGGTTTATAATATTATTTTTATTCAACAGGAAAGCGTGGCAGAGTTTGTCACGCTTTTTCTTTTATGAACAGGCAAAGAAGTTCTTTTACCTTTGCCGATGAATTTTTAAAACAGTGATTGAACGTAAACAGGCAATACAACAGGAAGAACGTGCCATAATTGTGGGCGTTGTGCAAAAAGGACAAACAGAATTACAGGTACAGGAGTACATGGACGAGCTTGCATTTCTTGCAGAAACGGCGGGAGCCGTTACCTTAAAACGGTTTATGCAAAAATTGCCACACCCCGACAGCCGCACATTTGTAGGGAAAGGAAAGCTGGAAGAAATCAAAAATTATGTCAGCGGCAGGGATATTACACTGGTAATATTTGATGATGAGCTTACCGGTGCACAAATCATGAACATTGAAAAAGAACTGGGCACATACACCATTGACCGGAGTGATCTGATCCTCGACATCTTTGCCCGCAGAGCTAAAACGGCACAGGCAAAAACACAGGTAGAACTGGCGCAATACCAATATATGCTACCCCGGTTGAAAGGTATGTGGAAACACCTTGAACGGCAAGGTGGCGGTATTGGTACAAGGGGTCCCGGTGAAACGGAAATTGAAACCGACCGCCGTATTGTAAAAGATAAGATCTCTTTGCTGCGCAAACGTCTGGCCGAAATTGATAAGCAATCCCTCACCCAACGTAAAGACCGTGGCGAATTTATTCGTGTGGCATTAGTGGGTTATACCAACGTGGGCAAGAGTACGCTCATGAACATCCTGAGCAAGCGTGATGTGTTTGCAGAAAATAAATTATTTGCCACACTGGATACCACCACCAGCAAAGTGGTGTTTGAAAACACCCCCTTCTTGCTGAGTGACACCGTTGGGTTTATCCGCAAACTGCCGCATCATCTTGTAGAAAGTTTCAAGAGCACACTCGATGAGGTTAGAGAAAGCGATGTATTGCTGCATGTGGTGGACATTTCGCATCCGCAATACGAGGACCAGATCAACGTAGTAAACAAAACTCTCCAGGATCTGAAATGTCATGATAAACCAGTGATCACCATTTTCAATAAAATGGACCTGTATGAAGAAAAGCATTTCGATGAATGGTTGGGCGATGATATTAAAGAAACCATTCTGAAGGAATTAAAAGAACGCTGGGAAAATGATACACAAGGCAACTGTGTATTTATATCGGCCACCGAAAGAAGAAACCTGGCAGAATTGCGTGACCGTATACTTGAGCAGGTAAGAAGTAATTACAGGATCCGTTATCCTTACAAAACCGAGTTTCTGTACTAATGCCTTCGGAAAAAAAATACAACTGGATCAAGGTTGCTGAAACAGCCGATGATTTTTTCTGGCAGGAAAATCATCTTTGCGAAATACAGGTGAAAGGAAAAACCATTTGTATTGCAAAACATGGAGCAGAGGTACTGGCCTGTACACATAAATGTCCGCATGCAGGCGGACACTTGGCTGACGGTTATGTGGATGCGTTGGGAAATATTGTTTGTCCTTTGCACAGGTATAAATTCAGTTTGCTGAATGGCCGCAACACAACGGGCGAAGGTTATTACTTAAAAACCTATCCTGTTGAAACAAGAGACGACGGTATTTACATTGGAATAGAAGAAAGTTCGTTCTTCAGTTTTTTTAAATAAAAAAAGTTGTGCAGAAATAGGGAGCAAAAAAGCAAATTCCCCTATTTTTGCAACCCCAATCGGGAAGGTATTCCTCCTTAGCTCAGTTGGTTAGAGCATCTGACTGTTAATCAGAGGGTCGCTGGTTCAAGTCCAGCAGGGGGAGCAAGAAAAGCCCCGCAGTTTATGCGGGGCTTTTTATTTGCGCTAAATCCAATTGTTTCTTTGTGGAGTTTATTCATCTTTATACTCCAGAATATCTCCCGGCTGGCAATCCAGCACTTTACAAATAGCTTCCAGTGTACTGAAACGAATTGCTTTTGCTTTTCCCGTTTTAAGAATGGATAAATTGGCCAGCGTTAAACCTACTTTTTCCGAAAGCTCATTCAAACTCATTTTCCGCTTGGCCATCATCACATCCAGGTTTACAATAATTGCCATGGCTTAAACTGTTAAATCGTTTTCGTTTTGCAGTTCGATCCCTTTTTTGAAGATAAAAGCAATCACAAACAGCACAATTCCCATAAACCACCACACATCAGAACCGGCAAGGCGCATGAAACGAAGATTTGGTATGCGTACTCCCTGCTGAACAAGCCCTTCAACAAAGCGTGTTCCCCATGATGAGAAGAAAGCAATGCCCAACGCCAGGTAGCCCAGGTTTAATATAAAACGTTTGGTGGTTTCATTAAATGGCTTCGACAAGCTAAAGTTCTTGTTGTAAAAGAATTTGACGATCACATAAAACATGATGGCCTTTAATACGGTAGCGATAATGATGAGTGATGCAAGTGTAACGAAATGGCTCTGGTTATGATCGTACACAGCTGTCAGATCAACTTCCTTCCACATTCTTGCCGCCTGTGCAGGTTCAAGCACAAGTGTAAGCACAGTTGAAACAATGAAGATACCCGCTTCAAGACAAAGCCCTATAAATACGATCCATGACAGCACATTCAGCGCCATTAAGATATAATCTGTTTTTATTGTCATACAAAGTGTTTTAAAGTACATGTCAAAAATAAATAAATATTTATTGATAAACAATAATTATTTATAAATATTCATAAAATTTTCTTTCACGCCTTTCTTCGTGGGTTCCCTTCACTTGGGCTTTGGATATTGGCCCATGGCTTTTCTTCTGCCTTGCCCTTGGTTCTTGAATCTTAGTTTTTGCTTCGCAAATACACTGCAAAGTGAGCTTGTTCTTTTACAGTATTAAAGAACAGTTATGCAACAGCTTTCATTTCCATTCAGTAATAAATGTTATTTCAGTCTTTGTGATGGCCGCAGACAATATGCCCCTGTTGAGGCTGAGGAAGCAGTGACTGCAGCAGAGATCTATCAATCACTTAACTACCGCAATCAATTCCAGTTTCGCAAGCCATTGGTACTGCATTTTCCCGGAACAACGCAGCAGACGGCTGTTTGGTTTGGTTATGGTTTTGATGTGGAAGTGATACTGGTTGATGCAACTGGCACCATCGGTAAAACCTTCACCATGCCAAAAAGAAAAGAAGGTGATGCATTATTCGTACAGTTTTTTATTGATTATGCTTATGCTATACTTGCTCCTGTCGGGTTCTGCAAAAAATGGAATATCCGTGAGCAACAGCATTCAGCAAAACTTACTTCGTTTGCATTCTTACAAAAACAAAAGATCAGCTAAAGCGTTAAATGGCTGATGAAAAAATATATGTTGCGTTTTGTTTTACTTTCTTTTTTGTTATTGCCGTTGCTGGCCTTTACACCTCCTCCTGTTTACACCTTAAAAGGAAAAGCTGTCCGTATTATTGACGGCGATACATTTGATCTGCTTGTTGGCACTACCACACACCGTATTCGTTTAGCTGGTATTGATGCTCCTGAAAAAAAGCAGGACTTCTCCAATGCTTCAAAAGATCTGCTGGCAGCATTGTGCAAAGATCAAGTGCTGACTGTTGTGGTAACAGATGTTGACCGTAACAAACGAAAGATCGCTGAAGTATATACCCAACAAAAAATATGGATCAACAAAGAACTGATCAGTAAAGGAATGGCCTGGCATTTTAAACAATATTCTTCCAGTAAAGAATTAGCAGAAGCAGAGCTGCTTGCACGAAAACAAAAGATTGGATTATGGAGTGTAAAAAATCCTGTTGCACCATGGGATTGGCGGAAGAAGAAATAGAAACACTCCTGCCCGACTAAAGCCATTCAGGCGGGTATGACGCTGATGTAACGGATGAATACAGATTGAGTTCGTGTATTTCTTCTGTGAAAAATATTTTTTACAATTACTCAAACTCTTACATCCTCATGTCGACATCAGGAGACATCTCCAAAATTTCAAGTCGTCACTTTTAGTTATGAAAACTGTTTAGTCTTCTTATGAGATTAGAAGCAAAACAATTATCTAGAGATTTCTCACCCGCCGTTGCCTTTTTCTAAATTAAACCATCTGCTGGCGGGATTCGAAATGACGAACCCTCCGCTAATCAATAATACCCCATCGCTTTCCCTAACTCTTCTTTCATCCGTTTCTTTAATGATGCAGGTTTCAATACTTTCATTTGATTGCAAATACTCAGCAACTGGTGAACAAACTCTTCTGTAACTGTTACTTCTAATTCTATTACAAGTTTGTCGTCTGCTTCTTTAATGATCTTTTGTGTATGATGCATAGGGCTTACCTGCAACATGCGTGATGCCGGACCATATACCTCCAGCACTACTTTCTCTTTTGGCTTTGGGCCTTCCATAATACCGGTAGAATATTTAAAAAAATCATCAGGGTTAAACTCACGACGGTACTTGAATGCCTTTGTTCCATTTTCTAAACCGGTAATACGGTCAAGTGCATAGGTGGTAAAGTTGTTATGCTTATTCGTCCAGCCGATGAGATACCATTTGTTGCGTACCTCTTTCAACAGGTAAGGTTCCAGTTCATGTGTGCGGGTTTCGTTCTTATAAATATTAAAGTAAGTGAACGCAATAGGTAAGCGGTGTACAATTGCTTCGTATAATGGTTTGATCCAGTCTTTACCATTTTGCGTGACTGGCTTTTCAAACTGTACATACTGGTTAATGGAAGGATCTTCAATATTTGTTGAGAGCGATAACCGTGTATTGATCTTTTCTATCGCCTCTTTCAAATTTTCAAACAATGGCACATCAGCAAACAAACTAAGCGTATACGCTGCACTCCGCAACGCTTCACTCTCCTGCTCATTCAACGACATACCATCAATACTATAATCCTCATCGGTATAATAATAACCTTTGTGTAAACGATCATATTTAATCGGAGCAAAATAGCCAAGCCCGGCATCATCACGCATAGCAACTATATCTTTTTCTATCGTTGATACAGAAATATCATCGGCCATATCGCCATACAACTCTTCCATACATCGCTGGCGGATATATTCTTTGGTTGGATATTTCCGTTGGCGGTTACGCAAACAACGATCAATAATACGATAACGGATAGCGGCACTTTTATTTACAGGCATACTGCTGTTCTTCTTTTACCGAAAATAAGAAGCTTTTGTTTGATGGAAGAGGTATAAACCACAGAGACAATTGCACAGAAGAATTATCTCTCCGTGTTCGCTGTGTCTCTGTGGTAATTATTAAAGTGCTTTATCTAACGCATACTCTACGCCACGTAATTCAGCCAACCCTTTCAAACGACCAATGGCAGAATAACCAGGATAGGTTTTCTTTTTCAGATCGTCGAGCATTTGGTGCCCATGATCGGGGCGCATAGGAATAGAAATATTTCTTCTGCGTTGAAGCAATACAATTTCTCTGATCACTTCATACATATCAGTATCGCCTCCTAAATGATCGGCTTCATAAAAATTACCTTCTGCATCACGCTTGGTATTGCGCAAGTGAAGAAAATGAATATGATCGCCAAACCGTTTCAGCATTTTAGGAATATCATTATCTGCTCTTGCCCCAAACGAACCCGTACAAAAGCACAATCCATTTGCAGGCGATGGTACAGCAGCCAGCAAATCAGCAGCATCCTGCTCAGTACTCATGATGCGTGGTAAACCCAAAACAGGATAAGGAGGATCATCAGGGTGAATGGCCATTTTTAATCCGCATTCCTCAGCAACAGGCACCACTTCTTTGAGAAAATAAAACAAATGCTCTTTCAGTTTGGCAGCATTAATACCATGATATTTTTCCAGCTCACTCAACACCTGTTCCGGTGTAAACGAATCATCACTGCCGGGCAAACCCAACATCATGTTGCTGAAAAGTTTGCTTCGTCCTTCGGTTTCAAGTACATGGAAACGCTCTTTTGCTTTTGCTAATTCTTCAGCTGAATATGCTTCTGCTGCTCCCGGCCGTTGCAGCAGGAACACATCAAACACAATGTAATCTACACGGTTAAAATAAAGGGCTGTACTACCATCTTCCATCAGGTAAGCAATATCTGTACGCAGCCAATCGAGCACCGGCATAAAATTGTAAGTCACCACTTGTAAACCACAGGCAGCAATATTGCGCAAACTTGCTTTATAGTTTTCAATATGATAAAGATAGTTACCTGTTTGGCGTTTAATGTCATCACTCACCGGTAAGCTTTCAATCACCGTCCACGTCATACCCGCATCTTCAATCATTTTTTTGCGAAGAAGAATTTCATCAGCAGTCCAGATATCACCTACAGGTACATGGTGCAGTGCTGTAACCACTCCGGCACAACCAGCCTGGCGGATGTCGGCTAAACTAACGGGATCATGCGGACCGTACCAGCGCATTGTTTGATGCATTAACATAA
>NZ_CAMLGT010000018.1 GCF_946479605.1 uncultured Lacibacter sp.
TATTTCGAAAAGAAGAAAGCCGAAGAAAAACGATTAAAGCCCCAAGACACAAGATTCAAGAGACAAGACGAGAGAGACAAGGCACAAGGAACAAGAAGTCAGCATCCAAGGTCCAGAAATCAGCAAGAAGAAACAAGCAACAAGAAACAGGGACGTTTTGAAAAAGAAAGCGAACGGAAACCAATCAAAAAGGTTATCAAAGAAGACAAGCGCTTTAAAATGGAAACCATTCCGGCACCTGTTACTTTCAGAAAAGAAAAGAGTGCTGCAGAAATGCCTTTGAACAAATACATTGCCCATTGCGGTGTTTGCAGCCGCAGAGATGCAGTAGAATTGATAAAAGATGAAAAAGTAAAAGTAAACGGCAAAGTTGTTACCGAACCCGGTTACAAAGTGCAGGATGATGACAAAGTGAATGTAAACGGTAAAAACATTTTTATTCAGAAAGAGCTGGTATACATCCTGCTGAATAAACCAAAAGATTATATCACAACATCAGATGATCCGCAGGGAAGAAGAACCATTATGGATCTGATGCGGGGAGTTGAAGGCCCACGTATTTATCCTGTTGGCCGACTTGACCGTAACACAACCGGTGTATTGCTCCTTACGAATGATGGAGAACTCACACAAAAACTATCGCATCCAAGTTTCCAGGTAAAGAAAGTGTACGAGGTTACACTTGACCGCCCATTAGAAAAAGGCGATTTTGAGAAGATGATGAATGGCCTTACGCTGGAAGATGGGTTTATTGCACCGGATGCTTTAGGGTATGCCGATCCCAAAAACAAAAAAATACTGGGTATTGAAATTCATAGCGGGCGCAACCGTATTGTACGCCGTATGTTTGAGCATTTGGGTTACGATGTAAAAGGCCTTGACCGTGTACTGTTTGCAAACCTCACCAAGAAAAATGTTGACCGTGGTAAATGGCGTTACCTCAACGAAAAAGAAGTGCGCCTGTTGAAATTCCTCAACAAATCATTTGTAAAAAAGAAAGAAGAACAAAAAGGTAAGAACAGAGATGAGGAATAAGATCGACATTATTGCAGAAACAGAACATTGGATTGCACTCAACAAACCATCGGGCCTGCTTTCTATACCCGACCGTGAACAGAGCGAGCCATCATTAAAAGACTGGCTGAATGAAAAGTATGGTAAAGTGTGGATCGTTCACCGTCTTGATAAATTTACCAGTGGTCTTATTGTATTTGCGAAAGATGAAGAAACACATAAACTGCTTTCAAAACAATTTGAAGAACGTGCAGTGGAAAAATTTTACCTGGGTCTTGTGCATGGTACTCCGGTACTGCAGGAAGGAAGTGTTGACGCTGCCATTATAGAGCACCCGGTAAAAAAATCAACCTACATTACCCATGCAAAGGGGAAAGCATCCTTAACAGACTACAGTATTGTGCAGGAGTTTGGTGCATATACATGGATGCAGTTTCAGATACACACTGGGCGTACACACCAGATACGTGTACACATGAAGCATATTGGTCACCCTATTGTGTGCGATGATGTGTATGGTACAGCAGCACCTGTTCTTCTTTCATCACTCAAGCGAAAGAAATTCAAACTATCAAAAGCGGATGAAGAAGAACGTCCGTTGCTGAACAGGCTGGCGTTACACGCATGGAAGCTGACTTTTACCGATGTTGACGGAAAGAAAACTGCACTTGAAGCACCTGTTTCAAAAGACCTGAAAGCAATGATGCAGCAGTTTGAAAAATGGATGAAATAAACTGCTGGCGAATGCAAGCTTAAACCAGGCATGAAATATTAATCATTGCTTTACGAAAATAAAAGCCCCCGTTTACCGGGGGCTTTGCGTAACCAGATATTTACGATCAATAGAACTTACTTATTAGGCTGCGGAGTATAGCGCAGGTAAGGTTTTACAACCTTCACACCTTTTGGGAATTTTTCAATAGCTGCCTCGGTGCTTACTGCAGGCACCACGATAACATCTTCACCTTCTTTCCAATCGGCTGGCGTAGCCACACTGTAGTTGGCTGTCAACTGCAAAGAATCAATTACACGCAGTACTTCATAAAAATTACGACCGGTTGATGCGGGATAAGTGATAAACAGTTTCACTTTCTTATCTGGTCCAATAATGAATAATGAACGTACAGTAAATGTTTCTGAAGCATTGGGATGAATCATGCCATACGCATTGGCAATTGATTTGTCTTCATCAGCAATAATGGGAAAATCAACTGTAACGTTTTGTGTTTCGTTAATATCGTTCACCCATCCTTTATGTTTATCCAGCGGATCAACACTTAATGCCAATACTTTTACACCACGCTTCTCAAACTCACTTTTCAGCAAAGCTGTTTTACCAAGTTCTGTTGTACAAACGGGCGTATAATCGGCCGGGTGCGAAAACAAAACGCCCCATCCATCGCCGAGGTACTCATAAAAATCAATATCGCCTGCAGTTGTTTTTGCCTGGAAGTTGGGAGCAACATCTCCTAAACGTAAACTCATAATGTATTAATTAAAAGGTGAACAATCTTTTTTCAGTGTTACGAAGATAGATATTCCCTACCAAACAAATAGGCTTTTGCATTTGTTTATACTTTGGTTAACTCAGGATATTTCCGGCAACAATTCATCATCATCTCTGCGCTTTGCATTGCGGCCTTTGGTGAGCAGTGCTTTTCCAAATCTGCCTTTTACATCATCAATAGCTTTGTAGAGGTCATTCTTTTTCTGCACATCCTGAAAGAGGTTTGTTTGTGCAGCCTCATCGGTGAGCTCACTTAAACGCACACCTAACAAACGCACTGGTTGTCCTTTTTTATAAAGTTGATGAAACAATTGCTTGGCATTATAGATCAGCTCATCATCATAATTGGTGTACGGTACCGATGCCTGCCGTTGCTGTGTTTCAAAACTCGGGTAGCGGATCTTTACTGATACACAGCCGGCCATTTTATTTTCCTGCCTTAACTCGTAAGCAATTTTTTCGGTGAGACGAACGATCTCCTGCTCCAGAAAAGCCATATCGTTACGGTTTTCATGAAACGTGTTTTCACTTGAAATGGATTTTGATTCATGGTATGCATTTACTTCGCTAAAACTGATGCCATGAGCACGCTGCCACAGATCACGCCCATGTTTCCCTAATTGCTGCTCCAGCATTACCGGGTTTACATTCTGCAGGTCGCCAATGGTTTCAATGCCAAGATCAAGCAACGTGTGGTATGCTTTCTCGCCAATGCCCGGAATTTTATTTACACGCAAGGGTGCAAGAAATTCTTTCTCCTTTCCTGCCGGTACAACAATGTAATTGTTTGGCTTTGCCTGGTCGGTTGCAATTTTTGCCACCAGTTTGTTTGCTGCCATGGCAAATGAAATAGGCAGCTGTGTGGCATCAATGATTTCTTTTCGCAGATCAACCGTCCATTGCACAGGATCAAAAAAACGATCCATCCCCGTCAGGTCAATATAAAATTCATCGATCGATGCTTTTTGAAACAAGGGTGCTTTAGCGGCAATAATTTCAGTAACCCAGCGGGAGTAGCGGCTGTAATCGCCCCTGGTTCCCTGCAGCACAATTGCATCGGGGCATAATTTCATGGCCTGCGCCATGGGCATTCCACTATGCACCCCAAACACCCTTGTTTCGTAACTGCAGGTACTCACCACCCCTCTTTCCCTTGTGCCACCTACAATAACAGGTTTCCCCACTAGCGATGGATCGTTCAATCGCTCAACAGATACAAAGAATGTATCGAGATCAAAGTGTGCTATAATACGCTGATGGGCCAAATCAACACAGTTATAAACTGGCAAGGTACAACATTGCAAAAAATACTTACTCTTGTAAAAAACACTCTCATGAAACTCAGAAACTTTACCCCGATCCTAACTGTAATTATTTTTGCTGCATCCTCATGTAAAAAGGAAGGCAGCGAAAACTCATCCTCTTTGCTATCGGGCAATTGGAAATTCGTGTCTGCTAACGGGTCAACCACAGTAACAAACTCTGTTAATTTTGGTGGTGATGTACTTAAAACAGAAGGAATCTCAACCTTCACCACCTCAAATCCTAAAGGAACCTATACTATGACTGCTACACAAATTACAGGAAATGGTATTGGGTATGATTTTACAGGAACCAGTACAAGCAAGGTATATGAAAACAATGTATTGCAAAATCAGGTTACAACGCCAATGAACGGAACAATACCACCAATCAATACTTCCAGTACCTACAAACTGATTGGAACAGATTCATTGTATTTTGAAACAAATGCACCCGGTACTGCAAATGCAGGCGGTTGTAAATTTAAACTGGAAGGAACAAAGCTGACTCTCTTTATGAATATCAATACGAAATCATTCACTGATATTGGAGGTGCCACTGTTTCTGCCGACAATATTCGTGTTAACACTACGATCATACTCCAAAAACAATAATTAGTTTTTCCTGATTCCTGAAAAGGCTGCTCAACCGGGCAGCTTTTTCTTTATAAAAACTGTTTCAGGCAGATGTTTTGCATTTGAGAAATGAACCCTAAATTTAGTTCATGAACTTCGATTGGCTTAAAAGCGGCATTGCACCCCTCGATAACCTTATTTCCTTTCTGCACAAGCAAAGCAAAACAAACGATGTACTAAAGAAACAGGTGTTGATGGAACTCCGCAACAACCTCAACATTTTCAAGAATGCTTTTCTCAATGAAGTATCGGCAGATAAAATCATTGACCTGCTCAGCAACGACGCCATCCAGGAAGCCATCAAACAAAACTTTGCATTTAAAAAACTAAAAGCAGGCGCAATTGAACCCTATCATGTTTACGACGATCGTAATAAACGATACATCGGTTGGAATGCCGAAAGACTCATTGATAAGATCGACGAAAAAATTGTAGAAATGAAAACCTTAAAGAAGATGAGCAATGATTCTGTTGCGGATGTAAAAAACAATGTGCAGCTCATGATCAGCAACCTTTACTTCCGCATGAAACTGCTGGCCGATTTTATACAGAGCGATTTTAAATAAAACAGCAGGACTTTCGTCCTGCTGTAATATAGAACTGCGCCGTCATTAAAATCCCAAACCAATTGCAAAACCTGTAATGCTGCCACCCGTAAACTCAAAATTGGCAGGCGAAGGAGATGCTGCTCCATTCATTAAATTAATTTTATGAATGCGGGTTTTGCCATCTGCAGTCAGCACAGCCCATGCATTATTGCTGGTTCCCCCAATATCAAACCCACCGATGGCTGTGGCATTCAATCCCAACGACCCAACAGCAACAAGAGTACCGTTATTAGGCGGGTCTTGTTTGAGCAATTGATCGGCCATAACATCAATATCAAACAACGTGGTAGAAGTGGTTCCAGTAAAATTATTTGTATAAGCAGCCCCACCTACAGAAGCAGTTTCTGCCAAATCAAGATCAACTGTCACTGCCGCTGTTTCAGGATGCAAACGTAAATTCAATCCCAGGTTGCTCACAATTCTTATACGGTCAACTAAGGGATTAAAATCAAATCCAAAATCAGTTCCCCTGAGCAAAGTAGTAAACTGAGCACCAACCATTGTTGCCATGCCGTTTGCAGTATTAATTGTGTAAATACGGCTGCTGTTTCCCAGCGCATACAATTGACCGTTAGACGGACGGAAATCAATTCCTACGATCATTTCACCCATTACAGTTCCTGTTATGGGTTTGCTTACCATGCCTGTTGGTGAATCGGGGTTTAAAATAAGCAAGGTTGATCCGTTTACTACTGCATACGCAACCGGATGTGTGGGAATAGCAATACCTCTTACACTGGATGCTCCTGCAAGAGCACCAACATTCATTGCACTACCAGTTGAAAGATCAATTGTAAAAACAGAAGGAGTAGCGCCGGCGTTATATACAGCCAACGCAATATTTTCTGAAGCAGAAATATCAAACTCACCGGTGCCTGAAAGATCAATTCCAAGGTTTCCAACCGCTACTAAGCCTCCTGCATTTGGTGGATCCTGCTTATACAGTATATCATTGTTCACATCAATATCAAACAGAACTGTTGTTGTGGAACCAGCTTTGTTTTCAGTATAAGCAGCAGAAGAAATATTTCCGTTCATTACTCCACCAATATTCAATGCACCATCTACAGCAACCACTGTTCCTGTTTCGGGATTCAATCGTAAGTTTTGTCCACCTGAAGAAATTAAACGTATACGATCTACAGTTGGATTAAAGTCGAAAGCTGCAACATCGCCTGCAAGAGCCGGGGTAAATGATCCGCTTCCAATTGCTCTTGCATTACCTGTGTTTGTATTTATTACATAAACCCGGCTACTGCTTCCCACTCCATACAGCTGACCGGTTGCGGGCCGAAAGTCAATCGCAAGCATCGTTTCTCCGGCTTGCATTCCTGTAATTGACATGCCAGTGAGCATTTTGTCTGGTTTTGATGCATCATACTTTGCAAGAGTATTTGCATTGATCAACGCATAAAATTCAAGCTTTGGTCCCTTCCCGTTTTTATTTCCATCGTTGATCTTGCTGCAACTGACAGAAAGAAGTGTGCAGAAAACCGCAATCAGCATAATTGGTTTAGTTGTCATTTTCATACGTGTAAGTTTAGAACTTAGGTACGAAAGCCCGTTGCTGTTGGATTTTCAGCAGTTGTGATTTCAAATAAAAAAGCCGACTCATTGCTGAGCCGGCTTTATCATCAGTATACATCAGGAAAGAACTATCGTTTGATCATTAATTTTTCTGTGCGTAATACTGTTCCGCTTGCACCTGTTACACGAAGAATGTACATACCACTTTGCAGATCGGTTGTTTCCATACGTGTTGCCAATCCGTTTGCAGCCTGTTGTTTCACTCTTCTTCCTTTTACATCAAACAGTTCAACAATGCGGCCTGTTTCATTGCTGTAGTTGTACACAATAACAAAGTTGGTAGCAGGGTTTGGATAAATATCAATTGTTTTATCCTTCTTCTCTTCCTGCACCCTGTTATCAACCGGCGCCTGTACATATTGCTGGCGGAACGCACCACCGTTGAATGTAAATTCAAGAATACTTCCCGGGTTTGCAGGTGTGGTGGTTACATTGCCTGTTGGGCCAGAGGTAGAACCACTTGAATCGCAGGCAACATAAATTTTTGTTCCGTCGGGGCTTACCACCACATCACGGAAACGACCCATACCACGGAAATAATTAATGGTATCGGAAATAATGCGCAACCCATCATTACTCAACTGGTAACGGGTAATAGTACCTGCTTTCAGCATTGCCACCAGTATTGAATTCTGCCAGCCGGGAATACCTGTGCTGCCATAAAACTCTGTACCGGATGGTGCCATAGAAGGCCACAACATATTATCGCCACCTGTTGGCGGATTTACTGATGGGAAGATAGAACGCAACGGTTCTTTTGCATTTAATGTAGCACAGTTCACCTGTTCGCTCACCACATTAAAACCACCAATGTTGCGGCCGTTATAGTTACCATCGCAATAACCGGCAACCTGTGGCCAGCCATAATTACGTCCGTATTCAATAATATTCACTTCATCATCGCTGTAAGGACCATGTTCTGTGCTGTACAAAATATTTGTACCATTTACATTACCCCAAACCAAACCTTGCGGGTTACGATGACCAAGTGAATAAACAGCAGTTGGTTGGCCACCACTTGTAAATGGATTATCAGCAGGTATCCATGATCCACTGATGAGTTCAGTATTTAAACGAAGGATCTTGCCTTCGTAAATATTGAGGACCTGCGAATTGTTTACACGGCTGATGTTATCGAACTGACCTGCCCCCATATCGCCAATACTGAAATACAATTTCTGATCGGGACCAATGGCCAAGCGTGCTGAGTTATGATCGTTACTGCCGGGAATATTTTCAAGAATTGTAACCGGCTCACCAAGAGTTTTTGTAAACGCATCATACGTGTAGCGCTCAATACGAACCCTTCTTACTGTTGCACTAAGTGATTGATACGTGTATGCAATGTAAGCAAATGGTTTGCCGGTGCTGAACTCAGGATGAAGCGCAAGCCCCATTAAACCATCCTGGCCGCCAACACGTACCATTTTAGAGCCAAGCGTCAACACAATTTGTTTTGCACCTGTAGAAGGGTTAACAAAACTAACGGTGCCGCCAAACCGTTCTGTGTACCAGATATTATTGTCAGGCCCATACACAAGATCATGCGGCATACGCTGGCGTGGGATAACCGTACGCACACTGAATGATTCAGAAGCTGCAACAGTAGCAATTGTTGTAACGGGGAACACAGCACTTGCCGATTCGTTACCCGCCGCATCTCTTGCACGAACAGTCATATTATAAGTTGTGTTGGGTGAAAGACCCGTTACACTGTAAGAAGTATAGGTAAGCGGACTACTGTTCATCTTTACACCATTCCTGTACACATCGTAACCAGTAACCCCCACATTATCGGTTGAGGCATCCCATTTCATTACAAAAGAAGTAGTGGTGATGAAATCAGCTGCAAGACCAGCCGGAGCCGATGGCGCATCCGTATCAAAAAGCAAATCAGTAGAAAGGTTAGCACCCGGAATAATTTCGCTTGGAGCAGATGAGCTTTGGCCTGGTTTAGCCCAACCAACAGAAAGGTTGTCGCTACCGGTTGTTTCTTTCATCAATGCTTCAACATAATACTTAACGCCCGCAACCAGTACAATACCCACAGATTTCTGTGAAGCAGATGCGTTCCACTGGCGATATTTACAAGCTTTGGAAGTATATGCAATTCTTGTTTTATTAAGCGGGAGAGAAGTACTGCTCAGCCATAATTCACCTGCATTATCGGCAGCGATCCAGAAATAATAGGTGCCGGTTGTTGGAACACAGAGATAACCATACATCCTTACACCAAGATTATTACCAACATTCGATGTGTTTTCGAAAGAAGTGCGAATGCCGGTTACTGAAGGATTATTGGGATACCCCAGTATGGACGTAAGATTAATAATGTTGCCGCCCGTTACATTATTCCATTGCTGATAATTGATGCTGCCCATTCCGGTACATTGAGCATTAAGTTGATGGATAAGCACGAGGAAGAGGAATGAAAGTAAACTTCGTTTCATTTGGAGTGGTTTTGGGAGTTTTGGTTTGATTTTTCAAAGGAATGATTTTTTCTGCAAAAAAAACAAACGGGTTATTACTAAGTAGTTTTTACACGCACATCATATTACAAAAACAATCATGCAACACCGGGAGTTTGTTGCATGTAGTTGGCTAATAGAGATGGCTTGTAGTACATCCTACTACTGTTGTTGTAGTTGATTTTAACACGTATAAATTATTTACATACACACTAAGTAAGCACACTTAGTGACTGTGCAGACTGCTGTTTGTTTTTGCAAAACATTGTTTCAAATTCTTTTTGCATACTTCCACCAGATGTACTTTTACATCATCGAAACAGAAAACAATATCCAATAGAAAAACTACGAAATCCAAACCCTGATCCAAATCCAATCCTATGCTGCCAAAGGCAGTGAAAAAAAGACCGATGAAAAATCCATGACTGTGCCCGTTTTTGAATGACGGCTCTATGAAAACCAAATGACTTCTGTACCCTGCGAAAGAGGATAATACGGACAAGAAACCCCAAAAGCATTGAAGTCATTGAAAAGCCCCCGAGAGATCGGGGGTTTTTCGTTTATGCTAAATCAATGACGGCTCACTCTCCTTCAAAATCACTCACCTGCAGCTCCAGTTTTTTTATCCAGCTTCTCCACAATTTGTAAGACAGGTGCGTTAGTTGGGTAAGTACAAGGATAAGACCCAGCAGTATAAAACTTTTTTCCCTTGTAAAACTGATGACCGATGTAAAGAACACAAGAATGCAAACACTGTACACAAGCGACAATACAAGCGAAACCACTGATAAGCGTTTGATACGGACGAGCAACTGCTGCAAGGACAACCGCAGGTTGTTGTTCATAACCGGCCTGGTCAAAGAAACATAGCCTGCCATATCATTTATGATATAAAGCAGCACCGCACCAAACAACAGCAGGTTTGCATACAATGATTTTTGATGTCCGTCGAACCAGTCGTAGTAAACAATCAAAAAGAAAGAAAGCAGAATCGTTTCAATAATGAGTTTGCGGCGGATACGTTTTACCACAGGAAGCTGGCTCATCTTTGTCATACGCTCCAGTTCACTGCTGTTTTTTTGACTGCTGCCGGCATTTTGCCAGCCTGATTTTAAGTCATTCAAGTCCATTGTATTTAGTTTATGCGTTGTTTTAATTTGTTTTTGATGCGGTTTAGCCGCACGCCTACATTGTTTTCCGATAGTCCGGTAATAGCTGCTATTTCTTCGTAACTGAAATCTTCGAGATACAGTGAGATCACTGCCTTTTCCGAATCAGACAAGGTGCGGAGTGCACGAAAAAGCAATTCCTCTTTCTCTGAACTGTTTATCTCTGAAGTATATGCTTCCAATTCGGGAAATTGGTCGGGATAGCTGATATTCAACTGCTGCTTCCGGTACACTGCTAAAGCTGTATTCAACGCAACACGGTAGATCCATGTTCCCGGTTTCGCCTCGCCTTTAAAACCGGGATATGCTTTCCAGAGCTGGTACACAATTTCCTGGAACAGATCTTCCTGGTCTTCCTTTGTATCCCTGTACAAATGGCAAACCTTGTAAATGATCTTTTGATTGGTTTGTATGTGTTGTAAAAAAGCCTGCTCCATGTTTCTTTTCTGCTGCTGAACTTTGCTGCAGCAGTTTTAAATTACTCTTTCTGTACTATTAGTTGCTAATGGATGAAAAAAACTTACAACAAAGAAGAAAATATTTCCTATGGGGTAAAATATATTCCAGCTATCAGCAAAATCACATCATTATCACATATTCAATAAAGGCGGCGCCTTTATTTTTGCAGCACATCACTTATTAAACACAGCATTATGCGTAAACCTTATTGTCTGCTGATCCTGTTTTGCACAGCAATCAGCATTTGCTCAATGGCTCAAACAAAAGAAGACAGTGCTGCTATTACCCGTGCAGCGTTGGATTATATTGAATCACAACACAAGCCCAACGCCGCACAAATGGAACGGGCCCTGCATCCACGCCTGGTAAAACGCACCTTCTGGAAAGACAAAGCCACCGGTAAAGATTACCTGTATGAATATTTTGCGGAGAACATGATCATACTTGCAGAACGCTACAATGTAAAGGGCGATAAGTTTCCTGCTAATCCAAGAAAAGAAGTGAAACTCCTTGATGTGAGCGACCGCACAGCATCCATTAAACTAATAGCCGATGATTGGATCGACTATATGCATCTTGCCAAGCTTAACGGCACCTGGAAAATAGTGAGTGTGCTTTGGCAATTCAATGATCAAACAAAACACCAATAGTATAAAAGCCAGCATCTAGGGCTGGCTTTTTTGTTTAATGAACTGCACGCATTACTAACGGTAACACATACCAGCAGAACAGTGTAATGAGGATAATGCTGACGATGTTCATTACAAAACCGGCCTTGATCATATCTTTCAGTTTTATATAACCGCTGCTGAACACAATGGCATTAGGTGGTGTGCCCATAGGCATCATTGCCGCAGCACTTGCTGCAAGTGTCATAGGCAAGCCAAGCAGTAAAGGATCAAGTTTCAGCGCATCAGCCAATGCACCCAATACCGGTGCAAGAACAATTACCTGTGCCACATTGCTCATTACCTCACTCAGGAAAATACAGATCACCACAATTACCAGCACCAACACACAACCATGCATGTGGCTGAAACCTGCCAGCCATTGCCCCACCTGCCCCATTACTCCCACCTGCTCCAATGAATTTGCAAGAGCTATTCCACCACCAAACAATAAAAGAATACCCCAGGCCATTTTTGAAGTATCGTTCCATGTGAGCAGCATAGTGCTTTTTTCTTCTTTCTTTTCGCCTGATGGTACGGCAAACAAAAGCAACGCACCAATCAATGCAATCATACTGTCGTTCAGTTTAAACCAACCAAGCTGGTTAATCAGGTCTTTGGTGATCCATAATAAAGCCGTTGCAATAAAAATAACAAGCACCCTTGTTTCGGCTGCTGACATTTTACCAAGCGAATGCACTTCTTTATTGATGTACTCGCTGGCATCGGCACTGCTGGTAATACGGCTGGGAAACATCCATTTTACCAACACGAAATAGAGTGCAATAAGCAGCGTTACTGCAATGGGTATGCACACGAGCATCCAGTCAACAAACTGAACATTGTAATTGTATTTTTTCTCAATGAATGCTACAAACGCAACATTCGGTGGTGTGCCAATAATGGTGGCAATACCTCCAATGTTACTGGCATAAGCAATCACCAGCATCAGCGTTAATGAGAAATTAGCAAAACTTGTTCCCTCCTGCTGATGCTCTTTCATCACAGCAATTACGCTCAATGCAATCGGGAACATCATCATTGTGGTGGCGGTATTACTCAGCCACATACTCAGAAATGCAGTTGCAATAATAAATCCAAGGATAATACGGTTGCCGCTGGTGCCCGTTAACTGTACAATCCGTAATGCAATACGTTTATGAAGATTCCATTTTTCAATAGCCAGCCCAATCATAAAACCACCCATGAATAAAAAGATAACCGGGTTGCTGTATGCTTTGGCTGTTTCTTCCATAGTGCTCACGTTCATCAACGGTAACAGAATAAGCGGCACCAACGCCACAGCAGGCATGGGTAACGCTTCAGTGATCCACCAGGTGATCATAAGCACTGCAATGGCCACAGCTTTATTCGCAACCGCATCTAACCCGAAAGGATTAAAGAGATAAGCAGCAAGCGATAAAATAATACCGGATAACAACGATACCCAGTATTGATTTTTTTTAATGAACTCCATGCGATAAATATAGGAAGTTACAGGTTTTGTTTTCCTGCATCATGTGGTGGAAACAGCAGCTTTGTTCAACGCATGTTTGGTTACCTGCGGATGATCCTTGATAAAAAAACGATAAAACCATTGTGCATGATCATCTGCATAATCAACACCAATGCGGGGGGAAGTAAGTATGTTGATGCCGGCCGTTGTACTTTCTTCGCCCAGCCATATTTCTTTACTCTGCAGACTTATACCGCTATGGCGAACAGTAATACCCAATGCCTTGCTTACATTTCCCGGACCACGCCCGATACTGCTATCGGCTTTTTCTTTGTTAAACCGGTGAAGCATTTTGCTTAATCCATCTACGGGTTCAATTCCCCTGATGAGTACTGCATCAGGAATGTTTTTGCTGTTGCATACAACATTGAACAAATGATGAATACCATAACAGAGATACACATACGAAATTCCGGACTTGCCAAACATCACTTCCGTGCGTGCAGTGCGGCGGTTATTGTATGCATGCGAAGCTTTATCAATAATTCCGGCATACGCTTCCGTTTCTACAATACGGCCTACAGTGTGTGCGCCGTCAACATTTGTTACAATATATTTCCCCAACAGATCTTTTGCTATCTGCACCACATCATCACGCTTATAAAAATCTGCCGGAAGCTTTTGCATTTTGTTGTATTTTGCCGCTTTGCCTGTTAAGCACCTTACTCATTAACTTTAAAACAGAACGCTTGTTAAAGGAATTAGTCATTGCTGTTCAGGCTTACTTCAGGGCGCACCAGTTTATTGTGCGTCACAAGTTATGGAAATGGATCCTTATCCCGGGCTTCATCTATATGCTGCTGTTCATGGGTGGCATGTGGTTGTTCTGGAATTCAAGCGGCAGTTTTCTTGAGTGGCTTTTTGATGTGGCAGGTATTAAAAACTGGCTCGATTCAATGAACAACAGTTTCTTCAACTTCCTGTTCATTACTGCCAGCATTATTGTTCGCCTCATTCTACTGTTCTTCTATTTCTCGTTATTCAAATTTCTTTTCCTGGTGGTTGGCTCACCTGTATTTGCTTACCTCAGCGAAAAAACGGAAAACATTATTGAAGGGAATGAATATCCTTTCAGTATGCAACAACTGATGAGCGATATCTGGCGTGCGATCCGTTTGGCCCTACGTAATACCTTATGGCAAACTGTTTACATCATCAGCCTTCTGTTACTCTCGCTCATACCAATTGTGGGATGGATCACACCACTGATTGCATTTCTGGTAGAATGTTATTATTACGGCTTTTCAATGCTTGATTACAGTACAGAACGGCATAAACTCACTCCATCGCAGAGTATTGCTTTTATCAGCAGTCGCAAGGGACTTGCTATTGGCAATGGCATGGTCTTCTTTTTAATGCATCTTGTTCCGTTTGTGGGATGGGTGCTTGCACCTGCGTATGCTGTAATTGCGGCCACCTTAAGCCTGTACCACCCGGATGATAATCCGTAAAGCTTACATTTGCTCATTGTTCTCATCAAACTTATTCCACTTGGCTGTTGTTTATTTAATTCCTGCACCGTTAGAAGATGAAAGTCTGCAAGCAATTCCTGCTTACGTACTTGATGCAGTAAAACAATGCACTGTTTTTTTTGTGGAGAATGAACGCACAGCCAGGCGTTACCTGAAGAAATTAGATAAGTCGATTGTAATTGATAATTACGAATGGTTCATTATTCACAAAGCGGAAGCACAGGTAAAAAACCAGTTCATGCAAAAACTGAAGGCCGGTAAAAACATTGGTATCATCAGTGAAGCAGGTTGCCCCGGCATTGCAGATCCCGGACAGGTGTTGATAGAAGCAGCTCATGAGCTTGGAGCAACAATAAAGCCATTGGTGGGGCCAAGTTCCATTTTACTGGCACTGATGGGCAGTGGAATGAATGGTCAGCAATTCTCTTTTGTCGGCTATCTGCCTATTGAAGAGCCACAACGGAAACGAAAACTGAATCAGCTGGAAGAATTATCTGCACGGCAACAAAGCACACAGGTATTTATTGAAACACCTTACCGTAACAATCAACTGCTTGAAACAATTATTAAAAGCTGTAAACCGGGTACACGTATTTGTATTGCAGCAAACCTCACTGCTCCCAATGAATTTATTCAAACAAAAACCGTTGCTGAGTGGAAAAAACAAAAACCCGAACTGCATAAGCAACCAGTCATTTTTTGTTTGATGGGATAAAGAAAAGCACGAAGTACAAAGTTGGAAGTACGACGTATACAATAACTGAAATTATTTCCGCTTATAAAACACAAAGCCATTTTTACGGCTAATCACTTCTACTTTATCGCCGTATTTTTCCAACACTTCTTTTTCAAATGTATTCTTACTGATGAAATAAGTTGGTTTATCAACCGGGCCTGTCAGTAACCAGTTCTCATCTTTCGATTCCTTTCGCAATCCAGGTTGAATACGTGTGTAGAAATATTGGGCATAGCTCTTGTAGCCAAGCGTTTTAATGTATACATCCTTCCCTTGTAATGATTCGTAAAATTCAATAGCAGCATGTTGCGAATATTGCTCAATACGTGGCGTAAACAATGTAAGCAGCACCTGCATCGCACCCATACAGGCAATCAGCAATACCACAAATGCACGTTGAAACTTTTTTTGCTGCAGCCATACCACACTCATGATAACTGCCAGTAAGAAGAGGATGCCCGGTATCATCAGGAAATAATTCCAGTTCACATCTGCTTCAATATTGCCCATTGCAAACGGATCTTTACCCAACAATGGTTTTATCCAATGAATGTTATTTCCAATAAGCGGCAATGCAATAAAGAGCACACTCCAGATAATGCCGAGCAACAATAAACCGATCTTCTGCCAGTTTTTTATTTGTGCAGTACGGTTTATAATTCCATAAACAGTTGATGCAGCCAGGTAACCAATTGGCAGATAGGTAAACGATGAATAGTGAACAATTTTTGTTTTTACAATAGTAAACAGCACCAGTATAACAATGAGCGATGCGACCATGAACATCCTGAAGTATTGCTGCTGTTTGTTTTCGTGTACCTGGTTCTTATAACGGAAAATAAGCAGCGATGCAGGAAAACAACCAATAAGCACCACCACAAAATGATACAACAGAAAACCACCATGACCGGCATCCTTTGTTTTGAACAAACGTACCTGGTAAGTAAAAAATTCATTCACAAACCACCAGCCATGTTGTGCGATCTCCAATCCAAACCAGATCATTGTTACAAGCAGAACAATCAATCCCCAGATAAGATAATACCTGATGGATACCCAGCCTTTCCAGCGATTGAATAGCACAAACAGTCCATACGTTAGCAACACAACCAAAGCAGCCACCGGCCCTTTGGTAAGGATGCCGATGCCTGTAAACAATCCTGATAAAATGAGGTGCGACATAAATGCCTGCCGCTCCTCCTTTGCAGAAAGAAAACGACTGAGAAAATAAATGCCGAGGAAAATAAATAAGTTAAACCAGGGATCAATAATGCCGCTTTTGAAATACAAATGAGGCAAGAATGTTCCTGCATAGATCAACGCCCACCAAAAAGCAAACCGTTCGTTATGTAATCTTCGTCCAATACCAAATAAGATCAACAATGTAGCAACACCGCAAATTGCATTGGGCAGGCGTGCGGCAAATTCATTTACACCAAACACTTTCATAGCTGCCACCTGCATCCAGAAAAACAAAGGCGGCTTTTCCCAGAAAGGTTCATAGTTGATCTGCACCTGCATGTAATTGCCTGTCTCAATCATTTCTCTTGCACTCTCTGCAAAATTGATCTCATCCCAATCGAATAACGGAACACGGCCAAGCGAATGGAAAAACAGTAAAGCAGCAATGACTGCAATGAGTACGTATGATGCAACCTTGTTCATGATGGTTACGAAGATAAATGAAACTGAACGTTCAATATGCCATATATAAAAAAACGGGAGTTGTAACTCCCGTTTCAATTGCGAATAGCTGTATACCTCTGATTAGCCTAAGTAACCTTTTAAAAGTTTGCAGCGGCTGTTTGTTTTTAATTTACTGATAGCCTTGTCCTTGATCTGGCGCACACGCTCACGTGTAAGATTGAACCGCTCACCAATATCTTCCAGGCTCAGCGGATGATCAACACCTATTCCAAAAAAGTATTTGATCACATCCTGCTGGCGTTCTGTAAGCGTTTTAAGCGAACGTGTAATTTCAGTACGCAGCGATTCGTTATGATCAAGCTCCTCATCTGTTGCAATGGCATTGGGATTTTCCATTACATCCATCAGTGTGTTTTCTTCACCATCGCTTAACGGAGAATCCATACTGACATGGCGTGATGAAATACCCAGTGTAGAGGACACCTCTTCTATCTCCAATTCCAGCATCTCTGCCAGCTCTTCTGCAGATGGTTCACGTTCAAATTCCTGTTCCAGTTGTGAAAATGCTTTATTAATCCTGTTGGTTAAACCCACCTTATTCAACGGCAAACGAACAATTCTTGACTGTTCGGCCAGTGCCTGTAAAATGCTTTGCCTGATCCACCAAACAGCATAGGAAATGAATTTAAAGCCACGTGTTTCATCGAAACGCTGTGCAGCTTTGATCAATCCTAAATTTCCTTCATTGATAAGATCGGGGAGAGAAAGACCCTGGTTTTGATATTGTTTGGCTACTGATACAACAAAACGGAGATTGGCTTTTGTTAAACGGTCAAGAGCCCGTTGGTCTCCTTGTTTTATTCTTTCAGCAAGTTTTACTTCCTCTTCAGGAGTAATGAGTTCCACTTTACCAATCTCCTGCAGATACTTTTCAAGGCTCTGCGATTCACGGTTGGTGATGGACTTTGTGATTTTGAGTTGGCGCATGCTCATAAGCTTTGGTTTTAGGTTATACAAGATGTTGTTTCATAGTTCCGGACCTTCGGACCCGGTAGCGTAATTAAATCACAAATAAAAACCTTTACGTTACCTGAGTATTAGGTCTTAAAACTTCATCCTAATTTAACCTGTTTTACCAAATCAGCCAAAAAAAAGCCCCGTCTGGCTTGAATTTGAGGAGATTTCCTCCTTTTTGTGCAAGAAATACTACAGAAAGACTAAACAAAAGCAAGGAATAAAATTTTGAATGCTGCATTATTTTTTTATTATTGCACCAAATCGCTTTGCGAACGAACAAATGAGTAAGAAAGTTTTATACACGCTGGAGTTTCCAGTACGGTGCTCGCCAGCCATATTATATGAATTTTTAGCTACGCCTTCAGGACTGCAGGAATGGTTTGCCGATAAAGTGGATGAACGTGATGGTATTTTTTCCTTTAACTGGAATGGCTCTGATGAAAAAGCTGAACTGCTGGAAAGTGAGTTAGATAAATTTGTAAGATACCGTTGGACACATTCACCCAAGGACGAATACTTTGAATTCAGAATTGAACGCACTGAGATCTCGAACCAAACAATTTTACTGGTAAAAGATTTTGCTGAAAAGAAAGAGATCAAAGATCAAAGTCAATTGTGGGAATACCAGGTGAAAGATCTGTTTCACCGTATTGGCAGTTAATGTTGCCTGAGCAACCGTAACATCAGCTGAAACGAATGTAAAAGTTTTGTTTCAGCATTATCCCAATCATCAAGCTTACATTTAAAAGCAAGCTTCAGTATTTTCTTGTCAGCAAGCTGTTGTTGCAATTCGGCAACAGGCAGCATATTATTTTCCCGAAAGTGATGTTGCCATTCTTCGTCACTCACATTGATCCACGCCTCTTCATGTGAAAGTAAGAAGCTGTTTCGAATAATAGCCGGAGCATATTGCTGAAGGTATTTCCCTTTTAACTGTAATGTGATGCTGAAAAAATTTCCCCACCAGAAAAAAGTACGGATAGCAAGCGTATCTTCTTTACCAAAACAACGTGGGTAATCAAGCATCACGTAGGGCAGCCCTTCATAGTTCTCGCCTTTTGATATTTTGGGTGATGAAAGCAGTGTATCAGGAGAAAACAGCCCGACACCTTTCTCCTGTTTATACTGCTCACTGAGCTTGCCAAAGAGATGATACACTTTGCTGATGATGCCATTCTTTGTTAAAATCCAGTTTGCATCCGTTACTAATTGCCGCTCAAAAGCCGAAAGACTTACATTTGCTGATTCCTGCATAAAAAGAAGATCAGTGTTTAAAAAGTTAGACAAACTTATTATAAAAGCGTTTATCGGGCCTTTCCTGGCAACCTTCTTTATTGCGTTGTTCATTCTTGTAGTTCAGTTCTTCTGGTTGTATATCGATGATTTTGTTGGAAAAGGTATTGATACGTTTACACTCATCCAGTTTATTGGTTACGTAAGTACCACACTTGTGCCGCTTGCATTACCATTAGGCATTCTTCTTTCGTCAATCATGACCTTTGGTAATCTTGGCGAGTCGTTTGAACTTGTGGCGATTAAAAGTGCCGGCATTCCACTTGTGCGTTTTATGCGCCCGGTATTAATCGTATCGGCATTTCTTGGTTTGGTAGCATTTGCATTTGCCAACTATGTTATTCCTGTGGCAGAATTAAAGATGCGTACACTTCTGTATGATATACGTGTAGCTAAACCTGCATTTGACATTAAGGAAGGGGTGTTTTACCGCAAGCTCGATGGTTACACCATTAAGATAGGCCGCAAGGAAAATGATTCCATTATTCACAATGTGGTTATTTACGAGCACAACTATTCACTGCAGGATAATATTATTCTTGCTGAAAAAGGCGTGATGACCATTTCGCCTGATCAGCGGTTTCTTTCTTTTAACCTGATGAACGGATGGCGCTACCAGGAAAAAGGTAATGCAGGCACAACCGAAACAGAATATTATCGGTTAGGTTTTAAAGAGTATAAAAAGGTATTTGATCTGAGTTCATTCCAGCTGAATAAAACGGCAGATTCTACATTCAAGACCTATTACAAAATGCTTAGTCTGCAACAGCTGAATACCGTTGTTGATTCATTAACCACATTATCAAACAACCAGCGCTTAAAGGCACGCAGGGAAATACGTAATATGCTGCCCTTGCAATCGGTACCGGATAGTGTTTGGAAAAACCAAAAGGCTGTACAATCAAAAGCAAAAAACATCCGGCAAATGATCCCCGATTCCATCCGCCGCAATGTTTATTCTACTGCTGTATCACGTGTGGCAAGCGCAAAAAGTTCTGTTGAATTTTTGTCGTACGATTATATTGAGCAGCAGAAACAGATCAGGTTGCATAAAATTGAACGCCACCGAAAATTTACCTTATCATTCGCCTGTATTGTATTATTCCTCATTGGTGCACCATTGGGTTCCATTATCAGGAAAGGGGGATTGGGCCTGCCACTGGTTATCTCCGTTTTCTTCTTTATTGTTTTTCATATTGTAAACACTACAGGCGAAAAATTAGTAAAGGAAGATACCATGCAACCCACTGCAGGTATGTGGATGTCTACAGTTGTATTGATCCCTATTGGTTTATTTCTTACATGGAAAGCCATGAAGGACTCCAACCTTTTCAATGCAGAGTTCTACTACCGCACCATGCGCCGCATCGGGCTCAGCCGTTGGTTAAAGGAAAAACAATAACCAGTACAACTGATCATGTTGTAACTTCAATGTTTAAAACTTACAATTATGTCAAATCATATTTCACGCCGGCGTTTTATTGATCAGTCAGCAAAAACAACAGTAGCTGTAGCTGCTGCAAGTGTGGTGGGTGTTGATCTGTTAGCTGGTTGTACTCCTGCAAAAGTAATAAGTGGCGCCAGAGCGTTCGTGGGCTTTGAACAAACACCACTTCCCTATGCTTACAAAGATCTTGAACCAGTGATTGATGCCATGACCATGGAAATTCATTACAGCAAACATGCAGCCGCTTATGCTACCAATTTGCGTGATGCTGCAAAAGCTGAAAACATCGATCAATCAAAACCACTGGAAACTATCTTCAGCAACATTTCTGCTTACTCAGCCAAAGTGCGTAACAATGGCGGCGGGCATTACAATCATGAATTGTTCTGGCGCTGCATGAAACCAAACGGCGGCGGACAACCAACAGGTAAACTCCTTTCATCTATTCAACAATCATTCAACAGTTTTGAAGCTTTTCAAACACAGTTTACTGATGCGGGCAAAAACCGTTTCGGCAGCGGATGGGCATGGTTATATGTTGATGGCAATAAGCAATTGAAGATCGGGTCAACTCCTAACCAGGATAATCCGTTAATGAATGTGAGTGATATAAAAGGCACGCCTTTACTTGGTTTGGATGTGTGGGAACATGCGTATTATCTCAAGTACCAAAACAAACGACCCGATTATATTGCAGCGTGGTGGAAAGTAGTGAACTGGGATTTTGTGCAACAACGCTTTGAAGCGATTTAGATCATTCAAAAATTATTCAGGTAAGGCACTGCAAAGCAGTGCTTTTTTATTTTTGCTCATTACCGGTTTGCAGTATTGCATTTGCTTTTGCAGAACAGTATCTTTCTGCAAATAAACTGCACCATGAGCACTATCACCATTGCTACATTCAATTGCGAAAACCTTTTCAGGCGGTATCGTTTCAATAAAAACCTCAGCAAAGAACAGATAGAGAAAAAAATCACCGATGGGTTTATCATTGATAAAACAGTTTTAAGCACAGTGAATGAAACTGAACGTAAACTCACTGCTGATGCGATTAAAGCAACCAAAGCAGATATTGTTTGTTTGCAGGAAGTAGAGAACCTTGACACCTTGAAAAACTTTGTTTCGGAATACCTTTCATCTGCCGGTTATAAGTACAGGATACTGATCGACGCAAATGATCCGAGACTAATTGATGTGGCCATCATCAGCAAAATTCCCTTTGACTCTATTAAAACACATCAATACATTAAAAGCGGAAGTACGGCTGTATTTTCGAGAGATTGTCTTGAAGTTGAATTCTTCATTGCAGGAAAACCATTGACCATTTTTGTGAATCACTTCAAATCAATGTTCGACAAAGGCAATCTCACTCCTGCACAAAAACGGGCAAAGACCGCTCCACGCAGAGAGCTGCAATCGCAAACGGTGCTGGACATCATTAAAAAGAAATACAAGAATAATCCTGAAAGAGAAAACTGGGTCGTAGTTGGCGACCTGAACGACTATCCTGACGATAAAAGCAGCTTAAAAAAACTCCTCAACAGCAAATGGATGGAAAACATTGTGCAAACAAGAATTGCAGACCCGGCCGAACAATGGACACATTACTGGGATACAACTTCAGTTCCGATAGATGAACGCTACAAGCAGATCGATTATATTTTTCTTTCAAAGAAATTAGCTGCTAACAACCCTGCTGCCATCCCCGCAATTATCCGTAAAGGCATTATAACCAAAGCAACCAAATACACGGGCAGCCGCTTTGCTGATGTAACAGATAAGCAAGGAGCAAGTGATCATTGCCCGGTGGCTGTAACAATAAAATTGTGATGGGAGTTGCTGAAATAGTCACGGCCCCTGCAGAAAACATCTTCACAATAGCAAGCGGGAAGTAGCATCTGCAGAGGCCGTTATGGATGCAATATTAACGAGGGAAAAGATACAATGTTGCAGAAGTTATAAACATATTTTTTGTCTTCACATTTCTTTAACGAGACCTTTCTGCCCTAACCCCAAAGGAAGAACGTCAACGCACAGTCCGGGCTTTTCAACTGCTCAGCAAAAGTTGGCAACCTTGGTGGTAACCCCTACATTCGTACTCCTATTTTAAAAGCATTAAACTATTGTATTATGCAGGCATGGAAAGATTACCAGGAACAAAACAAGGATCGTTTTTTAAATGAGTTGCTCGAACTGTTACGCATCCCGTCCATCAGCGCTAAAAGCGAAAATAAAGCCGATATGGTGGCATGTGCCGAAGCTGTGAAACAACGCTTGCTGGAAGCAGGTGCTGATACGGTTACAATTTATCCTACTGCCGGTCATCCGATTGTGTATGGTGAAAAAATAATTGATGCATCAAAACCAACAGTGCTGGTGTATGGACATTATGATGTGCAGCCGGTTGATCCGTTAAACCTCTGGCACAGCGATCCGTTTGATCCAACCATCAAAGACGGGAAAATATTTGCACGTGGTGCTTGTGATGATAAAGGGCAGTTTTACATGCACGTGAAAGCATTGGAAACGATGGTGAAAACAAATTCGCTTACAACAAATATTAAATTCTGTATTGAAGGTGAAGAAGAAGTGGGCAGTCCCAACCTTGGCACATTTGTAAAAGAAAATAAAGAATTGCTGAAAGCTGATGTGGTGTTGATTAGTGATACAGCTATGATCAGCATGGAAAACCCCAGCATTGATATTGGTGTGCGTGGACTGAGTTATATTGAAGTGGAAGTAACAGGCCCCAACCGTGACTTGCACAGTGGTGTTTATGGTGGTGCTGTTGCCAACCCGATTACCATGTTGGCAAAGATGATTGCCAGCTGTCATGATGAAAACAATCACATCACCATTCCCGGTTTTTATGATGATGTGGTGGAAGCAACTGCTGAAGAACGTAAACTGATGGCTGCTGCTCCTTACGATGAAAAAGAATACGCTGCTGATTTAGGTGTAGATAAACTCTGGGGCGAAAAAGGATTTACCACCAATGAACGTACAGGTATCCGCCCAACGTTGGAGTTGAATGGCATCTGGGGTGGTTACACCGGCGAAGGCGCAAAAACAGTATTGCCGTCAAAAGCCTTTGCAAAAATTTCTGCACGTTTGGTGCCCAACCAATCAAGCGAAGTGATCACTGAAAAGTTATTGAACTACTTTAAAAGTATTGCTCCTGCAGGTGTTACCATTAATGCATTTGAACATCATGGTGGTGAACCGTACATGACTCCGGTTGATAGTAAAGCGTACAAAGCAGCTGCGGCAGCTATTAAAGACACTTTTGGTAAAGAAGCGATTCCAGTGCGTGGCGGTGGCAGTATTCCTATTTGTGCGTTGTTTGAAAAAGAGCTGGGTATTAAGATCGTATTCATGGGTTTTGGTTTAGACAGTGATAACCTGCACAGCCCGAATGAGAAGTACGACATTTTTAATTTCTATAAAGGCATTGAAACCATTCCGTATTTCCATAAGCATTTTGCGGAAGCGTAGTTTTTTGCCACGAAGACACGAAGGCGCAAAGAAAATTTCTTTGCGCCTTTTTTGTTTACTCACTATTGCCTCAGTGAAAGAGAGTTGTTTGTTTGGCAGGCGAACAACAACAAATTGTATTATTGTTTCACAACAGGCATGTGCACAGCTTTTATTTTTTCCTGCAGCAGTTTCGTTTTATTAGCCTTGATAAAAAATGTTGGATCGGCTTGACTTACTTTCGTTTTCAATTCCGGATTCTTTTCTAAGAAACCAGCTACTGCAACAATCGAATCCTTTTCTGCACTATTAATGTCAATTGCTTTGCGAATAAGAATTTCGTGCAGCTCATCATTAAAGCTTACATTATAAGTAGCAATATCCGGATGTGGAATTTCCCTGTTTAAACTGATGACCTGGTAGCCTGTAACAGGATTGTACACACAGATCCATTTTGGTGGATTGGCTTTGCCCTGTGCAGCAATGCTGCGTTTGATCAATTCAAAACTTCCGTCGGGATTTTTTGAAGTAGTGCCATCATCAAAAAAGAAACGGGTACCTTCTTTTTCGCCGGGTGAAACAATGCCTTTGATCTTCCAGTCGATCACGGGATTTTTTCCGGCTTCAAGTTGCGAACGATAGGTTTGCATCAACTTGCTGCTGTCGTTGATGGATTGCATCAGTTGCTCGATATGTTTGCCTTGCTTGCTTGTCATGATTGCATATTGCAAACCGAGGCTCAACAATACTAATAGAAAATAACCGGCAAAGGCACCTTTCAATTTTAAGTTGAGCTTTTTGTAAGGTCCTTCTACATTGGTTTCACTTTCCGGAAGGAATTTGTAAATAATGTAAGCAGGAATTAACGGCAATAACAAGATAGCTGCAAGTGCGAGATAGAAATTGTCGATCATGGTTAGATGTTTTGAACGGATAAGGTACAGCAGAAAACAGAAGAATGCAATAGGAGAAATGCGGTGGGTCATCGTGTTTCTTACAGCCAAAAAGGCCGTGCATTGCACAGCCTCACAAAAAATCACTTAAAATTATTTACAACACCTGAACACCACCTTTCTTAAACACTTTTCCATCCTTCATCACAAACACCACTTTCCCCATCACTTTAATATCCGTTAACGGATCACCATCAACAGCAATAATATCGGCGAACTTTCCCTTTTCAATACTGCCCAGCTTATCCCACATGTTCATCATTGTTGCTGCATTTTTTGTGGCTGCCTGTATCGCTTCCATCGGCGGCATACCGGCTTCTGTCATATACACAAACTCCATCCAGTTTTTGCCATGTGCAAACACACCGGCATCGGTACCAAAAGCGATCTTCACACCTGCCTTGTAGGCTTTCGCAAATGTGTTTTGGATATGCGGACCCACAGCCAATGCTTTCGGCGTAACAATATCTGTATAGTAACCAGGAATCTTTGCACTATCCGCTGTTGATTTACCGGCAGTGATGGTCGGCACCAACCATGTTCCATATTCTTTTGCAAGTGCAATGCCTTCATCATCTAAGTAAGTACCGTGTTCAATACTTGTAACACCACCTTTAATGGCACGCTTGATTCCTTCTGCACCATGTGCATGTGCAGCCACAATAAACCCATAATCTTTTGCAGCTGCTACAATGGCTTTTACTTCTTCCAACGTAAACTGCGGACTGGAGCCGTCTTTTGCCTGGCTGAGTACGCCACCAGTTGCAGTAATTTTTATTACATCACTTCCGTCTTTGTAACGCTGACGAACGGCATGATATGCTTCTTCGGGTCCGTTGATCACACCTTCAGCAGGGCCGGGATCACCCATCAGAGCTTTGCTGTAACCATTGGTAGGATCAGCATGTCCGCCTGTTGTGGCAATGGATTTACCTGCAGAAAAAATACGAGGTCCCACAACAATTCCTCTGTTAATTGAATTGCGTAACGAAAGATTTACGCCACTGCCTCCAAGGTCACGCACGGTAGTAAAACCGGCCATGAGTGTAACACGTGCATACACTGTGCTTTGAAAAGCAAGATCAGGCGGGTTCAATGTAAAGCGATCTGCCACAGCGCCCTTCTTTGTTTCACTTTCCAGGTGCACATGCATATCCATTAAACCAGGCATTACGGTTTTGTTTTTGAGATCAATGACATTGTCATTTGCTGTTGCAGTGGAAAATCCATTCACTACATCAACTATTGAATTGCCTTGTACAATAATGGTGACATTGTTCACTACTTTTCCATCTTTTGTATCAATGAGTTTACCACAATGGATAAGCGTACGCTGAGCAGTTACCTGTAATACTGTTATCAGCAACAGGAAAAAGAAGAATGATTTTTTTCTCATGCAAGTTTGGTTGAAAAGTTAAGTTAAGATTTTTTTCAGGGAATCATCATGAACAAATGAGAAGAAAAAAAGTTAAGCAGTTATGGTTTGCTGATTTCTGGCTAACTTATCATAGAAAAATAAAGCTGCAGCACAGCAGTATTCTTCAACCAACAAATAACATTATGGATACAACATCAATTGAAGTGCGGAATTTAACAATGGAAGATTACCAGCAACTGAAAGAATCAATGATGCAGGCTTATGCAACACTTGGCGGACAGTACTGGAAAGAGGAATCACTTGCAAGGCTCATCAGTAAATTTCCTGAAGGACAAATCTGCGTTACAGTTGATCAGAAAGTAGTGGGTTGTGCATTGTCGATTGTTGTTGATGCAAACCGCTTTGGCGATAATCATACCTACAGGCAAATTACCGGCGATTATACATTTGGCACACATGACCCTGATGGTGATGTATTGTATGGCATTGAAGTGTTTATACACCCGGAGTACAGGGGCCTTCGCCTGGCAAGAAGGTTGTACGATACACGCAAAACCATTTGTGAAAGTTTAAACCTGCGGGCTATTATGGCAGGAGGGCGCATTCCCAACTACGGTAAATATGCCGATGAACTTTCGCCACGACAATACATTGATAAAGTAAAGAAGCGTGAAATACATGACCCAACATTGAGCTTCCAGATAGCGAATGATTTCCAGATCAAAAAAGTGATCAGAAATTATTTGCCGGAAGATAATGAGTCGAAAGGTTTTGCTACACTGCTTGTTTGGTACAACGTGTTTTACGAACGTAGCTTCAACCCCATGAAAGGTAAACGTGAAATGGTGCGTATTGGATTAGTGCAATGGCAAATGCGTCCTTACAATACATTGGAAGACCTTGTGAACAATGTTGAATATTTTATTGATGCTGTTAGTGATTATGAATCGGATTTTGCAGTGCTGCCCGAACTGTTCAATGCACCGTTAATGGGCAAGTATAATCACCTGCCCGGCCACAAAGCCGTTCGTGAATTGGCCAGCTATACTGAACCGCTGGTAAAAGAATTATCACGACTCGCCATTTCATACAATGTAAATATTGTGGGAGGCAGTATGCCTTATATAAAAAACGATAAACTATACAACACTGCTTTTTTTCTGCACAGAGATGGACGCATCGACAGTTATGATAAAATTCATCCAACACCGTCAGAAGAATATGAATGGGGAGTTGAAGGTGGCAACTCACTTAATGTAATTGATTCCGATTGCGGAAAAGTAGGCATGCTGGTTTGTTATGATGTGGAGTTTCCTGAGCTGCCCCGCTTACTGGCCGACCAGGGAATGAAAATATTATTTGTTCCCTTTTTAACTGATACGCAAAATGCGTATAACCGTGTACGTTATTGTGCGCAGGCCAGGGCTATTGAAAATGAATGTTATGTTGCCATTGCAGGCAATGTGGGTAATCTTCCAAAAGTGCATAACATGGATTTGCAGTTTGCGCAATCGGCGGTATTAACACCGTCTGATTTTGCATTTCCGGTAAATGGTATTAAAGCAGAAGCATCGCCCAATACGGAAATGATTGTAGTGAGTGATGTAGATCTTTCGTTGTTACATGAACTGCATGAGTATGGCAGCGTAACAACCATGAAAGACCGGAGGCATGA
>NZ_CAMLGT010000019.1 GCF_946479605.1 uncultured Lacibacter sp.
GTTGAATGCCCTCTTTGTGTATGTGAAGAAAGATGTGAAAGATACATTAGCTGTTATGAACGGACATCCGGTTACTATTCGCCTGCTCGATCCGCCATTGCATGAGTTTGTACCACACGACACCGAAAAGCTGCAGGAGTTGAGTAAAGAACTCGGCATTCGTATGAGTGTGTTGAAACGTCGTGTATTGGCATTGCACGAAAACAACCCGATGCTTGGTCACCGTGGTGTGCGGTTGGGTATCAGTTATCCGGAAATTACAGAGATGCAGATACGGGCCATTTTTGAAGCAACAGTAGAACTTATACGTAAAGGCAAAAAAGCATTACCCGAAATTATGATTCCGGTAGTGTGTGGTAAGCACGAGTTGCGTCACCAGAAAGCCATTGTTGAACAGGTGTACAAAGAAACCTGCGAAAAAATGAAGGTGAAGAAAATTCCTTACCTGTATGGCACCATGATCGAAATACCCCGTGCTGCATTAAAAGCAAACAGCCTGGCAATGGAAGCCGACTTCTTCAGCTTTGGTACAAATGATCTTACACAAATGAGTTTCGGTTTCAGCCGTGATGATATTGGTGGTTTCTTACCCAAATACCTCGATCTGAAACTGCTGCCATACGATCCGTTCCAAACCATCGATCAGAGTGGTGTGGGCGAGTTGATCAAAATTGGTGTAGAGCGTGGACGTTTAACCAAGCCGAATCTCAAGATCGGCATCTGCGGCGAGCATGGTGGCGATCCCGATAGCGTGGTGTTCTGCCACAGAATAGGAATGAACTATGTAAGCTGTTCACCGTTCCGTGTGCCCATTGCACGACTTGCAGCAGCACATGCAGCCCTGGAGTTTCCCCGCAAATAATCGTGTTTGATTGTGATTGAAAGTAAAAGGCCACCGTTTGGTGGCCTTTGTTATAATCAGTTGAGTTGATCTTTCAGCTCTTCCATATCAATTCCCATGTGGCTTTCATTGTACACACATTTGCCGTCTTTAATAAGCAAAAGCTGCGGCGATTCATGGTCCACTGCAAATGTTTCTGCAATGGCATTGGAAACGGGACGGTAGTTCAGCAGATCGAGGTAATAAAAATCAATATCACCGGGAGTCTTCGCTTTTTCCAGCCTGTTTTTCGCCACATTGCTGATGCTGCAACGTGTACTGTGTTTGAAAATAACCTGCGGTTTTTCTTTGCTTAATGCAATGAGTTGTTCCAGTTCTTCATGGGAACGTAGAGATATCCAATTCATGCCGCAAAGTTACGGAATATGTACTTATGCCCTGAAAGGTCGGTTACTGGTAGATGTGGGACATCCATAGCCGCTTCGTTTTGAGCTGGCGCAGGAAGTAAAAACAAAAGCTGCAATAGCAACAAACAGGAGAGAAATCATTACTTTTTTCATAAATAAACGGATTTTGAGTACCGTAAATGTAGTTAAGAATCCGGAATTTCCGGCTTTTTCATCCACATAACGATAAACCCCCTCATTTCAGTATAAAGTGATGCCTTTGTTTTAGTTACTTTTGCTGCATGAGCCAGCAGATTTCCATTGGGTTCGACTCCAATAACCAACAAGGCGGGAATAATATGAGTTTACAACTGAAACGCCCTTTGGCGATCATAGATTTAGAAACGACGGGTATTAATATCAGTAATGACCGGATTGTAGAGATAGCCATAGTAAAAGTTTCGCCCGATGGCAGCCGCCAGGTAAAGCGTAAACTGATTAATCCGGAAATGCCGATTCCTCCCGGGGCAACCGAAGTACACGGCATCAGCAACGAAATGGTGAAGGATGCACCCACGTTTAAGCAGGCCGCCAACGAGATCAAAATGTTTATGAATAACTGTGACCTGGCCGGTTACAACTCCAACCGTTTTGATGTGCCCTTACTTGTGGAAGAGTTTTTACGTGCCGGACTGGATATTGAATTAAGCGACCGTATGCTGCTTGATGTGCAACGTGTTTTTCACATGATGGAACAACGTACTTTAAGTGCTGCATATAAGTTTTATTGCGATAAGAACCTGGATGGCGCACACAGTGCAGAAGTTGATGCACTTGCAACTTATGAAGTGCTGGAAGCACAGGTAAAACGTTATCCGCAGATGGGAGCCAGTGTGGATGCAATTGTGAAGTTTACAGGCGAAGATCAGATCGTGGATTTTGCACGCAGGTTTGTGATGGAGAACGGCGTCGAAGTGTTCAACTTTGGCAAGCATAAAGGAAAACCTGTAACACTTGTATTGAAACAGGAACCACAATATTATGATTGGATGATGAAAGGCGATTTTCCTTTGCATACCAAACAAAAGCTCACAGAAATTCTCAACCGTACCCTGTTAAAAAAGAACTAAACGTTCACAAAGGGAAAAAACATTCAAGTACGGTTTTTGAAATAGATTAAATTGCGGAGGCAAAATTCAGATTGGAACAGCTAGTCATCATACCAACTTATAATGAGAAAGATAATATTGAGAATATTATCCGCACTGTGTTTGAATTATACAGCGACTTTCATGTGCTGGTGATCGACGATGGCTCCCCTGATGGTACTGCACAGATCGTAAAACAACTGCAGCACGTTTTTTCCGGCCGTTTATTTATTGAGGAGCGAAGAGGTAAGCTTGGACTAGGTACTGCTTATATTCACGGCTTTAAATGGGCAATTGAAAAAGGGTACAATTTTATTTGCGAAATGGATGCCGATTTCAGTCATAACCCTGCTGATCTTATTCGTTTGGTGGATGCTTGCAAAAAAGGTGGTGCCGATCTTGCTGTTGGCAGCCGTTATGTGAAAGGTGGTGCCGTTGCCAACTGGCCGCACAACCGTATTCTATTATCAAAAGGAGCATCGCTTTATACAAGAATAATCACCTGGATGCCCGTGATGGATCCCACAGCGGGTTTTGTTTGTTATAAACGTGAAACGCTTGAGGCATTGAACCTTGATGGTATCAGTTTTGTGGGTTATGCCTTCCAGATCGAAATGAAATTTGCTGCCTGGAAACTTAAGTTTAAGATCAAGGAAGTGCCTATTACTTTTGTTGACCGGAAACTTGGTGTAAGTAAAATGAATAAGGGTATTGTAAAAGAAGGCATCCTTGGTGTATTAAAGCTTCGCTGGCAAAGCCTGTTCAAAGATTATCATGCACGAATGAAAAATAAAGGCGAAGGCACCTCTAAATTTTCATCGGATGAAATTATTGCACAAAGTAATTCCTGATACTTCTTACTTATTCGTTATAACTCATATTTAATTCCCACCATGTTGTTTTCCTTGTTTGTTGCCGCAGCAAATAACTGATGAGCAGCAATGCACCCCCCGCAACGATCAGAATATAATTATAGTTGAACAGGAAATAATGCAACACGCCAGCCGATCCTGCAATAAAAAGAAAAAGAATAGTACGTAAGAAGTTGCCGCCGCTGTTTGCTCCAACCGGTGGAGAAGAGAAAGGCAGCTTGCGTACCATGATCTTACTGAGGATGGTGCAAATAAACAATTGTGCACTCATCCCCATAAAAAGGTTGGGTAAAACAGCAATTCCCCACAGCGAAACAGCAACAATGGAAATTAGTAAAGCAAGAGGAAGAAAAAACATGATAAGTGCGGCTGTAATACTTCCGCTGAGTATTTTACCTGGAGCTTTCAGTGGTGCTAAATACCATATCCAGGCTGCTTTCCATTTTTCTGAAATAACGATGTGTTGTAATGCGGTAGTGAGCAGCAGTGTAGAAAAGTAAATGATGCCAAGAAGCATTGTCTGCATGCGTTCAGGATCAGTAAATGAATCCAGGCTGCGGTTGCTTCCCCTGAAAAAGAAAATAAAAAAGTAAACAAACAGGTAGCCGATGGAAGGATATACTTTGATCTTAAAATCACGGTTGCGGCTCATCATCTTCCAGGTAAACAGGAAACCGGCACGTTCAGCACCCTTTGCCGTAAGGATGGATGCAAGTCTTTCAACAAAACTTTTCTTTTCTTCTCTTGTGCTGCCTGCAGGTTTGGCCGATTCTCCACTACCGGCATTGATCTGCGCCAACTTTTGTGTAAATGATGGTGCAAATATTTTTACCACCACCCAGATAGCTATGACAGGCAAAAGAAAAGCAGCAGCCGTATAACCAATGCTTACTGTGGTAAAACGAAGCGTATACAATGCTTCCCATGCAACACCCAACCAATAGGAGGGCAGCAGCCAGATGAATCTGTAGGACGAAACATCAATGTTTTGCATAGCTGAACGTTCGATCATACGTGGTACCACCTGGTAACTCGCAAATATGAGTACCGCAAAAAATATCTGGAAGTAAGTGATGATGCTCTGGAACCTTGCCGGTGTGGTGATCTTTAAAATGACAAGGTAAACGGCGTTGATCACGAAAATAGTGAGCAAGGTTGCAAGTATAAACAAAGGGATCATCAACAGCGCTCCGCCAACACCTTTTTGTATAAATACAGTAACAATGCCGGGGATGCTCATTGGCAAAACCACCTTGCTGAGATGAACAAGAATATGAAGTAGCCTGCTTACAACAATGGTTTTATCATTTACAGGTTTGGGCAGCAAAATATAATTATCCCTTACATCAATCAATACTGTTGTAAAATCAGAGATTAAGATGCCGGCAAGCATAAAAATGTAAAACGAAAAATAAAACGTAAGACTGGTAGCATAACTGTTGCCAAACATAAACGCCAGTAAAAAGAACAATCCTGTGAGCAAGGCAATGAACATGGTGCCTAATGTGGCATTTGATACTGCTTTTTCATTCCTGTTTTGCTGTACCTGCCGGATGCTGTTTGGCCGGCGGTCGTCCATGATGAGCTTGCTGGTAAGAATGGCTTTCAGGTGGGGCATGTGTACGCCCATCTTTGTGTAAAGTGGAGCAGGCAACAAAACGGCTTTTAAAAGCAGTTGTGATATTTTGTTCATGGTTAGTCTAATGCGTTCAGTAATTGATCAGATGCAGTGTTCAGTGCTTCATTGCTTGTGAGCGAAGCAAATATTTTTTCAAGGCTTTGGTTGCCTTGCTGCTGTTTCAGTTCTTCAAACGTACCATCGGCCACTACCACGCCTTCGTTAATAAGAATAATGCGACTGCTTACTTTTTCCACCACATCCATCATGTGGCTACTGTAGAAAATGGTTTTGCCTTCCTGTGCCAGTTTACTGATGAGTTCTTTTACAATGATCACACTGTTGGCATCAAGTCCGCTTAATGGTTCATCAAGAATAATAATGTCGGGGTTGTGCAACAGGCCAGATGTGATAAGCACTTTCTGGCGCATACCTTTGCTGAAGGTATCCATTCGTTGATGAATATTTTCGCCGAGACCAAAAGCAGTTAGCATTTTTGAGGCACGATCAACTGTAAGCGTTTCGGGAAGGTTATACAGTTCGCCCATCAATGAAAGAAATTCCATCGGCGTCAATACTTCGTATAACTCAGCTAATTCAGGCACATAGCCAATCATACTTTTTACGGCCAGTGGATCTTCTTTTATATTAACCCCTTTAATGAACACCTGTCCTTCAAAATCACTGATGAGACCGCAAAGGATCTTTACAGTGGTGCTTTTGCCGGCCCCATTCGGACCAATGTAGCCGATCACTTCTCCCGGCTTCACCGTCAGATCAATTCCTTTGAGCACCTGTTTATTGCCGTAGCTTTTGTAAATGTTTTTCAGTGTAATGATTGGTTCCATGTATTTCTGTTGAGCTATACAAATCTATTTGCGAAATGAATACCATCTGCATTTCTTTTTTGGTTTTCTTTGATGTTGATGCGTAACGCTTTTCTGCAATTACATGCTGCCGTTTTCCTGGCCGGGTTTACCGGGGTGCTGGGTCGTTTAATTGAACTGAACGAAGGCTGGCTGGTATGGTACCGGATGTTGTTGTCGGCTATTCTGCTTTTTGTACTGATGCTGTTGCGTAAGCAGATCCTTCGTATTGAAAAGAAATATCTGCTGCGTTGTATTGGCATTGGTGCACTGATTGCACTGCATTGGGTATTCTTTTACGGCAGTGTAAAATATGCCAACGTATCCGTTGCCTTGGTTTGTTTTGCGGCAACGGGTTCGTTTACTGCTTTTCTTGAACCGTTGATTTTGAAACGTAGAATAGATTTGACAGAAGTATTGCTGGGCTTATTGGTGTTGCTCGGCATTTATCTCATTTTTCATTTTGATGTGCAATACAAAACAGGCATTCTGTTTGGCGTTGCTGCAGCCTTTCTATCAGCACTGTTTCCAATTTACAACAAGAAACTGATTCAGCATGTGCCTGTCTCGGCTTTAACCTTGTATGAGTTGAGTGGTGGATGGTTGTTGTTGAGTTTGGTATTGCCGTTCTATTTGCAATTTTCACCTGCAACAAAACATTTGCCCTCATTGAACGATTGGTTCTGGCTGCTGATGTTGGCTTTGTTTTGCACCGTGCTTGCTGTGCAGCTATCGGTGAATGCATTGAAGAAGATATCGCCTTTCACTGCTAATCTTACGTACAATCTTGAACCGGTGTATGGTATAGCGCTTGCGTTTCTCATTTACCACGAAGAAAAAGAATTGGGCGATGGTTTTGTGTGGGGCATTTTGCTCATTGTGGCGAGTGTGGTTATTCAAACCTTGCGGGTGTGGAAGGAGAGGAGAGTTTTAAAATAGAGTTATGAGTTAAGGGTTACGTGTTACGGGTGTCTTCATGATAAAAATTTTAAGCCTTTACCGCAGAGAACAAGAGGAAATGGAGTTTACGCAGAGTTGTATGAAGAGGTTATACGCTAAGGGTTACTGTTGTTAGACCCCTGCGGTTTACTCTGCATCTTCTTTCTCTGCGAACAAAAAAAGTGCGAAGCCGGGTTTTATACTTCCAACTTCGCACCTCGTACTTTCAAATTAGAATTCTAATATAAATCCAATTGTTGGTGTTACACTCGGATCGTTGTTTTGGAGAATAACCGGAATGGCGTTGCTGCCATCAGCTGCAATCGGTCTGCCGTTTGTTGTTGCAAAACCACTGTTATCGGGTGTGCGTTGAAACGTGTATTGCGGAAACGCCGGACTCTTCGCCACATACCAGTTACTTACATCCAAAAACACATCGAGTGTTAAGCGTTTAAAATTCCATTTCTTATCAATACGCACATCGCTTGCATGAAACGAAGTAAGACGGTTTTGATTTAACCGGTTATAATCAAGCACACCCTCACCAATGCTCAGATAATTTAAACGACTGGCACCTTCGTTAAACGGTGTAAACGGTGCACCGCCTTGGTAACGGAATTTCAACCCAAGCTCCCAGTTGCGTGGAAATTTGTAACCCCAGGTTACACTCAACAGGTGACGGTTGTCCCATGCACTCGCCACATACTTGTTATCGCTGCCGGTAAACTGGCTTACGAATAAAGTATAACTGAACACACCATAAAAACGATTGGTGAGTTTTTGTTGTGCAAAAAACTCAACGCCGTAAGTACGTCCTTTACCCGTGTTCACAACATCTTCATTACCGAGTATGTTGAAGTCGCCGCCTTTGTTGGCAAGGTTAATTCCATCACGCACACTCACCGGCATATTGCCATATGCTTTGTAAAATGCTTCAACAGTAAAACGGGTAGTATTCTTTGGTAAAAACTCAAGTCCAATTACATAATGATCGCTGCGTTGATAACCGGCATCACGGTTTACATAGTTGTTGTTATTGTCTTTGAAACCAAGAATGGTATAAGGCGACAGTTTGTAATAGCGTCCAACACTTGCATTCAGATTCCATTTATCGCCGAGTACATAACTCAAACCAACACGTGGACTGAAAGTCTGGAACAGGTTCATTCCTTCATCGGTAAACGTATTGCCATCCATACGCACGCCGAAGTTTACACCCAGGCGATCGGCAAAGAAACGTTTACCCACCTGTGCAAATGCACCCAGCTTTACAAAGTTGTTGGAGGTATTGAAGTTGGCTTTGATTTCCGGCTGCACTAAATTGCCCAATGTATCTCTTATTTCTGAACGTATGCGAGCAAAACCTTCGTTACTGAATTGCGGATTTTGTACCACTGCACCATAACTGATCTTCCAGCCATTCTTTGTCTGGTTTACATCGAAACGCAATTTGTTTTCTGTTTCGTTGGATGTTACATCGAGTGATTGCTCTGCAGCAACAGGATTGAGATTGTCTTCAAAACGAGTAATATTATTGTTGAAAGCGTTGCGGCTGAGTGCAAGATTCCAGTATCCGTTTTTGATAGTACGACGCAATGTAGCCCCAACTGTATAGTTCCATTGGTTGATGTTGGGGTTACTGTTGAGTATATATAATTTTTCAGGCGTTGATTCAGATGGGGCGGCAAAACTAAATTCATCAATTGCTCCAACGCCCAACAACGTTAATGTTGTTTTCTTATCAAACTGGTGTGTAATCTTGTATTGAAAATCCCAATAATTCGGACGAATAGGTAAGTCGAGCGCCTGGAATAAAAACTGCAGATAACTTCTTCTGGCGCTCGCAAGAAAAGTCGTCTTCTTGTTGTTGCTCAGCGGTCCTTCAAGTGTAGCGGCCAGTTCGGTTGCACTTAAACGCACATTACCCTGTACACGGTTGCTGTTTCCACGCTTCTGTTTAAACTCAAACACACTGCTCAACGCATTATCATAACGGGCATCAAAAGCCGACGAACTCAACTTTACATCTTCAATAAAACTGACGTTGAGAATGCCTGTTGGTCCGCCACCTGCACCTTGCGTGGCAAAGTGATTGATCACCGGAATTTCTATTCCATCTAAATAAAATACATTTTCGCCGGGGCCACCACCACGGATGATGATATCGTTCCGGAAACCGCCCACACTGCCGGCTGTACCGCCCACACCGGGTAAAGTATTAATTACACGGCTGATGTCGAAGTTGCCGCCGGGGTTGGCTTTAATTTCTTCAGTCGTTAAACGTTGTACACTCAAGGGTGTTTCCAGCGTAGCCACTTTGGCGGTGCGCCTGCCCGTAACCGTTATTTCGCCAATGGTCTTGATGTCTTCCTCCATTTCCACCTGTACACTGATTTCGTTACCAGTGGTCAATACAACATTGTAAAGCGTAAAGGGTTTGTAACCCACTTTTGAGAAAACGATATTGTACGATTTGGGATCGATATTGCTGATGCGGAAGCGACCCGACGAATCGGTAATCGTACCGGCTTCTGTTTTTTCTACTGTTACCGAAACGCCATCAACCGGCAATTGGGTTACTTTGTTAATAACCGTACCGGTAATAACGGCTTTGTTTTGTGCAAGGAGCGAAAAAGAGACAAATGTAAAAACGAGCGAGAGGATGATCTTATTCATAAATTATTAGTTCCACTTGTGTAAAACATTACACAGCGCAAATTGTTTAATTTATCTTGGATAAATAAATATTTAATTAAACTGTTCAATGAGAAAAATTCTATTGGTGATGCTGTCGGCTTTTCCGCTGGCATTACTCGCCCAAAAAAAGCCGCTCGACCATTCGGTGTACGACCGTTGGCAGAGTGTACAAAGTTCCCAGATCAGTAACGATGGTAAATGGGTGGTGTACCAGGTAAGCCCGCAAGAGGGCGATGCTGAGCTCATCATCCAATCGCATGATGGTGCTTACAAAAAAGTAATTGCCCGTGGTTATGGCTCTGTTATTACCAACGACAGCCGTTATGTGATCTTCAAGATCCGTCCGTTGTTTAAAGACACCCGTGATGCCCGTATTAAAAAGAAACGTCCGGATGAAATGCCGAAGGATAGTATGGCGATTGTAGAATTAGGCAAGGACGAAGTTTGGAAAACGGCCCGTGTAAAAACATTCAAAACTCCTGAGAAAGGAAATGGCTGGTTAGCGTATCATTTGGATAAAGCATTGCCCGAAGCGCCCAAGCCGGCACCAAAGCCCGATTCGCTCACGCAGATCAACAAGATGATGTCGATGGCTGATTCGTTGTTGCGTGTGGCCGATAGTTTAAAGAACAAAGCCAACGAAGCAAAAACAAAAGGCCTGGCAGCATTACAACCGCCCAAGCGTGATGCAAGACCAAACAATCGTCCTGCAGGCGATGCGGTAGAAGAAGGAACGGAGTTGGTGGTTCGCAATATGAAAACAGGTGAAGAGAAAAAGTTTGCGTTGGTGAGTGAATATTATTTCAGCGAACAGGGAAATGTATTGTTGATTGAAACAACAAAGAAGAATGCTGATACATTAAGCAAGGCAACTGTTTACTGGATGAATACTGCAACCGGCAAGATTGATACGGTGTTGAAAGGATTTAATGATGCAAAGAATTATGCCATCGACGAAGCCGGTACGCAGGTGGCTTTTGTTGCGGAACGTGACAGTGCCACTAAATCGCTGCGTAAGTTTTATAAGCTCTGGCATTATAAACCGGGTATGGACAGTGCACGTTTACGTGCAGACCGTAACACAGCAGGTGTAAAGAGTGGATTAACGATCAGTCCCGACTATATGAACCGTTTCAGTAAAAACGGTAACAGGTTGTTCTTTGGCTTATCGTTGATCCGTCAGCCAAAAGATACTACGCTGGTTGAGTTTGAAACAGCCCGTCTTGATGTTTGGCATTATAACGATCTGGATCTGCAACCGCAGCAATTGTTACAGGCGGGTGCAGAAATGCGCCGCAGTTATGTTGCAGTCTTCAATGGCGATGCAACTGCTGTAACCATGTTGAACGATGCAACAATGGATCGTTTAAGTCTTACGCCCGATGCAGATGCAGATGTGGCTGTTGGTTTCGACAGCCGGCCTTACCGTAAGCAAAACCAGTGGGAGCAACATAACTACAACGATGCATACCTGGTGAATGTAAATACAGGTGAACGTACGCTGATTGGAAAGAAGATCCGCAGCGGTAATATTTCTCCAACCGGAAAATACATGGCCTGGTTCGATTGGAAGAAAAGCCAGTACATGGCTTATGATGTTGCAAGCGGCAAAACATCGGTATTAACTGCTGATATTAAAGTGCCGTTGTTTGATGAAGATGATGATCATCCCGATGATCCGCCGCCACATGGTACCATGGGCTGGCACGAAGGCGATGCAGCGTTATATGTGTACGATAAGTTCGACATCTGGAAGCTGGATATGACAGGCAAAAACAAACCTGTAAATATCACCAACGGTATTGGCCGTAAAAAGCAACTCACGTTCCGTAACATTGATCTTGATCGTGATGCATTGTTTGTAAAAGATGGTGAAACATTACTGTTCAGCACTTTTGATAACAAAGAAAAGGGTAGTGGCTTTGTTACACATAAACTCGGCAGCAGTTTCAGTTTAAATGAAAGTATTCCTGTAACATATCCAGCTTCTATCAATGGTTTTGGTGTGCAGAAAGCGAAGGATGCAGATGCCATTATTTATACTGCAGCAACACCGCAGGTAAGTGGTTCTGTTTTTGCATCAACTATTGCCAATGCACAAAACCATGCTGCAGCAAAACAGTTAAGCTTCATCAACGAACAACAGAAAGAGTACAACTGGTATACAGTTGAACTGCATAAATGGAAAATGTTTGATGGTAAGGAAAGCGAAGGCTTGTTATTCAAGCCGGAGAATTTTGATCCCAACAAAAAGTATCCTGTCATCTTTTATTTCTACGAACGTAATTCCGATACTCGATATACTTACCGCACACCTGCACCAAGTGCATCAACAGTAAACATCGCTTACTTTACCAGCAATGGTTACCTGGTGTTCGATCCGAATATTTATTACAAAGATGGAGAGCCGGGTGAAAGTGCTTACAACTCTGTTGTAAGTGCAGGCAAGTATCTCAGCAAAATGAAATTTGTTGACAGTACCAAGATGGCGATACAAGGGCAAAGCTGGGGCGGTTACCAGGTTGCTTATTTAATTACACGTACAAAAATGTTTGCAGCAGCCGGTGCAGGTGCGCCTGTTGCGAATATGTTCAGTGCATACGGAGGTATACGTTGGGGTTCAGGTATCAGCAGGCAGTTCCAGTACGAACGTAGTCAAACACGTTTGGGTGCAACGCCATGGCAGCGTCCTGATCTCTATACCAAAAACTCTCCTTTGTTTAAAGCCGATAAAGTAACCACGCCGTTACTGATGATGCATAACGATAAAGATGGTGCTGTGCCTTGGTATCAGGGTATCGAGTACTTTACTGCGTTGCGTCGATTGGATAAGAAAGTTTGGTTGCTGCAGTACAACGATGAAGATCATAACCTTGTTGAACGCAGAAACCGTAAAGATTTGTCGGTGCGTTTAGCTCAGTTCTTCGATCATTATCTCAAAGGAGCACCCATGCCTAAGTGGATGAAAGAAGGTGTACCGGCAACAGATAAAGGAATTGACTGGGGATTGGATATAAAATAAATAAGTAAAGCCGGGATGTAAATCCCGGCTTTCTTTTATCTTGTTTGCTGTAAAACGAAACGGATGTTACAAAAGCCAAGACTGTCATTTACTTTTTCTGTGAGTCTTTTGTTTGTATTGATTGTATCAGAAATTCTGTTTACTACTTTTTTGCGGTCAGCAATTCTTCCGGCAGCCTGGAATGGTTTTTTTCTTTTTTTATTGTCAATACTGATTGGTTTGTTTCCTTTTTTGATACAAACCGAAGCCCACGTCAGTAGCACAGCTTTAAACGAAAAAGCAATAGAACAATTGAAATACCTCTGGTGGGGAGCAATTGCTGTATGTTTTGTTTTCTGGGCAAGAAACCTAAACATGTATCCTGTGCGCATACAAGATTCGGATGTTATTCCTCAAATTGAAATGCTTGTTAAACGACATCAGCAAGGAATATTTCCTTACAGCATAATTACAGAATGGGGTTACGACTTTTTCCCGACATATCCGCCGCTTACCTGGGTACCTTTTCATGTTACAGAGTTTATGATGGTTGATTACCGTTATCTTGTTTTTGCAGGATGGATGCTGCTGTTACTTACTTTTTCACAACGATTACTGCAGCATTTTACCAATAACCTTGTGCATTTGTATTTATTTGTCTTGCTGCAACTCATCTTCTGGGGTTATCTGTTGTACGCCGATCTTTCGTTGATGCGTACAGTGGAGTTACTGATAGGGGCTTATTATGCATTCTTTCTTTTCAGCATTGAAAAAGGAAAATGGTGGATGATGGCCATCACCTTGTTGTTTTGTTTGTTATCCCGCTACTCATTGGTATTGTGGTTACCTTTTTTCTTTCTCTTACTATGGAAAGAGAAAGGATTTGCTATTGTTATGAAATGTGTTACTGTAATTATTGCAGGGATACTCCTGTTGTATGTGCTTCCTTTCTTAAGTAAGGATATGGATATTTTTCTACGTGGTGTTAAAACATATACCATTGCAGGACTTGGTGAATGGAAGGGACAGAGCTGGCAGGCTCTTGGAGAAAAACCGTTTCAACTTTTCAGGGGAACTGGGCTTGCTGCACTATTTTACGAAAGCTCATCTGCACCAGTCGAGCAAAAACTGGAACAGTTCAAACAAATACATCTATGGGCTTCGGTTGTAACAGTATTGTTGCTTGCTGTTGGTTATTGGTTGAAATTTCGTAAACAAAAAATGCCGTTGCAATTACTTGCAGCAGCATCATTAAAAATTTATTTAGCGGTATTCTATGGCTTTGTATTAATCCCTTATGTGTACCTGTACATTGTTCCGCTCATCAGCTCGGTGTTTGTTCTGTACTATCTCAGGCGGCACTCAGGAACTTCACAAAACTCCGCTTAGCAATAGGCAGAAACGTTTCTTCAACCGGGTAACTCAAATCGGTTTCAATACTGTACACAGCAGGGTTGGGTAATTCACTTTTATTGCGGATGAGTTCGCTTTTGATATGCTGGTAAGTATTTGCAATTGTGCTTACCCTTGTATCAATAAAATTGGTTTTCAGTGTACGGTACTGTTCATCGTGCCGCTCAAAAATGCTGAGACGGTATTGGTACACATTGGTAAGCTTTGTGTTTTTATTTCGCAGAAACAAATACCCTTCTGTTGTGTCGAGTGGAATAATGCCAATTGGTGTAATGGTAATACTTTGCTCAACCAGCTCGTAAATTTCTGTACCGTTGCTGATGGTTGTTTTCATACGATCGATCGAATAGTGCATGATGGTTTCCAGCTCCTGCATCAGCTCATCATCTTCAATCATCTGTTCGTACAGCAGCTGCAGCTTTTCAATTTGTATACCGGTGAGTTTTTTCGGGAACTGTTCCTGCAAATACTTTTTGTTTTCACGAAAAGCAACCAGGTTGTTGTAATGAAAAATCACATCGGCCAGTTGCGGGTAAAGCTTTGCTTCGTTAAAGTATTTGTTTACTTCCTGCAGGTAAGCGAGCAGGGTGTATTTCTTTAGCTCAAAATCAATGTAGCCATCGGCAAACCAGGTTTCGGATAATGTTTTCATGTGATGATGTTTTTACCGGGTGATTGTTCCTTAAATTTACAAAACAGCCAAAATATTTTAAAACTTGTTTCATGTTTACAGCCAAACTCATCAAACTATCATCAGTATTAACAATTAGTTTATTGCTCGCATCATGCAGCCGTAATACCATTTACATTGTCCGCCATGCCGAAAAAGCAACTGCTAATGCCAATATGAGCAGCGATGTGCCTTTGTCAGCTGAAGGCTCGCAACGTGCACAAAATCTGAAAACACTATTGCAGGGTCATGATTTCGCTGCTATTTATTCTACACCATACATCCGTACAAAAACAACTGCCCAGCCGTTAAGTGAAGCAAAACAACTGCCTGTGCAATTGTATTCTCCCAAAGACACAACAGATAAATTTATTGTGTATGTAAAATCAATAAAAAAGAAAGATGTGTTGATTGTTGGGCATTCAAACACAGTTGATGATTTGGTGAATAAACTGATGGGTAAAGACCTGTTAACCGATTTGCCCGAAACAGAATACGATAACCTGTTTATGGTGAAACGAAAAGGGAAAAAATATTCATTTGAACGGAAGAAATACTAAAAAGAAAGCCTCTTGTTTTGCAAGAGGCTTTCTTTTTAGTATCACCCGGGTTTAAATATCTCTGTTTGGGTTGAAGTTTTGCAGCTCATTGGCAACAGCTGTTAAGAATGTAGCACCAAGGCTTCCATCTACAATACGGTGATCGTAACTCATGCTCAAATACATCATGTGGCGGATGGCAATACTATCGCCGTGCGGTGTTTCAATCACCACCGGTCTTTTCTTGATAGCACCTACTGCCAGTACAGCTACCTGTGGCTGATTGATGATGGGTGTACCCATTAAACTGCCGAACGTACCCACATTGGTTAAGGTAAAGGTGCCGCCGGTTGTATCATCTGCTTTCAGCTTGCCGTTGCGTGCACTGTCTGCAAGATTATTCACCTGCTTGGTTAAACCAACAAGGTTTAACTGGTCTGCATTTTTAATAACAGGTACAATGAGGTTGCCGCTTGGCAAAGCAGTAGCCATACCAATATTGATGTCTTTCTTAATAATGATCTTGTCGCCATCAACTGAACTGTTGATGAGCGGATATTTTTTGATGCACTTTGTAATTGCTTCAATAAACAAAGGAGTGAAGGTGATTTTTGTGCCTTCACGTTTTTCAAATTCCTTTTTCATTTTATCACGCCACTGCACAAGGTTGGTTACATCAGCCTCTGTAAAGCTGGTTACATGCGGACTGGTATGTTTGCTTCGCACCATATGGTCGGCAATGAGCTTGCGCATACGATCCATTTCAATGATCTCCACGTTGCCACTGTAAACCGTTGGTGCCATTGATGGGGCAGGAGCTGGTGCTGTATTATTTGCAGGGGTTTCAACTCTGTTCATCGGTACTACCAGCACATCTTCTTTTACTGAAGTTTGTGGTGCGCCACCTGTTTTGCGTGTTGAAACGTATTGCAGAATATCTTTTTTGGTAACACGGCCATCGTTACCGGTGCCGGGAATTTTTTCCAGTTCGGCCATATTAATTCCTTCCTGGGCTGCAATGTTCAACACCAAAGGCGAATAGAAACGCATACCATTTGATGCAGAAATTTTTGCACCTGCCGGCTGGTAGGGAATAGCTGCTTCTTCCACCACTTCAGCTACCTGTTCTTCAATAATTGCAGCGGGTGCCGGAGCAGGAGCTGCGGAAACAGTTTCGGCAGCATCGGTTTTAATGCGTGCAATTACAGCACCAATCGGTACTACATCATTTTCACTAAATAAAACTTCTGCTAATACTCCTTCGGCTGTGCTTGGTACTTCGCTATCAACCTTATCGGTTGCAATGTCAAGCACAGTCTCATCCATTTTAATACTGTCGCCCGGTTTTTTATGCCAGCGTAATATGGTTGCTTCCATAATACTTTCACCAAGCTTGGGCATTACTAAATCAACTAAAGCCATAATGATTTCAAGTTTTTTATTTGTTGACCGGCAACAGGTGCTCTGTTTGTTATTGGTTGCGTCGCACACTTGTACAACATTACAGGCATCAGCAAGCTGAAATCTGCACCAATGCACTGGACAAACAATCGTTAATCGGCGTCAAAGGTAAGGATTGAGTACTTATTTTGAGGTTTCTCCCTGAATAAAACGATAGAGCATCAGCATAGCATGCACAGCGGTTAATTCAATGTTTTTTATACGGTCGAAACGGAAGTATAATTTTTTAGCTGTTATCTGCTGCCTGTTGCCCACAGCCACCCAAACTGTTCCCACGGGCTTATCATCTGTGCCACCGCCGGGCCCCATGATGCCGCTTGTGGCAATACCATAATCAGCAGTAGTTGTTTTCAATAAACCTGTCAGCATCTCCGTTACGGTTTCTTCGCTCACAGCACCTTTCTCTTCAAGCGTGGTATGCTGCACGCCCAGCACATCTTCTTTTACATCATACGCATACGCCACAACCGTTCCTTTAAAATATACCGATGATCCCGGAATAGACGTAATAAGGTGAGCAATGTAACCACCACTGCAGCTTTCGGCAGTTGCCATACTTTTATTTTTAGTGAGCAGTAATTTGCCCAATGCATTTTCCAGCGGTATATCTTCATTAATGACCATAAACTCAGCTACCAGCTGTTGCAGTTCATCAAATTGTTCATCCAGTTCTTTGTTCACCGTTTCTTTATTGTTACCGGTGGCGGTTATACGTAAACGCACCATGCCATAATTAGGCAGGTAAGCAAGTTTCATGTGTGCAGGCAATGCTTCTTCCCAGCTTTGAATTTTATCGGCAAGAAATGATTCACCCACGCCTGCCGTAAGCAACGTGCGGTGCAGAATGTAAGGCATGTGAAACTCTTGCTGCAAAAGCGGTAATACATGATCAGTCATAAGGCCTTTCATTTCATGAGGCACCCCGGGCATTGATACATAAATGCAGTCATTCTTTCTGAATAACATACCCGGTGCAGTTCCCCGTTTGTTCATGAGTACAGTGCACACATCGGGCACTTCTGCCTGTTTTATGTTGCGTTCTATCATGGGGCGGTTCAGCTTCCGGAATATCTCGGTTACATGTTCCAGCACCTGTTCATCCATGATCATTTTGCCGCCAAAGTAATCGCAGAGTAATGGTTTGGTAATATCATCAGCCGTTGGGCCAAGCCCACCTGTAAGCAGAATGATCTGCGCATGTTTGCTTTCTTCATCTAATGCCTGCCAGATATCTTCTCTTGTATCGCCCACTGCCACACGGCGTTTTAACCAAACACCAATCTTATTCAATTCCTGTGCTATCCACGCACTGTTGGTGTCTATTACCTGGCCAATGAGCAACTCATCGCCAATGGTAATGATGGAGGCGTAGATTTGTTTCTTCGTCATAGTTATTAAATGCCTGTTCCTTTATAAATAGCTGAAAGGGGTAGGTTGAATTGTATTGTTTCAATAAGCAAGGTTGAAGTTTCTCCCGAAATTGTTTCAAGCCGCCAGTCGCCGGAAGCTTGCCTGCGTACGCAATGTACCAGTTGAGTGTCGGTATCAACCATAAAATATTCTTTAAGCGAAGGGATTTCTTTATAATACATCATCTTTCGTCCTTTATCGATGCTTCTTGTAGAAGGAGAAAGTATTTCAAAAATAACCGAAGGGTTCAGGAGTGTATCAAATTGATCATCTTCCAGTTCTTCTTTGCCACATACGATCAATACATCTGGGTACATGTACGAATCGTTTGAAGGAGATGTGACACGCATTGTTTCTGCAAGAATGCTGCATTCTTTATCTTCTAAAAAACTACCAATCTTAATTGCAAGATTCATCGCCACTTTTGAATGCTTCAAACTTGCACCGCTCATTAAGTAAATATGCCCGTCAAAATACTCATGCTTCTCATCGGAAGCACGTTCCATTTCCAGGTATTCTTTTGGTGATATGAAATTGTATTTAGGAGCAGGTTCCTGTACTGTATTATCCATGCTTTAAAATTAACTGAAAGCGGGCATAAGTGCAAGTTGCTAACGCCTAGCTGAAATAAGGTTGAATATGCTTTGCCAATGCTTCGGGCATGGTACTGCGTGCCATTGTTTTTGCATCGAGAAAATAAAGCACAATGCGGCCAATGGTGAGCAGTTTGCCTTCTTCATTATACACTTCATGATGAAACTCTATACGATGATCCTTGGGCAACTCACGCAACTGTGTTTTTATGGTCAGCAGATCATCATACTTTGCCGGACGAAGAAATTTTGTGTGCAGTTCCACAATAGGCATCACCACACCACTTGCTTCCATTTCTTTGTAAGTAAAACCCAGTTCACGGATAGCTTCCGCTCTTGCCACTTCAAAATATTGTGCATAGTTGCCATGATACACCACATTCATCTGGTCGGTTTCGGCATAACGCACCCGTATAGTTGTTTCGCTGTTGAACATGATGTAATGAAGCCGAGCTTCGTTTTATTTAATTAACCCATCCACACTGTATCTGCCCGGGCCGCAGAGCAAAATAGCAAAGAATCCGGCAAGGTATAAGGAGGAAGATTCGCCGTTGCCAAACAGTTGGCTGTTATGCGCCACAAAAAAAGCATAACCCATTGCAATGATCAGCGGAATGACCGTAAAGCGTGTAAACAAACCAATGGCAACAAAAATGGAACAAAAGAATTCTGCAAACACCACCAGCACTAATGTAAATGTGCTGCCAATGCCCATAAAGTTGACAAACGAATCTTTTTTATCAGCAAAGTTCACAAGCTTACCATATCCATGATTTACACACATGCTGAGGCCCAACACCAATCGCAGTAATAAAAACGAAATGTTAAAAGCTGTAGCAGAATAATTAATCGACAAGAGTTTCTTCATACGAACGTTGTAGTTTAGTTGCTGCACCACACAAGGGATACAGCAGGGTTCTTTTCATGTAATATTTGATCTCGTTTGCGAAATTAACGGAACATGAACTTTTATCCACAAAAAATTGGAATAGTGTTTGAGTGAGTGTGGGCAATTTACCTTTAACCCGCAGAACGGATTTTAAGACACCGGTTAAAATATTTACCAACGATGAACGTTTACCCGCCAATGAACAGCCGCATTACTTACATTATTTTGTTCCTCTTCACCGGTTTTGCTGTGCAGTTGCATGCACAGGTAACCGCAGTTAATAACGATCCCAATGCAAAATTCAAGCAGGCGCAGGAGTATTTTCTGAACGATCAGTACAGTCTTGCCATGCCTTTGCTGCGTGAGTTAAAGCAGGAAGTGCAGACAGCTACTGTTATGAACAGTGGAATACAGGTACAGGAAATAGATTTTTACCTGCTGGCTTGCGGGCTGCAGCAAAATGATGAGCGTGCAGTAGCACCCAGCCGTGAGTTTGTTACCGTGGTGCACAATATGCCCCGCACCCAGCAGCTCAGCTTTCACCTGGCCAATTTTTATTTCCGCAAGCAGCAGTTTACTGATGCCCTTGAGTTTTACGAAAAGGCAGACATTGCCAGTTTAAATAATGAACAGATATCGGAGCAGAAGTTCAGGATGGGTTACAGCTATTTTCATTTGAAGCGTTACCAACAGGCAAAGCCTCTGTTCAATACCATACGCCAGATGCCTGATGACAAACATTACCTTGATGCAAATTATTACTACGGTTTTCTTGCTTACAATGATAAACAGTATAATGAAGCCTTAGGTTGTTTCGAAAAAGTACAGAACCATCCGGAATATGGAAAGATCGTTCCCTTTTACATTGCTTCCATTCTTTATTTCCGTGGCGAAAAAGACAGGGCCATTAAAATTGCTGAGGATGCGGTAAAGAAACCCAACATGCTTTATGATACAGAAATGAAGCAATTGCTCGGTCATGCTTATTTTGAAAAGAAAGATTATAAAAGAGCGCTTCCGTTACTGGAAGAATATGTAACCAAATCGGAAAAAGTTACAAGGCAGGACCTGTATGAGTTGAGTTATTGTTATTACCAGAATAATCAGCTTACAAAAGCAATTGACGGGTTCAAACAATTAAGTGGAAACGAAGATTCGCTGAGCCAAAGTGCCATGTATTTGCTGGGCGATGCTTATTTAAAAACCAACCAGAAAGAAAATGCCCGTAATGCATTTGCCTTTTGTGCAGCCAACAGCAGCAATCAGCAGCAACGTGAAGTATCGTTGTTCAATTATGCCAAGCTTTCGTATGAGTTGGGTTACCAGGGTGTAGCCATCAGTGAGTTTAAACGTTTTCTCAACGAATATCCACGCAGTACATACAGTAACGAAGCAAAGGAGTTGCTTGTTGGGTTACTTACAGGTACCAGCAACTACAAAGATGCGATTGCGTTGATGGAATCGCTTGCCGATCCATCGGAATCAGCAAAAAAATTATATCCACGCATGTTGTATGGTCGTGCAGCTGAATTGATCAATGATGGTCAGCTGAACAAAGCCGATGAATTGCTGGATAAAATATTAAAAGATAAATACAATGCACCTGTACTTCCGTTAACCAATTACTGGAAAGGGGAGATCGCTTACCGTAATAACAGGCTTGATGATGCCATACGCTTTTACGATAAGTTTTTACAAAGCGGAAATGCCGGAATGGGAGAGGCTACTGTAAAAGAAGCGAATTACAATATGGGATATTGTTATTTGCGTAAAGAAAACTTTATTGTAGCACAGGGGTTTTTCCAAAAGGCACTTGGTCGTGTGGCACTTAATTCAACGCCCATTGACCAGGATGCACATATCCGCCTTGCCGATTGTTATTTTATGCAGAAGAATTATTCCACTGCATTGAGTATGTATCAAAAAGCAATTGATTATTCATGGCCCAATGCCGATTATGCCATGTATCAAAAGGCCATGCTCACGGGTATTAATAATGGCAAGGGAAAAATTGATCAGATGACAACGCTTCAGCGTCTGCATCCACGAAGTAACCTTGTACCCGATGCCAATATGGAAATTGCCAAAACCTATATGGCCGATGAAAAATTCCAGGCAGCCATTCCTTTCCTGAATAATGTGATCAATGCTCCACAAAACACAGGCTATAAACAAACAGCGTTGCTACAGCTTGCAGTTTGTTACTATAACCTCAATAAAAACCAGGAAGCATTAGAGCAGTATAAAAAATTATTACAGCAATATCCGAATAGTGAAGAAGCGGCTTTTGCACTGGAAAACATCCGTGCTATTTATGTTGAAACCGGAAGACCGCAGGAGTATGAAGCATTCGTCCGTTCAACAGGAAAGAATGTATCAGCAAGCGAAGCAGATTCATTGGCTTATGCAGCCGTGGAAATAAAACTGGATAATAATGATTGCACAGGTGCTCTTGAACAGATCAATAATTACCTCAGCCGTTTCCCGAATGGTGCGAATGCATTGAATGCACATTACAACCGCAGTGAATGTTATATGCAACGCAAAGACTGGAAGAATGCGTTGCCGGGCTATGAATATGTGGCAAAGCAAGGCAACAGCCCGTTTGCAGAAAAAAGTGCATTGATAGCTGCCCGTTCCTATTATTTCGAATTGCAGGATTATACAAAGGCTCAGCCTTATTATGAAATATTACGCACCGTTGCAACAACGGATGAAAGCAGGTTAGAATCGTTGCGTGGGTTATTGCGTTGTCATTATCAGTTAAAAGAATATAAGCAGGCTGCAGATGTTGCAAAGGATCTGCTGATTGCAAAAGGAGCAGGGAATGATGATAAAGCATTGTCGAATCTTGTTACCGGAAGAAATCACCAGTTGAACAATGCATACGACCAAGCCATTACATCGTACAGAGCAGTGGTAAGTTTAAACAAAGGTGAGTGGGCTGCTGAAGCACGTTATGAAATTGCCAAGTGTTATTTTGATCTGAATAGTTTGGCCAATGCAGAGAAAGCTGCATTTGAAGTGATCAAACAAAGTGGTTCGTATGATTTTTGGGTAACCAAGTCCTACATCATGCTGGGTGATATTTACTTTAAGCAGAAGGATTATTTCAATGCAAAAGCAACTTTCCAGAGTATTGTTGAAAATGCCACCAACCAGCAGTTGAAGCAGGAAGCACAAGGAAAACTGCAGCAGGTGATTGACGAGGAAAAGAAAAATTCAAAAGTAGACGGCTGATCAATAAAGCCGGCAAAAGAAAGGAAGCAGATCATAACCATCAACAACGAAGTACATGAACAACCGAATTATATTTTCACTTGCAGCTTGTTTAACAACAACAGGATTGTTTGCTCAGGATACCACTAAGAAACAGTCTGTTGAAATTGTATCAGCATTTAAACCGGTATTAAAAAATGCTGTAAAGATCAATTTCAATGCCACACCACCTGCACCTGAAACCGGGGCGCCAAACCTTGCATACAATATTCCGGTACAAAACCTGTTCTTTAACCTGCAGCCAGTTGGGTTAAAACCCATGTCGCTGCAAATTGATTCCACAGGGCTGGCGCATAACAGTAATTATATAAAAGCCGGTTATGGTAATTATAATACACCGCTCATTGATGCCGGTTTTACGTTGGGCGATGGCAAGAAAACCAACTTCACGCTGTTTGCCAATCATCTTTCACAAAGAGGCAAGCTCCGGGTACAACGTTTCAGTAATACCTCGTTTTCTGCCAACCTCAATACGGTGCTTAACAAAGTCGAAGTGTATGGTAAAGCCGGTTATCAAAACCAAACCTTTTACCTGTATGGACCAGATGCTGCTTTTGCAAATACAAAAGACGATTCGCTACGGAAGCCTTATCAAACAATTAATATAAGAGCAGGTGTGCGCAATGCTTTTGTGAACCGTTTTGGTATCAGTTACAATCCTGACCTTAATATCAATGTGTTCAGTGATACACGTTCAACCGAAACAAACGGCGTACTTGACCTGCCGGTGGAAGTGCGCTTCGGTAACAGTTTTGGTATGCTGGTGCGTGGTAATGTTGATCTTACAACCTATACGCCAACAGGTGGTACAGCCTACAGCAACAATCTCTTTTTCCTGAATGCTGCTGCCATGCTCAAAACATCGAGGCTGTATATTAAAGGAGGCATCCGCCCCACATGGGATCAAGGCAAACTGAATGTGCTGCCCGATGTACTGGTGGATGTGCATTTGCAGGAAAAACAGATCATTCTTACTGCAGGCTGGACGGGTTATGTGCGTAAGAACAGTTACCAGTTCCTGGTATCGCAAAACCCATGGATCAACCAGCCATTGTCGCAATACAACACCCGCATTACTGAGTTTTATGGAGGGTTCAAAGGAACGGTGGCCAATTCATTCAACTACCGCATTCAATCGGGCTTTGCTGAGTTCCTGAGTTTACCGTTATACAGCAATAAAATTCAACCCGGATTGTTTGAAGTAGTGCGTGAAGGAAAACTTCAGGCCATTCATTCGCAGGCAGAACTTGGTTTTGTAGCACAGGATCAGTTTAATGCCAGTGCCAAACTGGATATTTATAATTTCCTCAACCAACAGGACGAAGCCCGTCCTTGGCATGTTTTGCCGGTAGAGTTAACAGCAGCTTTGCGTTGGCAGCCGAATAAAAAGATCATGGTAAAGTCCGACCTGTTTGCATGGCAGGGGCCTGTTTACCAGAAAATACCAAATGGTACAGATCGTTTGCCGGCGGTGTTCGATCTCAATGCTGGTATGGAGTTTAAAGTGCATCCGCTCATCAGTGTTTGGGGACAGTTCAATAACATCTTCAATAAAACTTACCAGCGCTGGAATAATTACCAGGTGGTTGGGTTTAACTTACTTGCCGGAATAAGGCTTACTTTTGACCAAAAGCAATAAAGAGGGCATGGTTGAACAGGTAGTACATTATCTTTCTTTCCGGAAGCAGGTTTCTTTACAGGGTATCGGTACGTTTTCGGTAGAGCATTTGCCTGCCCGTCTTGATTTTCCCAACAGGGTTTTATACGCACCTGAGTTTGTGCTTCATTTTTCACCTCTTGCAAAGGAACATGATGAGGAGTTTAGCCAATGGTTGCAAAGCCGTTTAGGCATTGATAACGTAGCCGCCAAACAAAAGCAGCTGCAATTTTCTGAACATTTTCAGCAGTCATTAGCTGAAAGCGGTAGTGTTACTTTACAGGGAATTGGTGTGTTTACAAAAGATGAGCAAAAGAACCTGCAGTTCAGCTCTCTTTTTGAAACAGTTAGCTCAACTCCCGTAAGAGCCGAAAAGATCATTCGTAAGAATACGCTGCATTCTGTACGTGTGGGGGAGCAGGAAAAAACAAGTGAGGAAATGACGGAATTACTGTCGGGCACAAAAAGAAAAACCCTCAATCTTTGGTGGGTATTTGCCGTGGCATTGTTCTTGTCTGCATTAATTGCTATTTTGTATTTCGCAAATTCCTCAAAGCAATGGGGCAGCCAGGGAAACAACAGGAAACTGAAGTTAAACGAAGCACCGGCATTGCATAAAATCCGAACCTTATGACCCAGAAACGAACTGCGCCAACTATGAACCTTCAGCTGATGAATTATGCCCATTGCCCGGTATGCAAGAACGAAATGATCAAACCTGTTTTAACTGCAAAAGATCATACTGTAAGTAATGAAACCTTTACCATTGCCGAATGCGGTATGTGCGGTTTCAGGTACACATTAAATGCTCCTGCAGAAGATAAGATCGGGCCTTATTACAATTCGTCAGCTTACATTTCTCATAGCAACACAAAAAAGGGACTCATTAACTTATTATACCACGGTGCCCGTTTTTTCACCATGATGTCGAAAGAAAAGCTGGTGAAAAAAGCAGCCAAGCGGCAGGTGGGTATGCTGCTTGATATTGGCAGTGGTATGGGCACATTTGTGCATACTATGGAAAAAGCGGGATGGAATGCTGTGGGGCTGGAACCAGATCCGGAAGCAAGGGCACAGGCCATAAAAAAATACAACTGCGATATTTATCCATCGGAAGACCTGTTTATTTTACCTGAGCAGACATACAGTGTCATTACCATGTGGCATGTGCTGGAACATGTACATCAGTTGGATGAATATATTGATCGCATTAAACATTTACTGGCACCCACAGGCAAATTGATCATTGCTGTACCAAATTATAAAAGTAAAGATGCTGCTATTTACAAAGAGTTTTGGGCAAGTTATGATGTGCCGAGGCACCTGTATCATTTTTCGCCCAACTCTATGCGGGTTTTAATGAAGCGCCATGGCCTGCGGGTGATTGGAACAAGACGTATGTGGCTCGATAGTTTTTACATTTCGTTGCTCAGCGAAAAATATAAGAAGGGCTTTTTCCTGCGTGGTCTTTGGAACGGATTGTTGTCAAATGCAAATGCATTGATCCGTAAAGAAGAATGCAGTTCTTTGGTGTATGTGATAGAGAAGGAAGATTGATCTATAAAAACTTTGTTGTAAATAGTTCAGAAGCAGAATTTATTCTGCTTCTTCCTGTTCTTTTACATCATCCGGCACATGCAACAGCACTTTGTCAATGCGGTGCCCGTCCATATCTATGATCTCAAACGTAAAGCCCTTCCATTCAAATTTATCGCCTGCATGTGGAATCCGTTCCAGTTCGTGTAAAATAAAGCCGGCCAGCGTATCAAATTCCTGTTCGCCTTCATTCATCCATTCTGTTTTTTCGAAACGGGAAAGAAAATCATAAAACGGTATTTGTGCATCAATCAGGTAAGAACCATCATCTCGTTTTACGATCTCGTAGTCATCAGTGTGCGGTTCAGGAATATCACCTACGATCGCTTCAAGAATATCGTTGAGAGTAATCATACCCTGTACGCTTCCGTATTCATCAACAATAAAAGCACTGTGTGTTTTTCCCTGTTTAAATTTTTCCAGCACCTGGTAAGCCGAATTATTTTCGGGAACAAAAAGTGCCGGTTTCATTAAGTCTTTAAACAGTGTAAAATCATCAGACACATACATGTCTTTAATTGAAACAAAGCCTTTAATATCGTCAAGATCACCTTCGCAAATTGGATAGATGGAATGTGGTTCTTTCACGATCTTTTCTTTAATGGCCGATTCGGTATCATTCAGGTCAAACCAGATAATATCGTTGCGGTGTGTCATCAGCGATGTAATATTCCTGTCGCCAAGATGAAATACACGTTCAATGATTTCCTGTTCCGCTTCTTCAATGGTTCCCTGTTCTGTGCCTTCGCTGATAATGGCTTTGATCTCTTCTTCCGTTACATGGTTTTCTGAAACAGTTTTAATATTCAGCAAACGGAAAATAAGATTGGTGGAGCTGTTAAGGAACCAAACAATGGGATGCACAGCTTTGGCAAAGATCTTCATGGGTTTTGCAACAGCCATGGCTATCTTTTCGGCATTCATCAACCCTATGCGTTTTGGAATAAGTTCACCCAGTATGATCGATAGAATGGTAACGATTAATACAATAATTCCGGTGGCAATTTCTTCAGCGTATGGTTTCAGTACTGCAAACTGTTCAAAAAAAGGAGAGAGGTCTTTACCAAATTTTTCGCCGGAATACACACCCGTAAGAATGGCAATCAATGTAATACCAATCTGTGCTGCAGAAAGAAAGATCTCAGGATTTTCCGCCAGTTCAAGAGCGGTACGTGCGCTGCTGCTGCCTTTTGCGGCAAACATTTCAAGTCGGGAACGGCGGGCTGAAACCAGCGTGATCTCAGCAATTACAAAAAGGCTGTTTAAAAAAATAAGAACAAGTAATATGAATATTTCCATTGTTTTTGAAAGTTCAAAGATACAATCCTTTGATTAACTGTACTTTTTGTTGAAAATAAGCAACA
>NZ_CAMLGT010000020.1 GCF_946479605.1 uncultured Lacibacter sp.
GCTGGCAAACTGGTAGCTATACCTACCGAAACAGTGTATGGCCTTGCAGCAAACGCATTGAACGAGGATGCTGTGTTGCAGATTTACAAAGTAAAGAACAGGCCACAGTTCAATCCGCTGATCATGCATGTGGCATCGTTTAAAAAAGCGGCGCCTTACATTGATGATATTCCGCAGGAAGCAGAACAACTGGCGGCAGCATTCTGGCCAGGCGCATTAACCATGCTGTTCAAAAAAAGTGCGCTTGTTCCTGATCTTGTTACTGCTGGCAGCAGCAGGGTTGCTATCCGCATTCCCAATCACCCCTTAACGATCGAACTGTTACAGCAAATCGATTTTCCGCTGGCTGCACCAAGTGCAAACCCATCGGGTTACGTAAGCCCCACCACTGCAGCGCATGTGTTTGAAGGTTTGCACGATAAGATTCCTTACATACTCGACGGGGGTGCATGTGGCGTTGGTGTTGAATCAACCATTGTGGGATGGAATGAAGAGGACAGACTGGAAGTGTATAGACTTGGTGGTATTGCTGTTGAAGCCATTGAAAAAGCAGTTGGTCACAAAGTAATCATCAGTAAAAAGATCACGGAGAATCCTGATAGTCCCGGTCAGTTAAAAAGTCATTATGCAACAAATACGCCATTGTATTTAGGAAATATTGATAACCTACTTCCGCAATTTGCGGCAAAAAAAATTGTGCTCATTAATTTCCAAGCGCATCATACAGCGATTTCAAAAGAGCAGCAGTTTATTTTATCTGCAACCGGAAGTACAGAAGAGGCGGCAAAGCATCTATTTCATACCCTTCGTGAAGCTGATACGTTAAAGGCGGATGTAATTATTGCTGAACGTTTACCTAACGAAGGTTTGGGCCGGGCTGTTAACGACAGGCTTGAACGTGCGCAGCATGTGATGAAAAGTTGAATGATGAATACAGTAGCTGGATAAAATTAAGTCAATTTCGACTTTGCTCAGGACTCTCATCATTCATTACTCATCACTCATCCTTCTTCACTTTTTCATCAGCAATCAAACTGTCTTCATCCCAGCCAAGATCTTTCCGTAAATGAAGCGCCTGGTTATCGGCCTGTATAATGGCTTCCAGTTCTTCAATATATTCTCTTGCCTGGTTAATGTATTCCTTTTCATTGTTACGCACTTTCGACAAATCTTTCAGCTTCTGTTCATCATAACGGAAGAACGTTCTTGCTGCACGTTGTGCAGAATAAGCCCTATGCCCCAATATTTTCAATGCGTCAACTCCCATCCGCAATGATGTATCAATTGTTTCACGATAAATGTGCAGGATACCGGCATTCATCTGATCGTATGTATCTTCTCTTGTACTGCTACGCACCAGCATTTGCAGATCAGGAAAATGTTTTTTAATTGTTTCAATCATCTGCAGGCGTTTCTCAGCATCATCCATTGCAATGATGATCATTTTAGCTTCAGCTGCACCGGCAGCCAACAAAATATCATACCGGCTTGCATCACCATAGTACACTTTAAAACCCATCTTCCGCAGAAAATCAACACGGTTACTGTCAATATCAAGAATGGTTGTTTTAATACCATGTGCACGCAAAAAACGGCCAATGATATTTCCAAAGTGTCCGAATCCTGCAATGATCACAGGATTCTTTTCTTCCACTGTGTCTGCTTCACGTTGTTCCTTTACAGCATTAGACAATCGTTTATCAACAAAGGGTAATACAATTTTTTCGTTCAGGAAAAATGCAATTGGCGTAAGCGACATACTAATGGCAACAACTGCCATCAGTATCTCTACATTATTTCGTGCAACAATTCCTTCTGTCAATGAAAAACTAAGCAACACAAAAGCAAATTCTCCCACCTGCGATAAGGAAGAAGAGAAAATAATATTCTGATCAATGCGTAATTCAAATGCTTTACCAATGATCAGCAGCACCAGTGCTTTTACAAACATTAAAGCCAGCACCAAACCAAAAATGAGGAGCGGATGTTCAAGTATCAACTCAAAATTGATTGATGCGCCCACCGCAATAAAAAACAAACCAAGTAACAATCCTTTGAATGGTTCAATATCGCTTTCCAGTTCGTGTTTGTATTCACTGTTTGCCAGTACAACACCACTGAGAAATGTACCTAATGCCGGACTTAAACCCACCGATGACATAAGCACGGCAATACCAACCACCAGCAATAATGCTGTTGCTGTAAACATTTCTCTTAATTGAGTGGATGCAACCAGTCGAAAAATGGGAGGAACAAGATATCGTCCGCCAACAATAATCAATGCAACGGCTCCGGTAATGATCAACGTACGCATCCATGCTCCCTGACTTTCAATCCACCCCCCTGCCGAGTGTGATGCTGCTTCAGGATTTCCCAAACCAGTTATTGCCAATAGCGGAAAAAATGCAAGCATGGGAATGACGGCGATATCCTGGAAAAGCAATACCGCAAATGCACTTCGCCCGGCAGTTGTTTTATCAATTCCTTTTTCAGCAAGTGTTTGTAATACCAATGCTGTAGAACTTAATGCAAGTGCCATTCCAATTGCTAATGACGATTGCCAAGGAAGCCCTGCATAAAAAGCGATACCTGAAATTATAACGGACGTGATCAATACCTGTAAGCCACCCATGCCAAGAATTGCTTTTCGCAAACGCCAAAGCACCGCTGGTTCCAGTTCAAGACCAATCAGGAATAGCATCATTACCACACCAAACTCAGCCGAATGCATCAGGCTTTCACCTTCGCCACCAATGAACTTTAATACTGCAGGCCCAATAAGAATACCAGCCAGTAAATAACCCAGTACAGATCCTAATGCAAGACGTTTTGCCAGCGGCACCATGATCACAGCTGCCGCCAGGTAAACCATTGCCTGGAAAAGAAATGCATTATTATCCATAACTATGATTGTATTGCTTGAGGAATGGGAACAAGATCGTTCATGTAAATACAGCTTTCAATTTCGGGTTTGCTGATGCGGTCGGTTCCCAGTGCCAGCAGCATCTGTTCATACTGCAACGCATGCAGATCCATATCTGCTTCAGATAACCGATGAGTTCCATGTATTACAAACGGTGGCAGGTATTCCACATCGCACAAAAAAGCTGTTTGCTGAAAAGGTAACAGGTAAGTACTTAATGAATATTTGTTGCGGCCAACAGAACTGTAAGAGTTTTTTGAACCACCAGTTGAAATAGCATTCATAAACTTCTTTCCAGCCAGCGCCCTGCCTCCAGTACCATAAGCCCAGCCATGTTCAAGTACAAGATCAAGCCACTGTTTAATAATGGCGGGTGAACTATACCAATAAAACGGATGTTGAAAAATGATCACATCATGTTTCAATAACAAATGCTGCTCATACGAAACATCAATATCAAAATCGGGATAACGTTCATAGAGGTCATGAAAGCGGATGTCGCCTGACTTTGGAATATGTTCAACAAGTCGTTTATGAATCCTCGACTTTTCCATTGCAGGATGTGCAAAGAGAATAAGAATTTTAGCCATACAAACAGTTTTTTTGATCCTGCAACAAAAACTGTACAGTTACAGGCATGCCAGGCAGTTAATCATAATACTCAGTTTGCCTTGTAACTGCAAGCACCTGTTACATTTGTAAGATACGAAATCTTATTCCCAAAATTTCACCGGGTAATCGGAGCAGGCTTTTGCCGTGAGCGATTCAAAAGCCCTTCCCGCTGCGGCCAGTTCATTTTCCTGTATATGTTCCTGTATATATCCAAACATTTCACGCTCCTCAAAGCGGATGTGTTTTTCAAGCAAGGAATAAAATGAAGTAACCAATTCATATGACGACCCGCCACTGCGGATATCGTTAATCATTTTACGCATGCTGTGATGCTCCTCTTTCATTTGCTCATACAAAGGCATAAGATCAGGCAGCGCCAGAACATGCGGGTGCAAAAACACTTCTTCTTTTATGAAATGATTCCGCAGTTCGTTGTTCCATGTATCTACAATAAAGTCGTTCATTGCAGACAGGTCTGCCTGTTTCTCCACACCTTTTTTTAAGAGCAAAACGGCCATTAAGCCATTATGATGCTGATGCGATAATTTCTGCAACTGCTCTGCCCTTTGCATAACCGTTCGTTTATTTCAGTGACTGAATGATCTGTACAAATTCATCTGCTTTTAATGATGCACCACCCACAAGTCCACCATCCACATCCGGCTGACCGAATATTTCTTTTGCATTAGAACCTTTTACACTACCACCATACAAAATGGAAATTTCATTCGCAACATCTGTGCCGTATTGCGATGCCAATGCACCACGTAAATGCGCATGCATTTCCTGTGCCTGTTCGGATGTAGCTGTTTTTCCTGTACCAATTGCCCAGATAGGTTCATAAGCAATGATCACTTTTTTCAACTCATCGGCACTTAAATGATAAAGACTTTCCTTGAGTTGATTTGCTACGTATTCATTTTGTGTTCCTGCCTCACGAATAGCCAATGCTTCACCACAACAGAAGATGGGCGTTAAACCTGCTGCCAGAACAGTATTTACTTTTTCGGCCAGCATTTCATTGCTTTCGTTAAAGTATTCACGGCGTTCACTATGACCAAGAACAACATAGCCAACGTTGATCGACTTCAGCATTTCAACAGAAGTTTCACCTGTGTAAGCACCAGATGTTTTAGTGTAGCAGTTTTGGGCAGCAACGCCTGTATTAAGGTGTCCTTTTAATTTTGCAACCACCATGGAAAGGTATGGAAACGGAACTGCAAACACAGCACGCTGGCTTGCTGATAAAGTAAACGGGGTATTAATAATGCCATTGATCAGTTCTTCGGCCTGCTGAAAAGTTAAATTCATTTTCCAGTTTGCGGCGGCTACCTGTTGTCTCATAATCTTTTGTTTTAAATCGTAGTTTATTTTTGTTGGGCGTAAATATATTCCAGTATCTGCTTATCGTTGTTAGTTAAAGTTTGTTGTTTCATCTGCATCCAGTTTTCAATATCATGCAGTGCTTTTTCAAGAATGTATTGCTCACCTGTATGAATATTCCAGGTAAAATCTTTTACAAATTTGGGCGACAACCCTGTTGTGAGAATATTACTGCAGATGCCGCTCACCATTCCTGTTGTGAGTGATGCATTAATAGACACTTTTGAATAATCGCCCAGCATTACACCACATTTTGTACCGGCGCTGATCCATTGGTGAAGGAATGGATTCCATTGTTTTACTTCCCCTGCCGTATTCTTCACATTGGAGCAGGATGCACCTGCGCCAATATTGCACCACGACCCTATTACAGCATCGCCAATATATCCATCATGTGCTTTGTTTGAATAATCAAAGAAAATGCTGTTCTTAATTTCACCACCCACTGTGCATTTTCTTCCAACAGTTGTGGCTCCATAAATTTTGCTCCCCATCTTCACCACTGCGCCATCAAGTGCAGCAAATGGCCCACGGATCATACTGCCTTCCATCAGCAACACATCTTTACCAATATATACCGGCCCTGCTGATGCATTGATGCTGCAGTATTCCACAACTGCACCTTCTTCAATAAATACTTGTTCAGGATTGATCACATTGTTGGTTGATGAAATGGGAGCAGATAACTTTTTTGCACGGATCAATTGCAGATCGGTTCGTATCAGCTCATCATTAGCCGTCACAAGATCAAATGCAAACTGCAGAAATCTTACAGGAGTATTCAATTCAACTGTTGTGCAGTTTGCAAGTAAACCTTGATTTATAGGAAAAGTGAGTTTTTGTTTGGTGCGTACTGCCAGCAGCAGGTTATTTTGTTGCAGTAATTGTTCCGCAACAAGCGAAGTAACAGCCTGGAGTAACTCATTTGAATAAACTGCAGCCGCATTGATGTATAAATAATCATTCTCTTGCAGTTCTGCAAATGGAAAAGCTGCGGCGAGATGGTCTTCTGTAAGCGTAAACACATCTTGCTGCAAAACAAAACTCCAGCGTTCTCTTGTTGTGAAAATACCGCAACGGAATGCAGACAACGGACGAATAAGAGAGAAAGGATAAAAACTGTTTCTTGTTTCCGTATCAAACAAAATGATCTGCATCGGCGGTTAAAATTAACTCGCTGTAAAAATACAGGAATCATTCAAATGAAAACTGCCCCTCAAAAGGGGCAGCTTTTATGACAGATATCATTTGTTCAGACTTACTGAGGTAACAGCACCTGATTTATTTTGTAAAACACGCCATTAACAGCCAAGCGATCAACTCCCAACGGGCTACCTGCTATTGCAGCAGCAGCAGAGGGGTTGCCTACTCCTTTTACACTCAATGCAGCTCCAAAGCCGGATGCAAGTGTAGAAGAAATTGCGAGGCCAGGGTGCGCAGCAATGGAACGGTTGATAAAGGTTTGATAATTGGCAGCAGTTTGCGGGAAGTTAACAGAGTACACTCTTCTGTTCAGTGTAAGTAAATGATAGGCCACAATTCCCTGCGCCATTGCCGGTGTTACTGCAGCTGTGCTTAAGAAAGCTGGTCCTGCATTTACAGCTGCAGTAGCTTGCTGATCGGCAACAGTAGCATTACCACCAGTTGCAGCAAATACCTGCTGGTACACCAGCCCATAAATGAGCGTTTGAAATGCAGCATTATTTGGCGCAAACACCGTTAAGTTGATCACCGGTTGCGACAAAGCATATTGAAATGTTTCTGCAGAAGATGCAGCAGCCTGGTCGCCACGCTGAATGGCCGCTTTGAAATAAGCAAGATCAGGATCGTTGCTGATTGTATCCCATAATACAGATTTGGGTGGCATTATAACCGTTGCCGGGCTATGCACAACTCCATTGGATCCTGTAATGGCATCGGCCGCAGCAATTGGAATATTATTGATGGTATTTGTTACTGCATTTTTCGATGGGAACAAAGGCATCCATATCGGGAAATTAGCAGGTGCCGGTGCAGGAAGCGTACCAATGGGAAGTGAACTGATGCGTATTACATTTGGTGCAGCTACTGTTGCTGTTGCTATATTTGCCGACATCAGCTTTTCGTTTTGCAGAATGTGATAACGAATTACAGCCGTAAGATCCTGAAGCGGCATTGCATTTACAACTGCAAGTGAAAGACCCGCAGTAGTTAATGCTGCATCGCTGGGAGCATACACTGTAAAACTGTTTGACGGCACATTCAGATAGGCATACATGCCGGTACGCTTCAACGCAGCGGTAAATATTGAAAATGATGCATTGGCTTCAATTCGTTTTCCAATGGTATTTACTGTGTCAAGTGCCGGGTTGTTTGATGCAACAGGTTCATACACTTTATTGCAGGCCGTTGACAGCAACAATAATGCAGCTACGTAAACCTGTATTTGTCTTGAATATTTTTTAAGCATAATAATTTCTTTAGTGGTTAGTTACTGAATTAAAAAACGTTGTAGCCAATGCTAACATAGTACAAACCTCCTATAGCAGGGTTTCCTGGAGCCTGTACATAGTACTCGTTAAAGATGTTTGTACCTCCTAGTTTGAACATATACCTGGAGTTCGGAATTTTATACATAAACTGGAGATCAACAGTTTGAATAGATGGAACATGCCCATTGATAAAATCACTTTCAAAATTGTAATCGCTCATCCATTTATATACAATGCTGAAACCAAACAGTTTTTTTGCCCCCAAACCAGTGTTACTCAATTTAACGTTGGTTTTATACCTCGGCGTGTTAAAACCAGCCTGGAAACCTGCTGGCACATCTGTTAATTCATCACTTGCAAAGTTTACACCCACAAGAAAATTTTTAGGCAACCTGTAATCAACACTAACACCGTAGCCAAAGCTTTTTACAACAGCGTCTGAATTAACCGGAATTGAAAAATCTTTGCCGGTTGCAGTTTGTATTACTCTTCTGCGTGTAAGGAAATCAGTATACTGTCCGTAGTAAGCGTATGCATCAATTAATAATTTACTCTTTAAAACAAGCCCCTTGTATCCAACTTCAAACGATGTAACAGATTCGGGTTTTAAATCCACTACTGTTACCTGTTCGCTTGTGGCACCACCATTTGCCCCTCTTGCAAATACAGGGCTGCCATTTAAATTATAGAAAGATCTGAAATTTTCGTGCCCACCAATCAACGTGTATTCATTTCCTACAAACAGGTTGATCCACTGCATTTGTGTACTTGGAAAACGATAGGCTGTTTGGTAAGAAAAACGGAGATTGTTGTCTTTTGCCAACTTTAACAAAGCAGTAGCTCTTGGCGTAAAGCGTTCTTTAAAGTTTTGATTCTTATCAAAACGTCCGCTTAAAGTAATGCGCAACCTGTCATTAAAAAATTCTTTGGCGATTTGTGCATAAGCACCCACTTCGTTAATATCAATTGTTCCAGTACTGTCAGCAAACAAGGTTCCCTGTGAGTTAAGAATGTATTTCTTGTAATTACCACCCACCAACAGATCTGCAAATCCTTTAAGCAGGTGCGTAAAATCATACTGCCCTTCCACTTGCCACAAATCAGTTCTGTCAAGGAACCTGCCGCCACCATAAGGTGCGCCTGCTGTTGCTTTCCCAATAGGAACTCCTTTAATAAAATTAAACAGCTGGTTAAATGCCTGTGTGCCGGGTATTGGTCTGTTCCTGTCAGCATAAGCTCTTGCTCCATCGTGCGATGCCTGCTCAGACATACCAAGAACATACCTGTTGTTTACATACTGCGCAGTGTACTCTGGCAACCATACCTGTGTTCCTTTCCAGGCTTCATTGAAATAGGAAATTGCCGCCGTCATGTTATAAGAATTGCCGGAGTTTTCCTGTGTAGTGTAAACACGGGCCAGCCAGTTCTTACTGTTAAGTTCAAATTTATATTGACCCATTTTTAAATCCTGCAGACTGTACCTGTCGCTTCCGGTATATAAGGTATTACCGGTTCCCCAAAAGCCGCTTAAAATAGCTTCTGTTTTATTGTCAATTTTATAATTGAGCGATCCGCCTAACTTAAAGTTAACGGTGTTAGGATCTGCAATCTCTTTTTCTGAATAACCTGTTCTTGAAACCATGATCGGCGAGGTCATTGTATTTCTGATTCCACGGTAAAAATCCACACCGCCGGCAATAAATGCATCTACCACCTGGCGAAGATCCCTTGAAACTTCATCGCCATACACGTTAATACCATTGTAGTCCGGTACACTTCTGCCGCCAGGAAGTAATGCGCCGTTATTCTTGTTGTAATTCCTGGTATCAGCAGCAACCCAATCTTTGGCCTGCACTAGTTCAGATGTGATCTTGAATGCAAAACGCTCACTCACTTTATGTGCCCAACGCAAAGTCCAGTTGGTATAGCCCGATGGATTTCTGAATTTTCCATCGGTATTCATTACACCTTGTTTTATCTGGAAAGACAACCCCTGATATTTGAATGGATTCTTACTGTTTACCAGCAATGTACCATTCATACCACCCGGGCCATACAAGGCAGATGATGCACCGGGGAGTAATTCCATATTATCTACGTCCAGTTCAGATAAGCCTATAACACTACCTACTGAAAAATTTAAACCCGGAGCCTGGTTATCCATACCATCAACAATCTGGTTAAAACGAACGTTACCGCTTCCGAGAAAACCTCTTGTTGTTGGCGTTTTAAACGTAAGCGAAGAGGCCAGCATGTCCACACCCTTGAAATTGGAAATGATGTCGTAGTAATTCGCTGCCGGTGCTATTTGAATGGCAGGGGCGCTTACACGTTCAACTGTTACAGGCGATAATAATTGACTGGTAGCTGTTCTGGTAGCTGATACAACAATTTCAGGTTGTATGGTGCTGACGATAGCCAGCGATATGCTTACGGGAGTTGAAGCACTGCTGACAGACACTTCTTTGGTTTCGAAACCAACGGAGGATACAACCAATGTAACAGGCAGTGATGGTACTGTTAAATTGAACTCTCCGTTTTCATTTGTGTACACCCCTGTGTTGGTGCCCTTTACCGTTACCGTTACGGCTGGAACAGCTTCGCCGGAAGTTGCGTTTTTAACGCTTCCCCGTATGGTAACAGACTGTGCATAAGAAGTAATGGTAAGAAGGCAGGATAACAGTAGCAAAAACACTGACGGTTTTCTTTGCATAGCAATACGTTTTTGGTTAAGTTAACAGCAAAATAGTGATTGTTAGTTTCATTCAAAAATTTTCTTTCGCACTGTTCCATGCAGCTTTTTTGAATTTTCCGGTAAAACTTTGGCAAACATGCCTGCCCGCTTTACTTTAGCGCATGAATTCGTTTCAATTTCCCAATCAGACAAAATTTTACAAAGGAAAAGTAAGAGATGTGTACAGCATCGGTAACGATCTGCTGGTGATGATCGCCAGCAACCGCATTTCGGCTTTTGATGTTATTCTTCCCCGCCCCATTCCATTTAAAGGACAGGTGTTAAACCAGATAGCTGCCTACATGCTGAAGGCAACAGAGGATATTTGCCCCAACTGGTTACTTACTGTTCCTGCGCCCAACGTTGGCATCGGCAAACGCTGTGTTCCGTTTAAAATTGAAATGGTTGTACGTGGCAACCTTGTGGGCCATGCATGGCGTACTTATTCTTCCGGCAAAAGAGAACTTTGCGGTGCTGTTTTACCCGAAGGTTTAAAAGAGAACGACTACTTCCCTACTCCCATCATCACCCCTTCTACCAAAGCAGAAGAAGGACATGATGAAGATATTTCGCCGGCTGAGATCATTGAAAAAGGACTGTGTACAAAAGAAGAATGGCAGCAACTGAGCAACTATGCTTTACAGTTATTTGCACGTGGTAAAGAAATTGCAGCGAAACAGGGCTTGATCCTTGTTGATACAAAATATGAGTTTGGAAAAATAGGTGATACCATTTACCTGATGGATGAAATTCATACCCCCGATTCATCACGCTACTTTTATGCAGATGGTTTTGAAGAACGCCAGTTAAGCGGCGAACGCCAGAAACAACTGAGCAAGGAATTTGTAAGAGAGTGGCTCATTGCAAATAATTTTATGGGCAAAGAAGGGCAAACAGTTCCCGAAATGAGCGATGAATGGGTAAACACCATCAGTAAACGTTATATTGAACTGTATGAAAAAGTAATTGGTCAGTCTTTTGTTCCTGAAGAGTTAACGGACGAAGAAACAGAAAAGCGCATTGTAGCAGCACTGGCTAAACTCACGAAATAAAACAAACCGGTTTCGCAACCATCGTCAGGACTTGTACAGAAAGAAGAAACGATAAATCTTTATCTTTCAAAAAAACTTTCTGCATGAGTCCTGATTTAATTTTTCAGCTGGCCAATACCATTGCCTTTGTTGCATGGCTCATTCTTTTTATTGTAAGCCCCTTTTGGCCTTCGGTTGATAAACTCCTGATTGGAATTGTTGTTACGTTGTTCATCATCATTTACTCCTGGCTGCTTGCACAAAACTTTCCATTGAGCGATATGCAGAAGTTCAGCACACTTGATGGTGTAATGGAATTATTTACAAACAAAATTGCTGTAACCACAGCCTGGCTTCATTTCCTTGCTTTTGATCTGATGGTGGGCATCTGGATAAAAAAGAATGCTCAGAAGCACGGCATTCACCATTGGGTACTGTTGCCATGCCTGTTCTTTACATTCATGATCGGGCCGTTTGGTTTGCTCATTTATCTTGTTGTGCGTTTCATTTATACCAAACAATATTTTGCTGATAATTACTAAGCAGTCGTTCAACGCTGCTCTTTTGCAGCCCTGTGTGAATGCATTACCTTTAATGCCGTTGCAGCAAATGCAACAAATCATCATTTAAACTTACATTATGTATAAACTGTTGCTGCCTCTTTGTATGATAGTAACCGGTTCTGTTTCTGCACAGCAATACAACCTGCTCATAGGCACCTATACCACTGCGGGCAGTGAAGGCATTTATTCGTACAACTTTAATCCGCAAACAGGTGATGCGGTGCAACGTGCTTCAGTAAAAACATCCAACCCATCTTACCTTGCTGTTGCACCCGACGGAAAATATGTGTATGCTGTAAATGAAGATAACACAGGTATGGTAAGTGCTTTTCAATTCAACAAAGCAGATGGTTCCTTGAAATTTTTAAACCAGGTTACCAGCGCAGGTGCACATCCCTGTTACATCAGCATCAATAAAAAAGGGAATGTACTGGTGGCAGGTAATTACAGCAGCGGCACCATTGCTGTAATGGAAGCAAGGAGCGACGGGCAGATCAGTCAACCCAAACAGATCATTCAGTTAAAAGGTAGCAGCGTTAACAGAAGCCGCCAGGAAAAATCGCATGTACACAGTACCGTGTTCTCTCCCGATTTTAATTTTCTTTTTGCACCTGACCTTGGTACCGATAAAGTGATGATCTATAAAGTGGCGCCGGGCAGCGGCGCATTACAGCCCGGTGTGCAACCTTATGTGGAAGTAAACTCTGGAGCAGGTCCACGGCATTTTGTGTTTCATCCAAAACTCAGCAGGGCCTATCTTATTGAAGAACTGACAGGAACCATCAGTGTGTTTGAATATTTGGACGGGCAACTCAATCTTATCCAAAACACATCATCACACCCCATCAGTTACCAGGGTGCTTATGGTTCTGCCGATATTCATGTGTCGCCCGATGGCCGTTTTCTTTATGCCAGCAACCGTGGCGATGCTAACTCCATTGCCATTTTCCGTATTGACCAGGATAATGGCATGATACAGGTAACCGGCTTTCAACCATCACTTGGTATTCATCCACGTAATTTCAACTTCGATCCCACAGGAAATTTCTTATTGGTCGCCAACCGTGACAGTGATGAAGTCGTGATCTTTAAAATAGATAAACAAACAGGGTTGCTTGATGATACCAAAAAGCGCATCAAAGTATCGAAGCCGGTTTGTATCAAATGGATCGTTACAAAGTGATATTTTTTCACACCATACATCATCCATTATAAAACTGAAGCAGATGAAAAAGATTTATCCCGAAGCAATGCCCACACCAAAAGGTTATTACTCGCCCGGTATTGTACACAACGGAACAGTATATGTGAGCGGACAATTACCCATTAACGAAAAAGGTGAACCGCAAACAGGAAGTATTGAAGATGAAGTGCGGCAATGCATGAAAAACATTGAGATCATTTTAAAAGCAAGCGGAAGCGATCTGCATCATATCCTGAAGGTGAATGTGTTTATTGCAGACATTGCCAACTGGCCGAAATTCAACCAGGTGTTTGCAGAGATCATGGGTGAACATAAACCTGCACGAATTGTTGTGCCCTGTAACCAACTCAATTACGGTTGTGGTATAGAAATAGATTGTATAGCTGCAGTAATGGAACAGTAATCACTGTTCAAGTTATTTATAGGCTGCGGCCACGAAACAAATGTTATGACCATTAGTAAAGAAGATATTCAACTGGCGCATGAACGCATTAAACCGTTCATTCATAAAACACCGGTGCTCACCTGCAACACAATCAATAAGCTTGCCGGTGCAGAACTCTTTTTTAAGTGCGAGAACTTTCAAAAGATCGGTGCGTTTAAAATACGTGGTGGTATGAATGCGGTGCTTACGTTGCCAAAGGAAAAAGCAGCAAAAGGTATTGCCACACATTCATCGGGCAACCATGCACAGGCCATTGCATATGCCGCAAGGGAAACCGGCACCAAAGCCTATGTGGTAATGCCCAGCAATTCGCCTTCTGTAAAAGTGGAAGCTGTGCAGGGTTATGGTGCAGAAGTAACTTTTTGTGCACCCAACCAGCAGGCAAGAGAAGAAACACTGCAGGCCATTGTTGATAAAACAGGTGCCGAATTTATTCACCCTTACAACGATGAGCGTGTAATAACCGGACAGGCTACCTGTGCCAAAGAACTGTTGGAAGAAATTTCGTCATTGGATGTACTTGTTACACCTGTGGGTGGTGGCGGATTACTGAGCGGCACCTTGTTAAGTGCATTGTACTTCTCCCCTGCCACACATGTATATGCAGCCGAACCGGATGGTGCAGCCGATGCCGTGCTGAGTCTTAAAAACGGAAAGATAGAAGCCGCACCTTATATCAATACCATTGCAGATGGTTTACTCACCAAGCTGGGCGATAAAACATTCCCCATCATTAAACAATACGTTACCGGTATTCATACGGTGAGTGATGAAGAGATCATTCAGGCAATGAAGCTGCTGTATGAACGTATGAAAATAGTGGTGGAACCAAGTTCGGCTGTAACACTTGCTGCTGTACTGAAGCACAAAGAACTGTTTGCCGGTAAACGCATCGGCATTATCCTGTCGGGCGGCAATGTGGATCTGAAAAAACTAAGGGAATGGTTTTAGTAGCCATTCCCTTTATTCAAAAAACAGTTCTTTTCTTTTTATTTAGGTAACGGTGCGCCCACTGCAATATCGCAACGGTGACCGGGCTGACCATGCGGCGGATTTGTTCCGGCAGCAGTTTTTGTTGCGGCTGCGGGTGCAGTTGGCTGTGGCATTACCACTGTTTGCTGTTGCGGAGCTGTGGTTGTTACAGCCGGTTTTGATGGAGGACTGTTAAGTGGTGCCCCCACTGAAATATCGCAACGATGACCGGGCTGACCATGCGGCGGGTTAACGCCTGCTGCTGCTGTACCTGAGCTGGCCGTTTGCGGAAGCGATGGTTGTGTTGCTTGTATCGGTTGCTGTTTAAAATCGGGCGGTGGCGTGGTGGTGGTGCCCTTTCCTTCTTCCATACCATTGCTGCAGGCAACAAACAAAGGCAACATCAATAGCAGCGGCAAACGTTCAACAATTTTCATATCGTGTTATTTTAATACAAGGTAGAAAAAAGGTGGCATTAATCAGTTGCCATTTGTGCTAACGGCACTTAACCCACCCATTACTGCACAGTTTCACCAGCAAATACTTTCTTCCGTTCAAGCTGTTTCACCAAAAAATACGCTACAATAATATTGGGCACCCAGCAAAGCCATGCTACTAATGTATATGCTTTGATGAAATCCTGGAAAGCCGAAGTAAGCAAAGGCAGATAAATGCGCAACGTTACTGCAGCAAGACAGGCAGCATAACTATAGATCATCATCTTTTGATGTGCTTCAACCTGGCCGTTACGGACATGAAGAAATGCTTTTACTGTAGAAGAGAACCAAACAATACCCAAAAGACCAAAGCCAGCAGAAGGAATAAGTCCGCCTGTTGCATAAAAAGCAATATACATGGCAGCAACAGAACTGAGCAACACTGCCACAACATACGTTTTGCCCAGCAAACGATGCAGCTTCACCCGTTTGGTTCTGATCTTTGTCACGAACTGGCTCCAGCCGGTGAGCAGTGCAATACCGCCAAACGTAATATGTGTATAGAATCCAATATTCCAAAGCTGGGAACTTAATAAGCTTTTGTTTTTTGATTGAAGTAACCCAAAATCTTTTCCTTCAATAAAATAAATCAACGGATAAAAACTCACCAGTATGGCAAGTACAGCAAGCAAAATGAATAGCGTTTTCTTCATTGCAAATGTTATAGATGAAAGGTATTAGTTTTTTTAATTTCGCATGCTTGCTGCTTTCAGTATGTCATTCACCACTTCATCTGAAATCATATTCATCCCCCAATCAGCATCAACATAATTATAATATGCAATAACGGTTTCTTTTTCAGGAGCAATGTACAAGGCCTGTCCGCCAAAACCGCTTTTCATCATTACACCATCACTAGCCAGATCCCATTGATAAGCCCATTTAAACGGAGCGAATGAGTTTTGTACAGGTGCTGTTGCAAAAATCTCCTGCAGCTGTTTAAAACTAATGATGCTTTCTTTTCGCAACCGGATCTCACTGTTTGTAAACAACATGCCAAAACGTGCAAGGTCTCTTAACGTTGCTGACATGCCGCCATGCGACCATGCTACTCCTTTATCCGATACGCATACATACGCATCAGAGTTTGCTCCCATGGGTTTCCATATCCGTTCACTTACAAGATCGGCATATTTCTTACCGGTTACCTTTTCGGCCAGCCAACCCAAAACAAACGTATTGATATTTGAATAGGCTGCCTGCAAACCAGGCACCGTATCTTTTTTAAACCCTGCAATAAGTGAATAAACAGATGAACTTGTATTGGCAGCTTTTGGCAAAATACCCAATGCCGATTCAAGCTGGTAATTTTTATGTTTGGGATTTGTAAACGGTCCGGTTGAAAAATCAACAGAACGTATATCCATGCCCGAACGCATATACAGAATATCCTTTACTGAAATGCCCTGCCAATCGGTGCCCTTGAGTTCAGGTATGTACGTTTCTATTGGCTGATTGATGTTTATCTTCTTTTCATTTATTAAACCGGTAATTAATGCAGAGGTAATTACTTTGGTTACCGATTGCAGGGTGTGCTGATCCTGCGGCAGCATGGAAAAATACTTTTCATACACGATGGCTCCATTCTGCACAACAATAAAACCGGCAATGTGTAATTTCTTTAAATAGCTGTCAAGCGAAAGCGTTTCGTTTCCTGATTTGATGGTGATATTGTTAAGTGCTTTTACAGGGCTATAACGGAACATATATGGCTGACCGGACTTTTGAATAATGCCAACCGGAAAAAACTCCGACATATACCTGAAACTGTATTGCGACAGTCGTCCGCCCACATCCCATCGGCTTTGTGCAATACTATCGTGGATTGCTGCAGCTTCTTTTGTACTGTAGTACACTTGCTGAGCAGAAGAATAAAACGAAACTAATGCAAACAATACGGTATGCAGGCAGGCGATTGTATATTTCATATTATTGATGATGGTATGATGGATTTGTTGACCGGTTTGTTTCATCACAAAAAACATTCATATTCCTGTTTGTGAAGACATGAACATGGGTGACAGTTAAACAGCTTGTTGTACACTTGTTACCATTGCTGAACTCGTATGCCGAGCTGCATATCGGCAATTGCAAACTCTTTTGCACCCCAGGGCCTTAATGTAACCTTGTTAAGATTTGGATGAAGTAAATGCGGATGAGAGGAAGACACCGTTGCATACACTTCTTCAATATTATTTGTTACAAGCCTTAACTCAGGGTTATGTTCATTTGCCAATTGCTCATCTTGAAAAAGCATGATGCTTATTCCATCTTTTTGTAATACACAGTATGGTTGTGAGGCATGTAAATCTTCATGCGCAATTGTAAACTGCAAACAATCCACAAATAATTTCAGTCCATCAGAAATATCTTTATAAAATACACTGGGTACCAGTTTTGTAAAATTCATATCCGGTTGTTTTTAGTTTTGTTTTGAACAAATGCAACAAGTTTTTTACATCGCCACCGGCAACGTGTGCTGAACGATGATACTAAAGATAAAATTTTATTCAAAAGCCCAACTATCCCAAGTGTGTAACCTACAACATTCGAAAACCTGGAGCAGGAATGAGGTGATGGTTTTGTGCAATTGCTTCCTGTGCCTGAATATCATGCTGCCAGCACTTCTGCATAAAAATTCTACTGAATAAAAATAATCGGAAATAATCCACAATGCATTCAACTGTAATAATCCCTTTTACTTACTGGTTGGCGTCTTCACCAACCAGTTTTTACATTGGCATTTCGGTTGGTGGGACACCAACCGATAAGAGAAAATGACAAGTCATTTTCTCTTAAGGAAATTAATGTCTTTAAGTGTTGCCAAATAATAACCTAAATGTCCTTTACTTGAAGTATCAATAACGCCTCTCAAAACGAAAGTCTCACCCGAAGCCCTTTGCATAACAGTATCGTTTATTTGTAAGCTTCTATTGAAGTCCAACCAAAAGCAATCGCTTTCGTTTGAAAAGACCTTCTTTTTTGTACAGATTGCTACGTTTTCAAATTCACAATATACAATTCCCTCCGTTTCTATTTTTTGTCCATGAAGCGATTTATAGTTACTGATAAGGTAGTCAAGAGAAACTGTCATAACTTCTGTTTTAGAACTGGGTTTTGTTGGCTGGTTATGACAAGAAGCAAGTAAACAAGTCAATAAGATTATTGGAGTAATCAGAGTAGAAAGGCGTTGTACGTATTTTGATATGTTCATTTTGATAAGTCATGTTTATGTTAACAGGAAAGTGATGCTGATGCAGTAGCGGTGGTGCTGCTAAACAAAAGGCAACTACCCCAACCTGCACCCCATCGGCAACTGAAGTTGTATAACCTATCCTTTGATGATTGTTTTCAGAAACGCCTGCACCGCTGCCGACCGGCCAATGGGTTCAAGAAATAAAGTGAACAGGTTTACACCCGCACAAAGCCAGGTGGCGGCATGTTTCAGCTTCTTGTATTTCCATGCAGCAAGAAACAGCATAAGCAGTATGAGTATTTGTGTTATGTAAAGCGGAAACATAATATCCACCTTGGGCCATTGCTTTATGTTAAGCATGATATACACATTCTGGATACCACGGCCAAGTGCAGGCATCATAATAATGAACACGGTGGTAATAAGCCACCATGCATGTTGCTCTAACTGCTTGCGGTGAATAATGCTTTTGATAACAGCAAAAGCAAAGGCCGACATCATTACAATTTCAACAGCTGCCACACCAAAAAAGAACCAGGGTTCAAAGGGGCCAAACTGATCGGGTGTTTGCTGCGCCCTTTCTGTACTGGCAATATCACGATGCATCATACTGAATGCCGTTAAACACACGCCGCCTGCAAGGAACATTCCAATAATGCCATTGGTGCGGTGGCGTGCCAGCTGGCCATGTGTGGCATAGTATGGCTGAATGATGAGATAGATATACCAGGCTGTACCCGTCCAGTAATGTACATGTACCGACCATGCATTGTCGGTAAAATCGCCCCAGTAATCACGAAAAATGCCGGCTTGCATAAACAGCATGGGAACGATCATCCATTTGTACAGGTTGCGGTAGTGCGTTAAGCTCATGGTTACAGTTGTTTTGGTTGGTGGTTATACGATGTTTTTTTTGTACTGCCAGTTTACTGCATAAATCAATCAAATCAAAGTGCTGAAAGACATTTTCAACTGCGGCTATCTTTCTTCACAGCATAAAAAACAGGAACACCCGCTGTTGTTCCTGTTAAATATAAGTAGATGTATTGGCATTGAACTATTCAGCAGGCTCTGGAGCAGCTGCACCATCAGACCATGCATTGAGATAGTCGCCGCTCTCCGATACTTCGGTGGTTTGTGCTGCAGCGGCTGCAAGCAGTGGTTCTGCTGCAGCATAATCTTTAATTACTTTAATGGCAGTGAGGCCAAGCGGAATACCCAGCAAATGATCGGCCGTGCCGGCAACAGTGGTAACAATTAACTCGTCAATTGTTTCAGCATTCATGCCATAGCGCAATACAAACTGCCCGAGAAAACTTGAAATCAGCCACAAGGTCCACCATATACCAATCATGGTTGTAGAAGAAAGATGTGTAAAGCTCACTTCTTTGCGTTGCAGATAATTGCGGGATTCAGTATAAAGATCTTTCATGATTTTATACGGCCGGCCAAGATTTACAAAAGGCACAAACCACGCTCCTGCGGCCCAGCCTTCAGTAAACAATACAGAAACAGGAAGCTGGTGCAGGTTGTAATATGCACGGCGGAACCAGCGGATAAACAATACAATTGATACAACGTACGCTACAAGAAAAACATAGCTGACGATCTGTTCACGCAGGTCATTTGCATACGCTTCTTCTGTGCTAATACCGCCAAGCTCATTTGCTCTTTCGAGCAACTGGTATTGCATAAAGCCCGATACTGCACTCAGCACATCAAGTGCCATTACAATGTAAATAAGAATGATGGCAGCTTTTGCCCGTTGTTCATTGGGTCGAAGAGAGATCATACAGTTGTTTTGGTTTATTTGTTTTCAGGGAATTTTCAAACGCCTTACCAGAAAGGTAACGGAAAAATTGAGCCGCCTGTGTACCACTCTATACCTGCTGAAGAAAAAATGACAGCTGTGTTTATAGGGCTATAACTGTGTAATACAACTGGCGGTTGCAACACCCTTGCATCGCTTCTTCTTAAGCAATAAATTCTTTACCTTGCCCGCTCCGGCCCGTCCTTATTCATCTCAAATACAACACAAATGAAATTTTTATCCATTCTCATTGTTAGTGCAGTAACGGTAATCAATGCATTGGCACAAACCGCTGCCAAACCAAACCGTTCGCTCACGGCCGGTTTCGACAGTATTTTTCTAAAGGAATTTAAAGCAACTGAACCGGGAGCCACAGCTATTGTGGTGCGTAAAGGTGAGGTGATCTATAAAAAAGCCGTTGGCATGGCAGATATGGAATTGAATGTGCCGTTGCAGACAGATATGGTCTTTCGTATTGGTTCCATCAGCAAACAGTTTACAGCTGTGGCCATTCTGCAACTGGCAGAGCTGGGAAAACTTTCGTTGCAGGATGATATTAAAAAGTATATTCCCGATCTGCCGCATAAAGAAACCATTACCATTGAACAGTTACTCAACCATACATCGGGTATAAAAAGCTATACCAACAAACCTGAGTTTGAAAGCTGGATGCGGAAGGATATGAAGCCAATAGAAATTATAAAGCTCACCGAAAAAGACACACTTGAATTTAAACCCGGCAGCGACTGGAACTATAACAACACCGGCTATATTATGCTGGGCTATATTATTGAAAAACTCACAGGTAAAACATACGAAGCGTATGTGCAGCAACACTTATTTGCACCGGCAGGAATGAGCTCTTCCTTTTATGGCAGTGAAGCAAACATTATTCAAAAACGTGCAAAGGGTTATAAGAAGAATAAAGATGTTTTTCAGAATGCTGATTACCTGAGCATGACGCTGCCTTATGCTGCAGGCTCGTTACTGTCAACAGTTGATGACTTGTGGAAATGGAACAAGGCATTGTATTCTTACAAGTTCATTAAAAAAGAATGGCTCGACAAGGCCACTACAGCACATATACTGCCCAATGGCAAAAACACACGTTATGGTTATGGCTTATCCATGGTGAATGTGCAGGGCAGCAAAGCCATTGAGCATGGCGGCGGCATCAATGGTTTTTTAACCGATGCCATTTATCTGCCTGCCGAAGATGTGTTTGTTGCAGTGTTCAGTAATTGCGATTGCAAGTCGCCTGATAATACAACGTATAAACTGGCAGCGGCTGCCATTGGCAAACCATACAACTACAAAGCCATTCCTGTAACTGCTGATGCAGCGAAAGAATACGAAGGCGTTTATGTAAACAGCACAGGCGAAGAACGTGTGATCCGTTATGCCGATGGTAAGCTCACATCAAAAAGAGGAAGCGGCACACAGTTCATTATTGAAATGTATAAGAAAGATCACTTCTATTTTGACAACTCACTTTCGTTGCTGGCGTTCAAACGCAATGCAGGCGGTGTTATTGAATCGGTTGATTTCAGCAGCAATACCGATGAAAGTAACTGGAAAAAATCAACAAAACCATTGCCCGCTCCGGCTACATTCATTACTGTTGATGCAGCTGTATTAGCAGGCTACGTTGGCAAGTACACACTGGCACCTGGTTTTATATTAACTGTTACGCATGAAGGTAACCAGTTGTTTGCACAGGCCACCAATCAGCCAAGACTGGAGCTGCAGGCCATCAGCAAAACCATGTTCCAGACAAAGGGTGTTGATGCAAAGATCGAGTTCAAACAAAATGCAGAAGGCAAAACAGAATCGCTTGTATTATACCAGGCAGGAAGAGAAATGCCGGCGAAGAAAGAATAGGCAACATACTATTATTCGTTTAAGCAAAGCGGCCGGAGCATTCTCAGGCCTGTTTTGCTTACATATTGTATTACTGCTGTGTTGTGGTTTTATAAATACGTTCCAGCATTTGAAACAGATCAGGATGATTTGCCTGTAATGCATCCGGCTGTTCAAAAAAGTATTCGGAGATCACGGCAAAAAACTCGGCCGTGTTGGTGGCGCCGTAAAGATCAATATCCGAACCGTATGTTTTCATTTGCAGGATGATGGTTTCCATCAGCTGCCGCCATTGCGCCGTGTACTTCCGTTCAAGAATTATTTCCGGCACGCCATCCATTGTTCCATCCATTTTATCAACAAGGTGTACAAACTCATGTATGGCGGTGTTGCGTGCATCGTTGTTGTTAATGAAGCCCTGCCGCAGTTGCCATTTGGTGATCACCATTACATTCTGCAACGCACCTGTGCCCACCATGCCTGCAATGTTCCTGCCATCGCCCTGCTGATCAAACTCAGCGTTGAATGCACCGGGATAAACCAATACTTCGTGCAGGTTAATGTATTGCCAGTCGGGGATGTTGTAAACAGGAATAACAGCGCCTGCTGCAATCATGATCCTGTCCATGTCTTCCACATCGGCCTGTACACCGGTTATCCGTACCGATAATAAAAACTGCTCTACCCTTTTTTCAAAAGCCACTTTTCCTTCTTCATCAAGCTGGTTGTAAAACTTTACATAATCAGCCAGTAACTCTTTATAGTTTTCCGGGAGCTGGCTCTGCGGTTTTGTACGCCTGATGCGTAATGCAATGAGGATGATGAGAACAATGAGCAGTAAAACTGTTATAACCTGGAGTACGAGTACCATAGCAGAGGAAAGATAACCTTTTTTAATTTCTACATTCAAGCATTTCACAATTACTTGTATTGCTTATCACTTTCTGTTTTTTTTACTTCAAGAGTCTTTGTTTTTAAATTTTCAAGAATTATCTTAATACTGCAATCATGTTCATTACATGAGCCCAATTATACCACATTACCACCAAGCTTATGAGACATACACTTTCCTTAATGCTATGCATTCAACTGTTGTTTGCCAACAATGGTTATTCTCAAACATTTAGTTTAGTAAAAGATATCAACACTACCCCAAGCCCTAAAAATTACCCGTCACATGATTTTGTACAGGTAAATCAACGTTGGTTTTATGTTTCAGAATCACCCGAAGAAGGCATCGAATTATGGGTAACAGATGGAACTGCAAATGGCACTCACATCGTAAAGGATCTCAACACAGGAACTTCTGGCAGTCACCCTCACAGATTAAACAAAGTAGACAATTTACTCTTCTTTTTTGCCACAGATAATTCGACTGCCGATCTGCAGTTGTGGAAAACAGATGGGTCATCAAACGGAACGATATTAGTAAAAAACTTTTTTTACTCCCCCGGGATAAGTATTGGCGATGAGTTTGCTGAATTCAACGGTTCTCTCTACTTTGTATTAAGTGATGCAAATACCGGGAATGAGTTATGGAAAAGTGATGGTTCAGAAAATGGAACGTTGCTGGTGAAAGATATAATTCCAGGAAGCAACTCTTCCAACCCTTTTGATTTAACTGTAAAGAATGACATACTCTATTTTTTAAGCGGTCAAGGTCTTTGGAAAACAGACGGAACATCTGCAGGAACGCTGCAGATAGTTGCTCAATATATTCCTTACACTTCCGTTAGTTCATCTATACCTGTTATTAATAATGATTTATTTTATTTCAGCTATGACAATAATGCAGGCTATTCACTTTGGAAAAGCAATGGAAACACAGGTAATGCTTTCTTGGTGAAAACTCTGCCCAAAAGTTTTTTTCATGGACAGATAACTGAATATTGTCTTCACAATAACAACCTTTACTTTGTTGTAAGAGACTCAGAAACGATATATAGCTTATGGAAATCAGATGGTACAGAAGTTGGAACTGTGGCAATAAGAAGTTTTACAAAAACTGGTTCTGAAAACGCTGTTGCAGGTTTAACTTCAACAGGAAATATTCTTTATTTTTCAGCAAGTACTTCTGCCGAGGGACAGGAACTGTGGAAAACGAATGGAACATCAGCCGGAACTATATTGGTGAAGGATATTAAAGCAGGAGTTGTTTCAGGCAGTCCTAAAGCAATGGTAAACATCAATGGTCAATTGTTATTTTCCGCCAACCATGGATCTTCAGAATCAGAATTATGGAAATCAGATGGTACTGATGGCGGCACCATTCTTATTAAAGCCAATATACCCAGTGCAGCATCCGGAACATTATCCTATTCTACAAATCCTTCCAGCATCTTGTTGTTTCCGTCAAAAATCAACAATACCGGAGAAGAACTCTGGAAGTCAGACGGTAGCGCTAATGGTACTGTAGCTGTTACAAATCACAGACAAGGAAGCTCAAGCGGTTTAGATTTTCAATCAAACCTCTTCAATTTTTCAAACAATTTGCTTTTGTTCATAGCTAATGATGGATTGTCAGGCACAGGGTTGTGGAAAAGTGATGGAACAGAAGCCGGGACAATATTGTTAAAGGATTTCTTTGCGGTGGATCAACCGAATCAATACATCAGATTCATTACAGAATACAATGGTTTTACATTCCTGACTGTTTCAGATGCATTTGGCAGATATGAGATGTGGAAGACAAACGGCACTGTTTCCGGAACACAGCTTTTAAAATCTATAAAGCCTAATAGTTCAATTATTAAATTTAATAACAACTTATATTTTAGTTCAGCTACTTACAATGCTTATGGACTTTGGAAAAGTGACTTTACATCTGCAAGTGCTGAGTTTGTAAAAGATATCAGACAACAACCTAATTCAGCTGGTCTCCCGATTCATCTGACAGTGGTTGGTAGCAACTTATTTTTCGCTGCTAAAGATTCAGCTAATACAATTAATCTATGGAAAAGTGACGGCACATCAGCCGGGACAGTTCGAATAAAAGTGATTAAGCAAATAACCGAAGATTCAATAACCGGTATTTCAGAATGGGAACAGGCAGCATTTACCGCCGTCAACAATACCTTATTTTTTACTGCCGACGATGGTATACATGGAATTGAACTATGGAAAAGCGACGGCACTTCGGCCGGAACTGTAATGGTGAAAGACATTTACAATACAGCACAATATGACCCCAACAGTATTTATCCAAGAAATCTTACAAATGTAAACGGTGTTCTGTTTTTTTCTGCCACAGATCCACAGAATGGAACGGCCTTATGGAAAAGTGATGGAACGGAAAGTGGTACAGTAATGGTAAAAGATATTCGTTCAGATAATTTTTACGATTACTACCACATATCAAATCTTACCGCAGTAAACAATATTTTATACTTTGTTGGCAACAATGGCACGAACGGGCCTGAAATATGGCGAAGTGATGGAACCCCTTCAGGAACTTATATGCTAAAGATTATAGGCCCATTAACTGTACCACAATTAGCTCCAGGTTCATTAACAAACATCAACGGTGTTTTATATTTCAATGGTAATGACAGAATTCTTGGCGATGAGATATGGAAGACTGATGGCACAGAAGCAGGAACAGTGATGGTGCAAAACATTGCATTAGCCGGTGGAGCCAAACCATGGGGGTTTACCTTGGTAGGCGATAAACTTTTTGCAGTTGCTACCACTAACCAATTTGGTAGCGAACTATGGGTTGCACAAACCGGGGTAGTAACCAACATCAGGGAAGAATTGCGTTCAACAGAATACCGCATTTATCCTAACCCTGTCATAAGCAGTGTAACAGTTTCTACAACTGCCCAACAAGCAAATGGATACTGGCAGCTGATAAATTTATCCGGGCAAACTGTTCATTCTGGAACAATTAAGGCCGGAGAGAAAACATTCTCCATTAATATGCAGCACTTAACAAAAGGAATTTACTTTTTGAAAATTCAATCAGACAGGTCAAATCAAACAGTTACAAAACTTATTAAACGATAAAAGGAACAGACTTGCCAAGCAAAACTGTTCCTTTTATTTCTTATCAATTTACACTATTCCACTTTCAAATCCTTCAATCTCGATTTTGCTTTATTGAATACGTTGCGGCCTTTATCAATACCGCTGCGTAAACGTTTCTGCTCTTCTTCGGGCAGATGAATAAAGTCCAGGCATTCCTTGCTGCAGGTGCCTTCCATTTTTTCTTTGCATTCATCGCATTGAATGAACAACAGGTGACAGGCATCGTTCACACAGTTCACATGTGTATCGGCCGGTTTACCGCATTGGTGACAGTGTGCAATGATCTCTTCTGTAACACGTTCGCCCAACCGTTGATCGAACACAAAATTCTTTCCATGGAATTTATTAGCAAGTCCCTGTTCCTTTACCTGGTTTACATAGTTGATGATACCACCTTCTAAATGAAATACATTTTTGAATCCTTTGTGCAGCATGTAAGCACTGGCTTTTTCGCAACGGATGCCACCGGTACAATACATGATGATGTTCTTTTCTTTATCTCCATCCATCATATCAGCTGCCATGGGCAACTGTTCACGAAAAGTATCGCTGGGTATTTCAATGGCACTTTCAAAATGCCCCACTTCAAATTCGTAATGATTGCGCATATCAATCACCACTGTGTTGGGATCGTTGGTGAGCTGATTGAATTGCTCTGCATTCACATACTTGCCTTTGTTGGCCATATCAAACGAAGGATCATGAATACCATCAGCAACAATCTTGTTACGCACTTTTATATCTAGTACATAAAAACTTTTTCCATCATCATCCACAGCTATGTTCAAACGCAAACCGTTCAATGCATCAATATTGTACAGGTAATTCCTGAAGGTATCCACATTGGCCGACGGTACACTGATCTGTGCATTCACTCCTTCATGTGCCAGGTAAATACGCCCCAGCACTCCTAATGCTGAAAAATCTTTGTATAGCTGGTCACGAAAAGCTTTTGGCTCTTCAATTTTAAAATAACAGTAAAAGGAAATGGTAGTGCGTGGCGTAGGATCGTTTTGAATACGCTCTTTCAACTCCTTACGGGAGATGCGGTTGTGCAATACAGCCATTGTTTTGAATTTTAGTTCAGTAAATCTGCTTTGAACCCCAATTGCAGGTTGGGCAAAATCCGAAAGCGTGGCAAAGATAAGACTTAAGGAGAAAGGCACAAG
>NZ_CAMLGT010000021.1 GCF_946479605.1 uncultured Lacibacter sp.
AAGTGCCGAAGGAAGTGATAAAGTAAAATGAATGATTTCGATAAAAGAAAACCGGAGTGATGAGCTCCGGTTTTCTTTTATTAATAATCCTGTATCAACACTTCGGTAGGAATGCTTAATGTTTCATGAAGTTTACGGATCATTTCAAGTGATAACTTTCTTTTTTTATTAAGTATTTCACTTGCCCGGCTTTTGAGTCCAACAACTTTAGCCAGATCGTTTTGTGAATAGCCCATCTGTTCCATGCGAAATTTAATTGCTTCAACAGGATCAGGATAGCCAATGGGGAAGTGTTCTTTTTCGTACGTTGCAATTAACAAGCCAAGTACTTCCAGTTCATCACCTTCTGCTGTGTTTGGCTTCGCATCAAAGATTACTTCAAGCCGATTTAGAGCTTGCTGATAATCTTTCTTTGTTTTAATGAGTTTGATATTCATAGTTATTTAAATTGTAGTTGCGTCTATTTTGTCATACTGAGCATGAGTCCCAACAAATCGTATCCATACCATTTGAAACACATAATTAATTCGAACAATCAGTCGGTAATGATTTCCTTTAATGTTAAATACAACTCGGTTGTCCTGTAAAAAACTTGCACTCGGATATTCCAGTTTAATATCTTTTGGCCCTTTCCATTTCGCTTTTTCAGCTTCCTGGTGCCAGGCTTTTAACTGCTGCTCACAATCAGGATGCTTTTGCCAGAAATCCCGTAGCGTCTTTTTTGCAATTATTCTCAATCAGATGTTTTTACAAATGTACAAAAAGTTCCCAATATGGGAATTTTATTCTGTTTTCCTCCACAACACCAACCCCACCGCTGCATTAAGCAACGTATAAGTAATTCCAAAAATCAAGATATCCTCTTTCGGATTTCCATCAAAAGAACCCAGCCATAATACAACAACCGTAATCAAGAAAGTTACAATGGCATTGATGATGGGCAGGAACAACGCAAGCACCCAGTTGTTAAGGGTCACGGAAAGTTGCAACACAACAAAATAGAAAAAGCTGAGTAACAAAAACACTTCCAATGCAGTAAAGAGTTCCTCACCTTTCGTATGTCCGCTGTAAGTTGGATAATAGTTGGCCCAGTAAACCGTAAACAGCAACAGAGCTGCTGTATAAAAAATACTGATGAATTGCAAACGGCTAATCATGCTTACTGCTTTGGTTTTACCTGTAATTCTTCCCAAGGGGTTGTGCCGTCTTTTTCTCTTGTAAAGACCAGTTGTTTGCCTTCGCCGATTACAATTTCGGCAGTAGTATAAACAAGATTGCTGTCGAGCAAATGTCCACCGATGGTCTTGCCCGTGCTGTCGCTTACACTCATGTGCAAATGCGAACCATTAATGCTGACCGTGCCAACCAAGCTCACAATTTCAAAATGGCCGGCTGCTTTATTGCCATCGGGCTGATTGGCGAAACGAAGATGGTATTGCGTAACACTGCCCACGCAGGTTACGATCCAACCGGCTTCAATCTTGTGCTGTTGCACGTATGATGTGATTTCTTGTTTCAGATCCTGACCGGGTTTCAAACGAAAGGCGTGAATTTTTACTTCGTCGTTTTGCATGGTTTGTTTTGGTTTACATGCAGCGAATAAAAAAAGTATAAATAAGTATTTCATGAAAACTGGCTGCAAGCTATTAGCTTACTCGCAAAGCTCTGTGTTCTCTGCGTGAAACAATTGCAAGCGAACAATCCTTTTTTTCTCTTTCCACTCTTTTAATCTCTTAGTCCACAAATAAATCCGTAAACAACTTACCGCCCGGTACCACACTGTATTTGCTTAGATCAGTAATGCCTTCGGCAGCAAACACATCTTCATCAATAAATAAATTACCGGTGCAACTGTTCGATGGTTTGCTGAGAATAATGTGTGCTGCATCTGCCAACACATCAACTGTACGGCTCATATTTGCCAGGGCTTCACCACCTAACAAATTACGCACAGCAGCTGTATCAATCGTAGTGCGTGGCCACAACGCATTCGCTGCAATACCATCTTTCTTTAATTCCTCTGCCCAGCCCAGCGTCATCATACTCATGTTGAATTTGGTGAGCGTGTAGGCAATATGCCCGGCCAGCCATTTCGGTTTTAAATGAACAGGTGGTGATAACGTTAGAATGTGCGGATTTTTTCCTCTGCGTAAATGCGGTATGCATGCTTTCGTCATTAGAAATGTACCACGCACATTAATGCTGTGCATCAGATCGAAGCGTTTGGCTTCTGTCTGTTCAGTTGGTGTAAGTGAAATAGCCGATGCATTGTTGATCAAAATATCAATGCCACCAAAGGTTGCAACGGTTTGTTCCACGGCTGCCTGTATCTGTTCTTCAAAACGAATATCTAACTGAATAGCTAATCCTTTTCCACCCGCTGCAGTCATTTCATCGGCTGCAGAAAAAATAGTGCCACCCAGCTTTGGATTTTCTTCCACGCTTTTTGCTGCAACAACCACATTGGCTCCTTCCTTCGCCAGTTTTAAACCCATTGCTTTACCAATGCCTCTTGATGCGCCGGTAATAAAAACTGTTTTTCCATTGAATGACATAGTATATTGTTTAAGAAACGAAAGTTAATAAAAGCACTTCATGCGTTGAAAAGAATTTGTAATTTGTCTGCAACCTTATACACTTGTTATGCTTCGCCAACTTCATTTCAGTTTAACTGCAATTTTATTGGTTTCATTTGCAACTGTCCACGCACAGGATAGTGATGAAAAGAAACTGCAGCGCCTGTTTGTAACAGCAACAGATAACTCTACCATCGAACTGCCTGAAGGAACTTACCAGCTCAACAGAAGTTTGTGGCTCGATGGAAAAAAGAATGTCCACATCAAAGGAAAAGGAATGGATAAAACCATTCTCAATTTTACAGGCCAGATAGATGGTGCCGAAGGAATAAAGATCACCAATGGAAAAAATATTGTGCTAGAAGGTGTAACCGTGCAGGATACCAAAGGCGATGCGGTGAAAACGCAATATGTAGAAGGTATTACTTTTAAAAATGTAAAAGCTGAATGGACACGTGGTGCCAACAGCAAGAATGGTGCGTATGGTTTGTATCCTGTGCAATGTACCAATGTATTGATTGATGGTTGCGAAGCAAGAGGAGCAAGCGATGCTGGAATATATGTAGGGCAAAGCAAGTATATAATTGTCCGCAATTCAAAAGCGACTGAGAACGTTGCCGGTATTGAAATTGAAAATTCGTTGTATGCCGATGTGTACGATAATGAAGCAACCAATAACACCGGTGGTATTCTGATTTTTGATCTTCCGGATTTGATACAAAAGAAAGGAGGTTATGTACGGGTGTACCGCAACAATGTGCATCACAACAATCATATCAATTTTGCACCAAAGGGAAATATTGTTGGAAAAGTTCCGCAAGGCACAGGTGTCATGATCCTTGCCACCAACCATGTGGATGTATTTGAAAACAAGATCATCAATAACATCACTGCAAGCACAGCTATTGTGAGTTATTATATTACCGAGAACCCTATTAAAGATTCTTCATACTACCCTTTCCCAACACAGATCAATATTTACAACAACAGCTATGAACGTGAGCATGTACGGGCAACAGGTAAAGGAAGAATGGGCAAGATGTACCGCTTTAAACTACGTTTTGGAAAAAATGTACCGCATATCCAGTACGATGGAATTGTTGATGCAAAGAACCCGGCAGAGATCTGCATCCGCAACAACAGCAATCAGAGTTTTGCTAATCTTGATGCAGAAAAAGGATTTAAGAATATCAGTCGTGATGCTTCGAAACATGATTGTACATTACAGCCTTTACCAAAAGTGGAGTTGAAGAATTGATGAATAGCAATTGTCATTCCGTGGCACGAGGAATTTGTTAGGCATTTGTACAAAGCCCGGCAGATACCTCCTTCGTCGGTATGACAGAAAATTTTACTTTCGAATTATGAAGAAACTGATCGTTACAGTTGTTGTATTAATCTGCATGTTTGTTGTTTTATCATTCAATAACAAACAGAGCGACCCTTATTTTCAGTTTCATGAAAACCTGAGCGAATACCATTTCTTCAAAGGTGAATTAAAACAACTTCACCCTGCTGATGGCATTATTCCTTACGATCTGAACACGCCACTGTTCAGCGATTATGCCGAGAAAGTAAGATTCATTAAAGTACCGGCAGGTAAAAAGATCAGCTACAACGCCAGCAACGTATTTGAGATGCCGTTGGGCACGGTGCTTATTAAAAATTTTTATTTCTATCATGATGTGCGCAAACCGGAACTTGGCCGACGGATTATTGAAACCCGTTTGCTGGCGCATATGCAGGATGGTTGGCATACCTATCAATACATCTGGAACGATGAACAAACAGAAGCTGTGTTTGAACCCATTGGTGATGTAACAACAGTTGAATACGTTGATGCAAGTGGTAAGAAAATAAAATCGAAATATGTGGTGCCCAATCAGCCGCAATGCAAGGGATGCCACAGCCGCAGAGACACAATTGTGCCTATCGGTATTGCTGCACGTCATCTCAATGGCGGGTATGCCTATCCCAGCGGCAAGCAAAATCAATTGCAGTATTGGCAACAGCAAGGCATGATCGACCTGCCATCAACCAGCATTCCGGCCAATGCAAAATGGAACGATGAACAAAGCGGCACACTTAACGATCGTGCAAGAGCTTATCTTGATATTAACTGTGGTCATTGTCATAATCCCAATGGTCCTGCAAGTACATCAGGACTGTTCTTAGATATTCATACAACCAATCCAACATCACTTGGCATTTACAAAACACCGGTTGCAGCAGGAAGAGGAAGCGGTGGTTTGAAATATGCCATCGATCCGGGTAAACCCAATCAATCATTTATGATCTATCGGATGAACAGTATTGATGTGGGCATAGCGATGCCGGAGTTGGGTCGCAACCGTATTCATAAAGAAGGAATGGCGTTGATTGCAAAATGGATAAAAGAAATGCAGAACTAAGAGTTTAAAAGAGGAAAAAAAGGGAAAGAGGGTTATAATATTTGTTCTCGTCCTTTATTGTTAAACACTCTATGGATGCCATCTTTCATGAGTGGTACTTTAAAGTTTAGCAATAGCCCGTGTTTTAAGTTGGTAAGCAAACGATGTGTTTGCAGTTGATTATAAAATACAGGTGGTAGCGGGTGAATAGATTTTAGTTCAACAACCAATTTGTCATCAACTAATAAATCAAGTTTATACGCTCTTCTGATGTTAAGTTCTTCGTAATTGATAGGAAGTAATAACTGTCGTTCAACTTTAATTTCAGACCGAATCAATTTGTTAAATAAAATCTCTTCATAAACTTTTTCAAAACAGCCCGGTCCGATGCGAGTATGAATTTTAATACACAGGTTGATTACAAGGTTAGTAAGATCATCTATATGCATAATAGTAGGTTGATGTTTTTCTCTTTCTACATTTTTTCCCTTTTCAAGCTCTTAGCCCTAACCACCGTGCTCATGCGGATTTTCGGTTGCATGCATTGGTCCAAACTCGTTGGTATAAATTTTAAACAGCAGCATAAAATAACTGATGAGCAATGGACCAAAAATGAAACCCCAGAAACCAAACAAACTTAAACCAACAATTACACCTAACACCGTTACCATCGGGTGTACATCGCCCAAACGTTTCATCAATGTAATACGGGCCAGGTAATCAACATTGCCTGTTACAAGCAAACTATAGATGAGTAAACCAATTCCCGGTCCTGTATTACCCTGCGAAAACAAATACACAACCAGCGGCACCCAAATAAGCGTTGTACCAACAATGGGAAAGAATGCAAACACACCTGTAATAAAACCCCACAACACCGGCTCTTTAATACCAAAGATCAGGTAACCGATCATGGCAAATACACCTTGTATAAAAGAGATGAGAGGAATACCAATAGCGTTTGCACGTACTACACTAATGGTTTCTTTACCGAGTATATCAATATTTTTTTCGTGCAGTGGTAAAAAGTAATCAAAAGAAGCTTCCATTTCCTTGCCGTTTGTAAGCATGAAAAAATAAATAAACAGCATCATGGCAAGATTCGATAAGATCATAGCTGTGCTGTTAAGAAAAGCAGGAAAGAAATTGGCAATGCGTTTCTGCAGTTCGGCAATATTGCTATCAGTAAACAATTCCTGTCCTGTCCATTCCTGGATTTTAGCAGAAACAGATTTCAGCCCAAGTAGCAACTCATCTGAATGACTGAACACCGCTGTGATCTTTGGCGACAACAATGTTACAATGTAATATACCGGCAACCCAACCATTACTAAAAAGCCAAAAAGAAAGAGAGTGGCTGTTGCATTCTTATTCCATTTGCGTACGGTAGTGAGGTAGCGATAGTTTTTCCTGCTTAAAATATAAAGTGTAACGGCTCCTAAAAAGCCAGGAAGGAAAATATACAACTCTTTTACAAGGAGGAAGCCTAATGCTACCAGTATAACCAACAGGATTATTTGCCGTAAACGGCTGCTGAATGATGCCATGAAATGAAATTACAAAAAGCTTTTCTTAGCAACTAAAAAAGCCGGGCATAACCCGGCTTTCTTTTTATAGTTGTGTTGTTTATCTTATTTGTCCACGTACAACACCGCTTGCACGTAATGTAGAATGGGCATTTACATAGAGGGCATCAGTTTTTAATGAATTGTAAAGTACATCGGTAAGTGTAAATACTTTTGCTATTGCAAAATCGGCAGCACTTGATGCTAAACCAATCAATACTCCACCGTTAACACCTGCAGCGCCACTGTGAATATGTGCAGCTGTTAATGCATCGCCAGCTTCAAGATTGGTTACTGTTACAGTAGAATATAATTTCTTATCGGATGTTACACGAATGCGTGCTGTTCCGGTTGCTGTAGTAGTTACTGCCGGCACTTCATTGGCCCCGCTCAAAGCAATATCGGCAGCAAAATCAATTTTTGTATTGATCTGTGAACGAACAAGACCAGAAGCAACCTGAGTTGAATGTACATTGAAATAAATTTCATTGGCATCACTCTTCAGGCTATCAACTAATGTCTGACGGATATTCATAATCGTACCACTTGAAGATGCGCCGGAAAAAGTTGGATTGAAGTTTAAAATAACCCCGCCGTTTGCTCCTGCATCGCCCACATGAAAATGTGCAGCGGTTAATGCATCACCACTTGCCAAACCCATCACTGAAAAACTATAGCTGAGCGAATTATCGCTCATAAGCTTAAAGTTGGCCATACCGGTTTCATTTCGTCCGGCAGGAGCAGGGTTTTCGAATTTTGCGCTCAGGTTAATGTTCCATTCTTTTACAACTGTTACAGAGGGCCCTTTCTCTTTTTTACAGGAGAATAACATTAAAGACGTTGTAACAATTAATGCTGATTTCAATGCTATATTTTTCATACAAATAATGTTTAGATGATCATTTACGGAAAAACAACATTGATGGATTTTACTGATTACAAGGGGAAGTGTCGCCGAAATCGTGCCAGAAAGATTAATGTGCAGAACTTATTCTTCCCACACTTTCAGTCCTTCGCTGCAGTTGGCACAGATGTCGATGTTTTTGCGGCTGGTCATTAATTCTTTGCGGAACTGTTTGTAGTTATCGTTCTGCCATACCTGTTTAAACGATTGCATTTTTAAATTACCCAGTTGATGCATGGCATCTTTATCGAAACAGCAGGGCACTACTAAGCCATCCCAGGTAATTACGTTGGCATGCCACAGCTTCCAGCAGTGGTTCTGTAATTTATTCTTCGGCGAATAAGAACCATCGGCATTCTTTTTATAGCGACTGTATTTGTTGAGTGTGGGTATAAGTTGATTGGGGTCGTTCTCATAATCGTACACCTGTGCGGTTTTAAACCACACATCATCCACGCCTACTTCTTTCGCCAGTTGCTTTACATCTTCCAGCTGATGTTCATTAGGCTTCACCACCAAAAACTGGAAAACAACAAATGGCTTTTTGCTGTTAAGCTCTTTCTTCCACTTCACAATATTCTTTGCACCTTCCAGTACTTTATCAAGCTTTCCACCAACCCGGTATTGCTGGTAAACATCCTGCGTAGTGCCATCAATGGAAATGATCAAACGGTCCAAACCACTTTCTACTGTTTGTTTTGCTTTTTCATCTGTTAAGTAATGTGCGTTTGTAGAAGTAGCCGTATAGATTTTTTTCTGCGAAGCATACTTCACCATTGGCAGAAATTCCGGATTCAGAAAAGGTTCACCCTGGAAATAAAAGATGAGATAAAGAAGATCTTTATGAATATCATCAATGGTCTGTTCGAAAAAGTTTTTCTGCAGCATACCTGTTGGCCGTGTGAACTCACGCAAACCACTCGGGCATTCGGGGCAACGCAGGTTGCAACTCGTAGTTGGCTCAAACGAAATGGAAACCGGGTAACCCCACTGGATAGGTTTGTTGAGCAACCTGCTTAGTTGATAACTGCTCCACACTTTCGTCATGTTCCATGCACGGCGTGGGGTGATTTTTGAAAACAGGTTGAGTATATCGTTGCGGTGTAATTGCGGCATTGAAGCATCAAAGATAACAGAGATTGAAAGAACTGCTCATCTGTTGAGAACTGTACCACGGAAATTTTCCTTTTTAATAAAACCAACATAACGGGAGTCTAATGCATTATGCCGGTTATCGCCAAGAACAAAAAAGAAACCCTTTGGTATTGTTACCGGGCCAAAGTTGTCTACTGTCCACAAGGAATCTTTTTTCATCCAGTTAAACGCACCCGTGTAAAATTCGTTTGTCCGGGCAATTACTTTTTCTAAAACAACCCCTTTTCGGTTAAGCTCAACTACTTCCTTTGTCGATAAAGACACCGAGTACTGGCTTTCACTGATTTGATAGGCTAAGCCTTTTTTCTCCAGTTCTGCAAAGCTGGATAAAGCTGTTACAACAGCAACATCGGCTATGTAATTATGAAGCAGGTTTTTATCTGCATCAAATATTTTTCCATTGCGGTACAGAATGGCATCTTTCATTTCAAGAACATCGCCTTCATCAGCAACCATTCTGTGTATATGAATTTCGCCCGCTTTTGTATATGGGTTTAGTGAATCAATATATTCACTCCTGTAAGCCACTGTTTTTCCCGGTACAGGTTGCAAGAGGTTACTGGTAAATACAATGCTTCCTGTTTTTATAGTGGGCTCGCTTGATGGAGTAGGAACTCTGTACATCTGTAACATGCCCGTTAGTCTTGCTATTGCCCAAAAAGCCATTAATAAAACCAGCGGGGCAACCCATAAGAGCCATTTGTTTTTCATCACTAAATTTTAATAAAAATAACAGCAAAAGCTTTTGCCGTTAAAAAAAGAATCCATAGTTTTACTTAGTTGCATAAACAACTATATGCCAAACAACCAATTTAAAAAAGGCGAGCTATACAGCTTCATGACGGGCAAAGCCAGCACGGCTATTGCACGGCGTTTGCAGAAGAATATGAAGCAGGGTAAAATTGAAATTACTGTTGAGCAGTGGAGTGTTCTATACCATTTGTGGAAGAACGATGGGCTGAGTCAGCAGGAACTGTGTAATGCTACATTCAGGGACAAGCCCAGCATTACACGCCTGGTAGATAATCTTGAAAAACTGAAGCTGGTAAAGCGGGTGGCCAGTAAGAACGACCGCCGTATTAACCAGGTGTTTTTAACCGAGTATGGGCGAAAGCTGGAAGAAGAAACAATGGAGGTGGCAAATAATACACTCAACGAAGCACTGATTGGTGTGCCTGCCGACAAGATCGATATCTGTAAAGAAGTATTACAGATCGTGTATGATAATTTGAAATAACAAGTCAATTATAAATCTTAAATACTATTGATATGAGCACCGCAACGATTGCAACAACATTAAAAGGTGGCGAATGGCTGATAAAGACCAGCTCACCGCAGGAAACATTTATTCCTGAAAATTTTAACGAAGAACAGGTAATGGTGAAGGAGATGTGTGCAACATTTCTTGATACCGAAGTATTGCCCGTGGTACAACGCATCGACAAAATGGAAGAAGGTCTGATGCCTGCTTTAATGGACAAAGCTGGTGAGCAAGGTTTACTTGGCACATCGGCTCCTGAAGAATATGGTGGGCTGGGAAAAGATTTTATTACTGCAACATTGGTGAACGAAGGACTTGGAGGCGGCTATTCTTTTTCGGTAGCTATTGCTGCACATACAGGTATTGGTACGTTGCCTATTCTTTATTTTGGAACACCAGAGCAAAAAGCAAAATACATTCCCAAGCTGGCAACCGGCGAATGGAAGGGTGCCTATGGTTTAACAGAACCCAACAGTGGTAGTGATGCCTTGGGTGCAAAAACAACAGCCAAGCTAAGTGATGATGGTAAACATTATATTTTAAACGGACAGAAATGCTGGATCACCAATGGAGGTTTTGCCGATGTATATACTGTATTTGCTAAGATTGATGGAAAAGATTTCACCGGCTTTATAGTTGAGCGTGGGATGGAAGGGTTTACAATGGGTTCTGAGGAACACAAGATGGGCATCAAGGGTTCATCAACTGTGCAACTCTATTTCCAGGATTGTAAAGTACCTGTAGAAAATTTGCTGGGCGAAATTGGTAAAGGCCATGTCATTGCTTTCAACATTTTAAATATTGGTCGTTTGAAATTAGCTGCTGCTGCGTTAGGCGGCTCTAAACGTTCGCTCAATATTGCATTAACGTATGCAGCCACACGTGAGCAGTTTAAACAACCCATTCTCAACTTCGGTGCTATTCAACACAAGCTTGCTGAAATGGCTATCCGCATCTGGGTGTGTGAAAGTGCATTGTACCGTACCAGCAAATGGATTGATGATAAGGAACACGAACTGCTGGCTGCAGGTAAACCATTTAACGAAGCGTTGCTCGGTGCTGCTGAAGAATATGCCATTGAATGTGCCATGCTGAAAGTAGATGGCAGTGAAGTATTGGATTATGTGGTGGATGAAGGTGTGCAGATACATGGTGGTAACGGTTTTAGTGATGAGTATGATATTTCAAGAGCATACCGTGACAGCCGCATCAACCGTATTTACGAAGGAACAAATGAAATTAATCGTTTGCTCACAGTTGATATGGTGTTGAAGCGTGCCATGAAAGGCCGTTTGGATATTATGACCGCTGCCATGAATGTGCAGAAAGAGTTAATGAGCATTCCTGATTTTGGTAGCGAAGATGAAACGCCTTTTGCAAAAGAATACAAAGCCATCGCCAACTTCAAAAAAGCCATCATGCTTACAGCTGGTGCTGCCGTGCAAAAGTTTATGATGAAGATTGAACATGAGCAGGAAGTGCTGATGAATATTGCTGATATGGCCATCCAAACCTTTAATGCAGAAAGTGCATTGCTGCGTGCAGCAAAACTGGTTGCAGAAAAAGGCGAAGCAGCCTGCCAGTTTGAACTGGATATGATGCGTACATACTTGTATGATGCTGCAGATCGTATCAACAAGTTCGGAAAAGATGCCATCAACTCATTTGCAGAAGGCGATGAGCACCGGATGATGTTACTGGGCTTAAAACGTTTTACAAAAGTTGATCCTTTTAATACAAAAGAAGCAAGAAGGCGCATCGTAGCAAAGCTGAGAAACGACGGAAAATATCCGTTATAATGTTGATGTGGTGAGTAACCCCAAAGGGTGGCTCACCGGCAACCCACCTTTTAAAAATCCTTTGCCTAATTTGCAAAGGATTTTTTATTTCAACTTACTATATGAGACTCCTTCTTCTTCTATCACTTTTCATTTTTCAATCAGCAACTGCACAACAGGTGTTCCTGCGTTTAAATACTCCTGCAAGGAGTCAAAATACAGTTACATCATCAAAACAGTTTATAACGGGCCTTACCTGTAAAGGCTGCACACTTACAATAAACGGAACCGAAACAAAAGTTTGGCCAACCGGTGCATTTGCTGTTGAACTGAACCTGAAGTTGGGCGATAGCAGTTTCCTGCTGGAAGCAGCAAATGAAAAAGGAGCAAAAGAATCAAGAAGAATTTTCTATAGTTATCAGTTGCCGGAAAAAGAAAAAACGCTGACAACAAATACTGTGGCTTACTGGCGTATTGAACCACAGGGCGACCTGTTGTTAAAACCTGGTGATAAACTGAAGATGACAGTAAAGGCATTGCCCGGATCTGTTGTGCAGCTTGAAAACGGAACAGCATTTACTGAACTTTTTCCGAAAGACAGTAATGCGGTAAAAGGAATTTACCAGCTGGAGTATGTGGTAAAAGAAAAAGATGATCTGTTTACCGGCAAACCTTCAAAACTGAAATTGATGCTGTGGGCAAAAGGAACGAATGATCCGATTGAAGCCAGCAGTAAAAGCAACTTTGCTATGATGGCGGCAGAAGGTTTGTTACTCGAAACAAAAGGAAAGATCCCCTACATTTTGGTAGGACTTGGAGAAGACAGGCTGGGCGGCACAAAGATGGGTTATGTTGATTCGCTGGTGCGTTTAAAAGCAGTGAGTAAAGTTGGCAATAAGTATTGTGTGCAATTAAGTAAAAACCGCCAGGCATATATTGAAGAAGAACATGTAAATGTGTTGCCGCAAAACTATACTGCATCATCTCTTACGGGCAATATGCGGGTGTGGGGCGATAGTAGTTTTGATTATATATCATTACCATTATCAGAACGGTTGCCTTATCAAACATTTCAGCAGGTAAATCCTTCAAGAATTGTGGTGGATGTTTTTGGTGCCACATCCAACACTAACTGGATCACACAAATGAGCGGCACAAAAGAGATCAGTACTGTTTCTTATCAGCAAACCGAACAGGATATTTTCCGCATTAATATTGATCTTGAACATAAACAACACTGGGGTCACCGCATTTATTACAGTGGTAATAATCTTATCATCCGTATTAAACGTCAACCGGAAATACTTGCACTCAGCAACCTGGTTATTGCTGTTGATGCAGGACATGGTGGTTCAAACAAAGGTGCATTTGGTTTAACCGGTGTGATGGAAAAAGACATGACGCTGGCCATTGCAAAGGAGCTGCAGGCTGCACTGGAAGAAGAAGGTGCAACGGTGATCACCACCAGAACAAAAGATACTACTTACGATAACCACGACCGCTATACTGTTTTTCAACAGGCTAATCCCCACCTGCTCATCAGCATTCATCTTAACAGCAGTGCCGATCCTGTGCGTATTAAAGGTGCCAGCACCTATTATAAACACATTGGTTACCGTCCGTTAACACAAACCATTTTAAAACGCATGCTGGCAATGGGTTTGGATGAGTTTGGAAATGTTGGCAATTTCAATTTTATCCTGAATGGGTTTACAGAGTTTCCGAATGTACTCGTGGAAACATTATTTATCAGCCACCCGGAAGATGAAACCAATGTACTTGACCCTGCTTACCGAAAGCAAATGGCAGCGGCTATTGTACAAGGTGTAAAAGACTGGCTGGAGTTATGTAAAAAACAGTAAACGGCTTTCCATTCATCAAAGCCGGTTTTGCCGCTCATGAAGGCCATCGGCTTTTATCATTTCTTTAAGACTGCTGAAACCCTTGCCAGCAAAGGATTTCTTTATTTCTCAAAGTCAATGTTACACGTGTTGCATCCGTTCATCACTATGAACGTTGCGTTAACACCCTTTTGTCAAGATACAGTTGCATATAGTTATACTGCCGTTTACATTTGTTACATCAATGATTTCTGTAAAGAGTCATTAATCATTAAACCTTAAAATAATAATTATGAAAAAAGCATTCTTAATGCTGTTTGCAGTTATCATCGCTGCAGCAGTTTCAGCAAAACCATCTCCAGAACCATCCGAAAATGAAAAAGTAAGAGCCGCATTTAGTGAACAATTCTCCGGCGCAAAAGATGTTACATGGACAGAAAAGAAGGGGTTCTATCTTGCTTCCTTTAAACTCAACAATGATCGTATGCTGGCCTGGTATAACGATGATGGAACTGTTGCTGCAGTACATCGTGCCATCCAGGTAAATCAAATGACGTTCCTGGCAGCTGAAGCAACAAATAATCTTTCAAAAGACAAACAATTATTGAGCGTAGCAGAGATCAGCAAAGATGGTGATCTGTTTTACCTCATTCGGGTAGATGATGCTAAATGCACTTCAACCTATAAAATTTCTGCATCAGGCGAATACAGCCGTATTGAAAAAATCAAAAAGAAATAAAACACTACAGGTGTTGTTTTGGAATAGCTCCCCGGACTGAATCGGGGGGCTTTTTTATTTGGCAGGATGATACAGCTGGTTTATTTTACATGAAACCAATTCATGAAAAATAAAAACCTGCTCACTGCTGTGGTAATTATTCTTGCTGCCGATTTTTTATGGCAGTTGTATAACCTGGGTATTACTGTTTACAGAGGATATTTTGATGCGCTGTTCATTCTTCGTTATGTTCCCTTGTTTCTTGGTATTGCCGGGCTTATTCTTTTTATCAACAGCCGGCATAAGAACAGCGGACTGCTGAGGTTTTACATGGGTATTGTTGTGTTTTCTTATCCCTTCAGCATAGGTACATTTATTTACTATATTACCCGTGAGCAGGAGTTCTTAAATTCAAAAGTTACACTTGAAGCAATTCAGTACGTATGGCTGGCTATAGGTCTTATTTTCACCATTGCCTGTGCTGTAGGCTTATGGTTGTTGAATAAAACAAGAGTGGCCCGCCTTACTTACATTTATCCCGGTGGAGAGCAGATGGTTGAATTTACACCTGCATCAAGAGGCAAACGTTTTTTAAACAGGCTGATAGATGGAGTTGTGTATGGGTTTGTAATGATCAGTTTTTTGCAGAATGGTTTATTTGGCGAAGGATTGCTGGATGAATCGTTTCTTACATTAACCTTGTTTGAACTTCCTTTCCTTATCCTGTACTATCTCTTTTTTGAAAGTATTTTTCAAAGCACACCGGGCAAGGCACTAACAAATACTATTGTGGTGAACGACAATGGGCAGCGTCCACGATTTGTACAAATGCTTGGCCGCACTTTTGGCCGGTTGATCCCATTTGATGCACTTAGCTTTTTTGGGAACGATGCCAGGGGCTGGCACGATTCCCTGCCCGGAACTTATGTGGTTGAAGCATCAGACATTAACGAACAATACAGACAGGAATTTTTGCTTGATGCTGAAGCGGAATTAAGCAATCAGCACAAACCTTAACGGAAACGAAAACTTGTTTTGGGCTCAAAACTGTACTTTTGCGCTCCCGATCATAATCGGTATTCGCAAAGTCTCCCGGCATGCAGGCCCGGGATCTGAAGGCGGTCACTTTTAAAAATTAAAAAATGAACAAAGGACCCGTTTCTCAATTTATCCAGCATCATTACCGTCATTTCAACGCAGCTGCTTTAATGGATGCTGCCAAAGGGTATGAAACACACCTGAACGAAGGTGGTAAAATGATGGTAACCCTTGCAGGCGCCATGAGTACTGCTGAACTTGGTTTAAGCCTTGCTGAAATGATCCGCCAGGATAAAGTGCAGATCATCAGTTGTACCGGTGCCAATCTTGAAGAAGATGTAATGAATCTTGTAGCACACAGCCACTACAAGCGTGTGCCCAATTATCGTGATCTTACACCGCAGGACGAGTGGGATCTGTTAGAGAATCACTACAACCGTGTAACAGATACCTGTATTCCCGAAGAAGAAGCGTTCCGTCGTTTACAAAAACATTTGCATCGCCAATGGGTAGAAGCAGAAGCAAAAGGCGAACGCTATTTTCCACATGAGTTTTTATACAAAACTGTATTAAGCGGCGACCTTGAACAGTATTACGAGATCGATCCGAAAAACAGCTGGATCGTGGCTGCTGCTGAAAAAAATATTCCAATCGTTGTGCCGGGTTGGGAAGACAGCACCACTGGTAACATCTTTGCAAGCTATGTGATCAAGAACGAACTGAAAGCAAGTACGGTGAAGAGCGGTATTGAATACATGGTTTGGCTGGCCGATTGGTACCGCCAGAACAGCGGTGGTAAAGGTGTTGGCTTCTTCCAGATCGGTGGTGGTATTGCTGGCGATTTCCCTATCTGCGTAGTACCCATGATGTACCAGGATCTTGAATGGCACGATGTTCCATTCTGGAGCTATTTCTGCCAGATCAGCGATTCAACAACATCGTATGGTTCGTACAGCGGTGCAGTACCTAACGAAAAAATTACCTGGGGTAAGCTCGACATCAACACACCAAAATTCATTGTAGAAAGCGATGCAACCATTGTTGCTCCGCTGATGTTCGCATGGATCCTTGGCTGGTAATTGTTTTGAATTACCTGAATGCATAAAGGCGATACAGCAATGTATCGCCTTATTTTTTTAACTTGTTTTGCCTGAATAGTGAAGCAGCAAACGGGTCTTCGATTAATTACTGTTTCAAAAACAGTTTCCGGGCTGATTTTGATTCTTGATAAAATTATAACCGGCAACTACTTTTACAATTACTTATGAATTGGTTTCTTCAACTACTGCTCGAAGAAAGTATTCCTCAAACAGTAATCATTTACGGCGTGGTGATCGCCCTCGGTATCTGGCTCGGCCGCTTGAAAATCTTCGGTATCTCATTAGGTGTTACATGGATTCTTTTTATGGGGCTGGCTGTTTCGTATGCCGGTATCCATATCAATAAGGAAACAGAACATTTTTTAAAAGAGTTCGGGCTTATTCTTTTTGTGTATTCCATCGGCTTGCAGGTGGGGCCGGGTTTCTTTTCTTCTCTAAAGAAAAACGCAGCGGTTACCAACGGGCTGGCAGCATTGGTTGTGTTTACAGGCGTGCTCATTGTTGTTCTGTTTTACTTCCTGCTGGGGCAACCCATTACAACACTAACAGGTGTTATGAGTGGTGCAGTTACCAATACACCAGGACTTGGTGCGGCGCAGGCGGCTGCAAAAGATCTGCATCTTCCTGCAAGTGATACATCGTTCATTACATTGGCTTATGCAGTGGTTTATCCGTTTGGTGTGTTTGGTATTATTGCTGCCATACTTATTCTCAAAAAAGTATTTCGTGTAAATCTTGAAAAGGAACGGGAATTACACCGCAAGCTGGATGTATTAAAATCGAACAAACCGGTTTCCATACATCTTACCATGCAGAACAAACAGCTGGTGGGCAAACCGCTGCGGAACATTTTTGAACTGCTGAAGGAACCCATTGTGGTGTCACGCCTTTTTCATGAAGGGAAAGTGATTACACCTACACCACAAACACATCTTGCAGAAAATGATGTGCTGCTGATAGTGGCGCATAAAGATCAGTTACAGGTGTTGAAGATGATTGTTGGCGAAGAAAGCAATATGAATTTGAAAGAGCAGCCAAAGAGTGAATTGATCTCACGAACCATTATTGTTACACAAACAGAAGTAACACATAAACGGCTGGGCGATATTGCTGCTTTGCATCAGCATGATTTTACACTCACCCGCTTAACTCGTGCTGGTGTTGAAATGGTACCGCATGGCGATATTGTATTGCAACTTGGCGATCAGATAAAAGCAGTGGGTACACAGGAAGGAATTGATCTTGTGACCAAAACAGTGGGTAACCAGTTGAAGCGCCTGGATGTACCTGACCTTGCGCCCATCTTTATTGGCATTGTTGCAGGTGTATTGCTGGGAAGCATTCCGATGTATTTCTTTAACATGCCTGTGCCGGTAAAAATTGGATTGGCTGGTGGTCCGCTTATTATTGCTTTATTACTTAGCCGGTATGGTGGTAAACTTTACCTGAATCAATACACAACCTATAGTGCAAACCTTATGTTGCGTGAGTTGGGTATTTCGCTTTTCCTTGCCAGCGTGGGTTTAAGCAGTGGTGCAAATCTGCAAACAGCTCTTTCAGGAAACAATGCATGGCTTTGGATTGTGATGGGTATTACCATTACTGTTGTTCCATTGCTCATTGTTGGTTGTGTTGCGCACTATGTATTCCGCAAAACATTTTTTGAAGTGTGTGGTTTGCTTTCCGGTGCAAGTACCGATCCGCCTGCATTGGCATTCTCAACACAGCTGGCAAAAAACGAAGTGGCAGCTGTTACTTATGCAACAGTCTATCCGTTAACCATGATCTTACGCATTATTGCTGCCCAACTACTGATTTTGTTTTTATCATAAAAGAACAAGAGTTACATGTTTTCATGTGCCGTTTAACTTTGTTCCGTAGCAACAAAAAACAAAAACCCCGGCAACTGCCGGGGTTTTTGTTATAAATTTTTTCTCCACTATCTCGGAGGAACATTCAGCGGAATATCACGTTTGAACATGTTATTACGGTTGGCTGCATCCCATGTTAAGAAGAACACAAGCCTTGTACGTTTTTCGTGCAGATCGTAATTGATCTTATCAGGTGTATCGCTTGGTTTGTGATAGTCTTTGTGAATACCATCAAAGAAGAAAACAATCGGAACTCCTTTTGCTGCAAAGTTGTAATGGTCGCTGCGGTAGTATAAACGGTTCGGATCTTTCGGATCATTATACTTTCTGTCGGTAATGATTTTAATGTACATGTTGTTGATGCTGTCAACAAAGCGTGGTAATTCACTGCTTAGCTTATCATCGCCAATTAAGTACACGTGATTATTTGTATCAAGCGATTTGATGTTATCGTCTTTACGACCAATCATATCAATATTGATATCAATGCTTGTTTTTTCCAATGGGAACACAGGATGATCAGCATAGTAAGCACTTCCCCACAACCCTTTTTCTTCGCCGCTCACAGCTAAGAATAAAACACTGCGGCGTGGACCTTTACCTGCAGCTTTTGCTTTTGCAAATGCTTCAGCTATTTCCAACACACCTACAGTACCGCTTCCATCATCATCAGCACCGGGGTGAAGTTTACCATTGATGATACCCACATGATCGTAGTGAGCAGAAACAATCACCCATTCATCTTTTTTATCTGTTCCTTCAATCATGCCCAGCACGTTTGATGCCTGTACTACTTCCATATCCTTACGGAAATTGAACATGAGTTCAGTTGAAACTGTTTTTGTCTCCAGCGTTTGACCTTTTGCTGCAGCAAAATCATTTTTCAGAATGGTTTCACCAACTGCTTCCGATACACGGATCACCATTGGACTTTGACGGTTGCGGTATAGGCTATATGAAAGACGGCCACCACGGGGAGAAGGTGTTTTATCAATATTGTTCACCACAAACAAAATAGCAGCTGGCTGGCGGCTGTACAGTTTGTTGATGTCGTTAAAGCCGGGTAATTGTGTTCCGCCTTTTGCAACAATCACTACAGCTTTACCACGAATATCGGTGATGGTATCGATCTTGCTCATGTACACTACTTCGCTGAAGAACTGCTGGGTAGTGATGAGGCTGTTTACAGTTGCAGAAAAATCTTTGCCAAATTCAAAATATTTTCCGTTTACAGCAACAGCAGCATCTTTCAGCGTGTCTTTGTACAAAGGATAAAACTGTTCGTAGCTGCCATTGTTTGCCGGGGCAATACCAATACGCTGAAATTGCTGTTTCAGGTATTCAGCAGCTTTACGTTGGCCTTCGGTACCTGTTTCCCGTCCTTCCATTTCAGGTCCGGCAAGAATGTACAGGTGTGTTTTCAGATCCTGTTGCGTGATTGTTTTAGAAAACTGCTCGGCTGTTTTATTTTTCTTTTGTGCCGATGCAGAGAGTGCCAGCAAACTGAGTGCGGCAAGTAGATATGTCCTCATGCATTCAAATTTTTTGAACGCCGAATATAAAGGAAAATCCCGCCAATGGCGGGATAGTTGTATGAATGGTTTAAGGCTATCGCAACCGGAACCGTTCAATAAAAATCAAAGACTATGCACAGGCAATTTTACTTACACGCACACCATGACGGCCACCTTCAAACTCAGTTGTCATGAATGTATTCACCATTCTTTCTGCATCACCTTCACGCACAAACCGGGCAGGTATGCAAATGATGTTGGCGTTGTTATGTGCACGAACCAGTTGTGCAATTTCTTCGCCCCAGCAAAGTCCTGCACGGATGCCCTGGTGTTTGTTGGCGGTAATGGCAACACCGTTTGCACTGCCGCAAAGTAAAATACCAAATGCAGCTTCGCCGTTTTCTACAGCTGATGCTACAGGATGCGCAAAATCGGGGTAATCAACACTGTCTTTTGAGTAAGTACCATAATCTTTAAAAGCAATACCTTTTCCTTCTAAAAAAGAAATCAGATCCTCTTTATAATCGTACCCTGCATGGTCGCAACCAATGGCAACAGGCTTACTCATATCAAACACTTGCATAGCTGAAAAATTTATAGTTGATAACGGGATAATTGATAATTACTACAAAGGTATAGAATAGCCGGTAGTTGAGAGCCGATAGCCTGCAGTAAATACCAGAAAGCGTTCATGTTACTTGCAGTGTTCTTAAGAAGTTTCTATTTTAACAGAAAACACCAAATATGTCCGGCTATAAAACACTAAAGGCCTTTCAAAAAGCAAAAGAAGTTGCCCACTTGATATTTGAAGCTTCCAAAAAATTTCCGATAGAAGAAAAATATAGCTTAACCGATCAGGTAAGGAGAAGTTCCCGTTCTGTTTGTGCTTGTATTGCCGAAGCTTACCGCAAACGAAAATACCCAGCTCACTTTATAAGCAAACTTACTGATGCAGATATGGAAAACGGAGAAACAGAAGTGTGGCTCGATTTTGCACATGAATATACGTATATCGATGTGCAGACATATCAAAAAGCATATTCCTTAAACGAAGAAGTAGCAAAGCTTTTGCAATACATGATCAACAACCCTGAAAAATTCATGTAAGGAGATATCGCTAACGACTAAATACTACGGGCTACCGGCTTATTCAGCATCAGCTCCATTCCTCAATATCTTCCTGTTTGATCTGTCTTTTGTAGCTACGCATGCTCAGGGCAATGCTGAATTCGTACAAACCATACAAAGGAATTGTTACAAGAGCAAGACTGAATGGATCCGTTGATGGGGTAATGATGGCCGCCATAATAATGATCACCACAAATGCATACTTGCGGATTTTGCGAAGAGTAATAGGCGTAAGCATGCCCACTTTTGTAAGCAACATCACTACTACCGGTAACTGAAATAATAATCCCACGCCAACAGTTAAGTAGATCAGGTTTTCAAAATAATCGCTGATGGTAGGGCGAAAATCAATTAACGGGCTGAGTGAGTAGGTGGAATAAAAATTAACCATGAAAGGAGTCAGAACAAAGTAACCAAATGCCACACCTAAAAAGAACAGGGAAGAAATCCAGAAAATTGCTCCCGTTGTGCCTTTGCGTTCTTTATCACTTAAGGCAGGACGAATAAATTTCCAAATCTCCCAAAAAACATACGGAAAGGCAAGGATAAAACCGGAGGTAAAACCAACAGTAAAGGTGGTAAGAAACTGTTCCGTCATGGCATTACTCTGGAACTTAATGCTGAAGTCTGCCAGGCAAAGTGCATCTACATGCAACAGGTTTCCAAGTTTACACAGCCATTGATAAGTAAGAAAATCTTTATGCGCAGGTCCCATGTAAATATTGTTCACCACATAATCGATGTTGAACAACACAATTAATGAAGCTATGATAATAGCAATAACCGCCCGCACTACATGCCAACGCAGTTCTTCAAGGTGATCAATAAAACTCATTTCAGCTTTTTCTTCACCTCTTGCACCACGGATGCGTTGTATAATGGATCTACGTTCAGATTTTGTTTCCGCCACGGTTAATGATTTCAGCTGCAAATGTAATCCGAAATGGATGAGCAACCTTAGTGCTTATATAAAAAAAGCGGCCCCGTAGGACCGCCTTTACTTATCAGAGCAAAAGCTGTTTATTTTGTAGCCAATGCTTTGTCAATGGTAAAAATGAGCATGCTGCGGTGAGCTCTTGTTTGCTCGTTTGGAGAAACGGCGGTTGCAAGCATGGTTCTGATCTTACGTAAAGTATTGTAAGCTGCACTTTTTGATGGGTTGTCGAAGCCAACTCTTGCTTCCACAATACCTATTGCACCTTTTACAAATTCTGTCTGTAGATTTTGACGGTACACGTTTACAGCGCCACCAATATCTGCTTTAAAAATAGCGTTCATCACATCATTCATTACATCTGCTACGCTGTACGTATTACCATACAAAGCACTATTGTTGATACGGCGCAGTGTAGTGGGGTGCAGCAGTTGTGCAAGAATGTTTACCTGGAAGTTTTGTACCAGTGAGGTATGTTTTGGATCTTCGGGTGCACCAAAGAAATTAAAACCACGACGCTGTACCTGCAGGTAAGGCAGCACTTGCTGATCTGCTTCAAACGCATTTGGCGCAAATACATAAGTTGCCAGGAAATTCATGGCTCTTTTTTGATAAGCAACCGGGGTGATCACAAATGGTTTGCTGCCATTGTTCTGGCCGGGGAAACTTCTGTCAACTTGTACACCGCCAATATAACGGCTGATGGCATTTGCCATTTGGAAGCGTTGATTGTTGAGTACATTGTAACGGATCATTACCTCCTGGTAGCTCTTATCACTTTTTGCGTATTTGCTTACCAGTTTGCTCATGGCGCTGTTTACAAATTTGATGCGGTCTTCACCATAAGTAACCATATCATTCGTCAAATCGTTGATCATTACACGGGGGTCAATACCATTGCCGGGGCTACGCATATCATCAGCATCATTACCAAACGTGAGATAAGGCTCATGGCTGCGACGGAGAATTTTATCCAGCCCGTCTTTTTCCTGCGCTTCTGGGAACTCACGGTAACCAAATTCAATTGCCCACAGGTCATAAGGACCGGGCTTCATGGTATAATAGTCACCTTGTTTTGTTCTGTCGCTGTTGATGTTGATAGATGGGTAATCCATTACCGAACCTTGTAAGCCCAGTTTTTGTGTAATAGCCGTGTTGTGTACTTCGGCCGGGCTCAGCATCTGGCTGGCTTTCATGTTATGGTTCAAACCAAGTGTGTGACCCATTTCATGCAGGATGAGGTAGTAAAGGAATTGTTCGTGTGCTTTTCTTACTTCGGCAGGAGGAGCACCGGCTGTTGTAATAAGGGTTGAACCAGCCATGAATTGTTTTGCCAGTTCAGAACCAATGCTGCAGTTTGCCCAATGCTTGCGCATGTGTGATGGCATGTTTTCCATCATCAGCTCCTGCATATTGTAGCCTTTGTTGTCTTCAGTAACATCCAGGAAAACTGTTTCAGCACCACTTCTCCATTCAATGGTAATATCGCTGCCAAGGATCTGTCCTGTTTTTGGATTGACAAAGCTGGGTCCAATGGCACCATAAGGAGGATAGGGAGACGATACCCAACGGATCACATTGTAACGGATATCAGCAGGATCCCATGTTGCATCTTCGGGCATGATCTTCATCACCACCGCATTTTTGAAACCTGCTTTTTCAAACGCTTCGTTCCAACGTTCACCGGCTGCTTTTACAATTTCACGGTATTCAACCGGCGTTGTGTTTTCAATCCAGAATGTGATTGGTTCTACGGGTTCGCTTAATGCAGCCGAAGGATCTTTTTTCTTCAGGTGCCAGCGGTTGATCACATCACGGTAATTGTTGATATCGTTATTCGTAAGATCATCTACTTCCTGTGTAAAGAAACCAACACGTGGATCATCAAAACGGGGTTTGTAATCGTTCACCGGCACTTCAAGGAATGAGTGCTGGAGTTTAATGCGCACAAAACGTGCATCGGTAATATCTTTTCCGCCCTGGTTGAATGGCATCGGGTTGTCATAAGCCAGGTCAACCACCACATCACTGTTGTTAGGGTATGAACGGATATTGCTGTACTTACTTTTTGTGGGGTTATAGCCACCAAGGTTAAACACTGCTCCCGGAGGAATGGTGGGGGGCATGATCGGTTTTACCGGATCAAGTTTATCGCTCAGGAACAATGGATCAACACTAACGAGGTAACCGGTAGAATCTTCAATGCTGAATTTGTCAGCATAAAAAACAGCTTCAGCCACATCCACATTGGCAGCTTTGCTCACTGCATTCTTAGGGTCGTAGTAGAAGTTGGTGTTTACAGTTGAGAATTCGATCTTGTCATACGCTTTCTTCATTTTAAACACCAGTGTTGCACGATGCATACTTTGGTGCAGGAATAAACTGGTAGGTCCACTAATGGAAAAACTCTGGTAAATAAAATCTTTGTTCAGCTGGTCTTTGCGGATGTACATCTGTACACTGCCCGTTACCGTATCCTGGTAAAGTGTAAACAGACCGGCATGTTTTTTACTTGATTTTACTTTGTCGGCAATGCCGGCGGGTTTTGGGGGCGCCTTTTTGGTTGTGTCAGCGGGAGCAGGTGCTCCGGGTTTTGCCTGGGCTGAAATTTCTGTGCCCATTAACAAACAAACAGCTGATAAGGCTAATGCGAAACGCTTGTTCATAATACTTGTTTTGTTGTTAACTGATTTGGAAAAGATAAACTAAAGTTTTCGTAGATGGCGGGGCTTTGTATAAGCGGAAAAAACTGTTTTGTAACGGTTATTACCAATGAAGCAATTAGCGGAGAAGTTTCATTTTTACCGTTTCTATTCTTGTTTCGCTTACGGAGAGGATATCGAATTCATAATCATCAACGATGATGCGTTCTTTCGCAACTGGGATGGTTTCATGGTGTTCAACAATGTAACCCGATAAAGTTTCAGCATCGCTTTCTTCCTTAAACTCAAGGTTGTATTTTTCGCTTAAATAATCCAGTTCAAGACGGCCGCTGAAGATGAACTCGTTTTCGGACAGTTGCTTTTCTACAAATTCTTCGGTATCATATTCGTCCTGTATTTCACCAAAGATCTCTTCCAGCAGATCTTCCATGGTTACAATACCGCTTGTGCCGCCAAACTCATCAACCACCCAGGCAATGCTTTTCCGTTCGCTGGTAAATTGGTTGATGAGATCTGTAAGTCCCATACTTTCAGGAACAGCAGGAATAGGTAATAAGATCGATTTTATATCAGCTGGTTTACGAAACAGATCAAGCTGGTGTACATAACCAAGAATGTTATCAATATTTCCTTCGTACACAATAAGCTTGCTGAGTTTTGTTTCCACAAACTTTTGTTTCACTTCTTCAATACTGGCCGATGATTCTACTCCAACGATCTCTTTTCGGGGAATAAGACATTCACGCACTTTTACTCCCGGCAGCGATAATGCATTTTCAAACAACTCTGTGTTGATGTCCTGTGTTTCATCATTATCATCTTTGCCATGTTGTACAAAATGTTCCAGGTCAACACGGCTGAACGCTTCTTTTTTATCGTTTACCCGAACATCAAACAAATATTTCAGGATCCATTCAGCAAGACCAACAAACAACGAAGCTACAGGCGCAAAAAAACTGTAGAAGAAACTGATGATGCGTGCAAAGAAGGAAAGAACAGCATTACTTTTTTTCCGGAAGATGGCTTTGAATACTACCTGCACCAGCAACGCAAGTAAGCCGGCAGTAATAATTTCAACAACAATACGGATGGCTGAATTCTGAATTTGTGTGGGAGCTTGTTTCCAAAGCGGATCAAAGAAACGGTTCACCAGTAATACAAAGATCACCAGCGAAAGAGTAACGCCAACCAGAATTGAACCAATAAACTTGCTTTGGTTTTCAATAAAAAAACTGAGGATACGACCACTGGCAATGCCTTGTTTCTTTTTCAGCTCAACCGAAAAACGATTGAGTGAACCAAAAGCAGTTTGCAGTCCCGCAAAGAAACCAAGAAACAACATGCTTACCCCGATCCATATTAACAGAAACCAATTCATGTATCTTAAAAATAGTGTTTTTAACAGGAATAACAATAAGGCTATGCTTCTTCAATAAAACGGCCGACAATAGCCGTTGCTTCTGCAATAGCTTTTTCAAGATCATCGTTCACAATTACATGCTGAAATGAGTGCTTGAATGAAATTTCATAAGCGGCTTTATTCACTCTTGCCTGCAATGAATCAGCCGTTTCTGTACCACGGCTTTCAAGCCTGCGTTTTAATTCTTCAATAGAAGGAGGTTCAATAAAAAGCGAAAGAGTTTGTTTAGGATAAAGGTCCTGCACATGAATGGCTCCTTTTACATCTATATCAAGTACAGGTACCTGGTTATTGTTCCAGATGCGGTGCATTTCACTTTTAAGTGTGCCGTAATAATTTCCTTCGTACACCATTTCCCATTCTACAAAAGCTTCTTCCTGTATTTTTTGCTGAAAACCTTCCACGCTCATGAAATAGTAATCAACAGCATCTGTTTCATGTGCTCTTGGTTTACGGGTTGCTGCTGAAATAGAAAAAGACAGTTTAGGAAAACGTTTCATTAACTGTTTGGTAATGGATGTTTTTCCTGCACCTGATGGGGCTGTAATAATGATGATCTTGTGATGTGCCTGCTCCATAAAGGGCCAAAAATAAACAATAGCACTCAAGTGTACTAAAACGAAGCAGCAACAATCTCAGGAAATGCCTAATGATTTGCGGATGTTATTATGAAACTCACGGATGGCCTTGGTGTGGAAGAACGGATAAATGAGTTTATCACGCAGCCATGAACCGCTTTTGTAAATAGTGTGATGCGATATTTCGGT
>NZ_CAMLGT010000022.1 GCF_946479605.1 uncultured Lacibacter sp.
CCATTCGCCTTGCTTTGTTTCATCGTTGTAAAACGCATTGGCATACGGATCTTTTAATATGCACCATGCCTGCCTGTTAATGACACCAGCGATCAACTCCTGCAATGCGTTATCTTCTTTTACAAAAGAAAGATATGGTGATACCTGTGCCGTACTGTCCCGAAGCCACATAGCATCTATATCGCCGGTGATGACATAGGTATCAGGCTTGCCATTTTTCCTGCTGAAATAAACAGTGGTATCCAATGTATTTGGGAAACAGTTGTTGAACAACCAGACAAGCTCCTTATTTTTTACGTTTGCTGAAAATTCTGCAATTGCTTTTTCAACAGCAGCACTTTGAAAATGACGCTTGGCCGCTGCTGTGCGGACCACAGGAAAATCATCTTGCGCAAATAAGAAAGAGGGTTTCAGCAGCAACCCTGCGCTTGCCACACCTGAATTAAGAATAAAATCTTTTCTGTTCATAGTAACTTATGCTTGTTTACTGTAATTGATATTTTCTTTCTAACCATGCAAAGCGTGCCAGTATCTCCAGCATACCGCCTTGTGCCACCAGATCGAGCACCTCCTCTTTTTTAAATAGCCCTGCTTCGTTTTTGTTATGCAGCAATGCATCATCTACACATTGTTTAAATCCCTTAATGTATTTCAGATCGGGATTATACTTTAATAGATGCTGATAGCCCCGCAACAACACTGCGTTGAACCAATAATTATCCCTGAACTTTTTGTTGCCATAAAAATACAGAAGCGAACTGTCAGCAATGGTTGTTGCCTGTTGCAAATATTTTTTATTACCTGTGCATTCATACAAATAAAGATTTGATTGCAACATGGTGCCTGTGTTATAAGAGAACACCCACTTTACGATCTTCCTGTTGTCCACACTTACATTATCATAGTACAAAGATGAACTTGTCTGCAACTCCCTGTTCACCCAATTATAAAGCAACAAAGCTGTATCAAGATAAGTCTTTCGTTTTGTTGCCTGATATAACTGCAAAGCCAATATAATTCCGGGGCCGTTGGAACAGGTGTTTTTTGATACTTTCTTATTCTCCTGCCAATACAATCCACCGGTTAACACCGTATCAAAACCCGTCATCATGTATTTGTAAATCATCTCTGCTGTTTGCAAATGACCTTTTTCTTTGTTCCGCACATAGGCATCCATGGCTGTAATACCAATCCATTGGTTGTCATCGTAAAAACGATCTCCGCCTTTCAGCTTCATGATGTAAGATGCATAACCGGGACTGGGCGGAGCAGGATCATAATAATCTTCAATGATAGAAAAAACAGGTTTCAGCACTTTACTTCCTGCCTCCACCTTCTCTATTTCATTTGCGGCCTGGTATAAAGCACATAACGGCCACAGGTATGAATAAGGATTATCACCCGGCTTTGGCGACACTACTTCTTTGTAATATCCTGCAGAGCTGTCATAAAAATGTTTCTGAATAGCTGCCTGCAGTTGTTTCATTTCGTTGTAATACTTATCCTGTGCAGCAAGTGAATGACTTGCAAAGAATGCAACTACCAGCCAAAGAATATATTTCCGGATCATCTTCATTGTATCTACATGTGCAGAGAACTTACAACTGCAATTTAATTACACAAAGCGAAAGCCCTGCAACCTCAATACTTAACCAAATGTTATTGACGCTGCAAGGCTTCCAACTTATTCACTACTTTTTACAAACAGTAAACTAATTTTTTGTTACGGATCCTTTTATTTCAGGATTCACTTTATATAATTGCTGATGCAGCTGAAATAATTTGTCAACCGGCATTTTGATCTCTTTACGATCATAAGTGATAATACCGTTGGTTTCCACTTCCACATCGGTTGTTTGCGTATAAACAGCAGCCGACAATCCTTTGTTGATGAGGTAAGGAATACGGTTGATGAATTCTGCATACCTGTTCCACAACTCTGTATTGTTCTTAAAGCTTTGATAGCCCCAGTTATTTTTTTCCTGCCATGTATGATTTTCAACAGGCAACCCTAAACCGCCAAATTCACCAAGCACCAGCACCGCTTTCTTTCCAAACAGATCCGGATGTGGCATTAATGGTTCAGGATAGTTGTGCAGATCAATGATATGCCCAACTTCTTCAAAATTGCCACCGCTTGCTGTGTTCACCAAACGTGATGGATCTTTCTTCATCGTCCATTCAACAATCTCTTTTGTTTTAAACTGTCCCCATGCTTCATTGAACGGCACCCATACAACAATGCTTGGAAAGTTGTGAAAGTCCTGCATAATTTCATTCCACTCAGTGCGGAAACTTGTTTCCGATTCAACTGAGCGTTGTTTGTCAGTTGCACGACCATAAATACCCGGGCGGCTTTCCCAACGGTTACCCAAATCGCCACTTGGCATATCCTGCCAAACCAACATACCCAACACATCACAATAGTAATACCAACGGGCTGGCTCCACTTTCACATGTTTACGGATCATGTTAAAGCCCATTTCTTTTGTTTTTACAATATCCCATTTCAATGCTTCATCGGTTGGTGCTGTGTACAACCCATCGGGCCACCAACCCTGATCAAGCGGGCCGTACTGAAATACAAACTGATCGTTCAGCAACATACGCTGAATACCTTTCTGATCGGGCTGCATGGAAATTTTGCGCATAGCAAAATAACTTTTTACTTCGTCAACCACTTTTCCTTTTCGGATAATTGTATATGAAAGATCATAGAGGAAAGGATTTGCAGGCGACCATAGTTTGGCATTTGCAATCTCCAACGATGTCTCTGTTTCAGCCATCAATGTTTTCTCTGCCACTTTTGTTGTACCATCCCATGCAGTGATCTGCAATTGATCGCCTGGCAACATGCCATCGACCTTTGCACTTACATGCACTGCTTTATGATCAACATCCGGTGTTTGTTTTGTGTCAGCAATATAAGTTGCCGCCACGGCCTCAGTCCAAACTGTTTGCCAGATACCTGTTACCGGTGTGTACCAGATGCCATGTGGGCTCTTTACCTGCTTTCCTCTTGGTTGCGGTCCTTCATCCGATGGATCCCATACCCGAACAGCAATTTCCTGCTTCGCACCTTTTGCTAATGCAGATGTAATATCAAAAGAGAAAGGATCATAACCTCCCTGGTGGCTGCCTACTTCTTTTCCATTTACATAAACAGTACACTGCCAGTCAACAGCACCAAAGTGCAAAATTGTTTTTTTGTTTTTTACTGATGATAAAGACACCACACGTTTGTACCATAACACACTATCCTTCCCCACTGTTTTGCCTACACCTGATAATGCAGATTCAACTGCAAACGGCACTAATATTTTTCCCTGCAATTGCGATGGAATAGCTTGTTCACTTTTTGGAAGGATGGCATACTCCCAAAGCCCATTCAGATTCGACCAGTTTGAACGAACAAGATGCGGCCGGGGATACTCCGGCAATGGATTTGCAGGATTTGTTTTTTCTGCCCAGGGTGTAGTTATTTTTCCCGGTACAATTTTCCACGCTTCCTGCGCCTGCAACAATTGTGTTGCAAATAATATAGCGAATGACAGAACTGTTTTTTTCATTTGATAACGAGTGAATGCTGAATAATGTGAAATGAGTATTGACGTTGTGTTAACTGTTGCTTACAGAAAACTAAACCTTGAGTTATTCAGTAAAGTAATGGAGTGGATTCATGATATGGCAGTTTACAATCAGAAATAAAGTAACACCTGCAAAATACACTGAATCCGTTTTAACAGGTTTCTTTATTGTTTCTAAACTTTGTCGCTTTGTTTCATTTTCAGGCTTCAAAAAACCGTACATCAGCAGCAAACCCGGAAAACAGCAGCGCTTCTATTCGTTTTGTATCAGATTTTTGCTTTTATGTTTCAGCAGGCTGTTAATGAATATCAAACAAGGTAAAAAGCAGCCAGACATCCCTTACTTTTATAGGAACGAATTGCTGAATCTGCAGGCTGTGGGAAATACCGCCTTAACAAACTGATCATACTAAAAACTGCGTCTGATGAATCCGGTTATATTGCTTGTTGATGACGAAGAAGAAATTCTTGACTTTCTTGAACGCATGCTGAGTAAAAATTACCAAGTGCTTCGTGCAGAGAATGGGAAAGTAGCATTGGAAATGTTGTACAAAGATTCCGTGCAGCTGATCATTAGTGATGTAATGATGCCGGAAATGGATGGCTTTGAATTTTGCAAGGTCATTAAATCTACTGTTGAACACAGCCATATACCGGTGATATTGCTTACAGCAAAAAATACGCTGCAATCAAAAATACAGGGACTTGAATTAGGTGCTGATGCCTACATTGAAAAACCATTTTCAAAAGAGCATCTGCATGCACAGATCGCCAGCCTGCTGGCCAACCGAAATATGATACGTCAGTATTTTGCCAGCTCTCCGCTCATCCACATTAAAAGCATTGCCCATACAAAAGCAGATGAACAGTTTCTTGAAACGCTGAACGAAACCATTTCAAAAGCAATTATTGATACCGAGCTGGATGTAGAAGCATTATCAAAGCTGATGAACGTAAGCCGTGTAACGTTGTATAGAAAGATCAAAGCCATCTCTGATCTTTCGCCAAATGAACTCATCAATGTCATCCGGTTAAAAAAAGCAGCCGAATTACTGGCCGAAGGCAATCATAAAATTTATGAAGTGTGTGCCATTGTGGGCTACAGTTCCCAAAGCAACTTTACCAGGAGTTTTCATAAACAATTCAATATGACGCCAACAGAATACATGCAATCGAAACGTATTGCGCATTAACAGTTTCTACCAAACAAATACAGCAGAAGCATTATGATCAACAGTTTAAAGCAACAGCTATTTCCTGTTCTTCTTTCAACAGGAGTAGCCTTGAGTGCAGCAGCACAACAATTAAAAAAAGACGCCCCGCTCTCCGGCAATCCTTTGTTCAAAGGCTGGTATGCCGATCCGGAAGCCATCATCTTTAACAAGCAATATTGGATCTTCCCTACTTATTCAGCACCGTATAATAAACAGGTTTTCTTTGATGCCTTCTCATCAAAAGATCTTGTTACATGGACAAAGCATGAACGCATTTTAGATACCGCTGCTATTAAATGGGCCAAGCGTGCAGTGTGGGCGCCATCAATTATTAAAAAGAAGAATCAATACTTTCTCTTCTTTGGCGCAAATGACATTCAAAACAACAATGAATATGGCGGCATTGGTGTTGCTGTTGCAGATAAACCACAAGGGCCGTACAAAGATCATTTAGGCAAACCTCTGGTTGATAAATTTCACAATGGTGCACAACCCATTGATCAGTTTGTGTTTCATGATAAGGATGGAAAGTACTATCTCATCTATGGCGGATGGCGCCATTGCAATATTGCACAATTGAAAGACGACTTCACAGGTTTTGTTCCTTTCTCTGATGGCACAACCTTTAAAGAAATCACCCCGGAAAGTTATGTGGAAGGACCGTTCATGTTTATCCGCAATGGTAAATATTATTTTATGTGGTCAGAAGGTGGATGGACTGGCCCTAACTACAGTGTGGCTTATGCCATTGGTGATTCACCATTTGGCCCTTTTAAACGTGTAGGGAAAATTCTGCAGCAGGATCCAAAGATCGCAACAGGTGCAGGACATCATTCGGTTATCAATGTGCCTGGTACAGATGAATATTACATTGTTTACCATCGCAGACCATTAACAGAAAAAGACGGCAATTCAAGAGAAACCTGTATTGAATATTTATCGTTTGACGAGAATGGTTTGATTAAACCAGTTGTAATAACGAATGAAGGGGTGAAGGCAAGAAAGATAAAATAAAAGTAACGGCAACTGGAAAGTTGCCGTTTTCTTTAACTGCTGATGCTTAACTCTAAAAGACTGCTTAACTCTCTGTCCTGCTTTGTTAGAAAACGTTACAGGGTTTTATTGCTCAATAATCATTTGCTGTGTTTGTTCGTCATCACAAATACGATCTCACCACCATTCATCAGATCGGCATGTTTGATGGCTGTTCCTGCTATTGCTTTGCCATTGATGAGAACAGATTTTACATACATGTTCTTTTCACTTTGATTTTGCACGGTGATCTTCAGTTGTTTTCCGTTCTCTAAGTTGAAGATGGCATTGTTTACGATCGGGCTGCCGATCTCGTATTCATCCGAACCGGGAGCAACTGGATAAAAACCCAATGAACTGAAAATATACCAGGCGCTCATTTGCCCGCAATCATCATTACCGCCTAACCCATCAACCGTTGGTTTGTATTGGTTGGCAAGTATGCGACGAATCAGCTCCTGAGTTTTCCAGGGCTTGCCTGCAAAATTGTACAAGTACGCAACGTGGTGTGCCGGTTCGTTACCATGCACATAGGTGCCGATAATTCCTTCACGGGTAATATCTTCTGTTTCGGCAAAATACTTATCGGGCAGGTACATGGTGAACAATGAATCCATGTTGGCCAAAAACTTTTTCGTGCCGCCCATCAATGCAATCAGATCAGTTGGATTGTGCGGCACAAAGAAACTGTAGTTCCAGGAATTGCCTTCAATCAAACCTTGCCCATGTGTACTTAACAGATCAGCATTGGGTAAGAAATTACCACTTGCATCTTTTCGTTTTACAAAACCATCTTTATCAAATACATTTTTGTAATTCGCCGAACGTTTGATGAACTCCTCATACACATCCATACGGCCCACTTTCTTCGCCAGTTGTGCTATGGCCCAATCATCATAGGCATATTCCAAAGTATTGGAAATAGACACGCCCGATTTTTCGGAAGGAATATATCCATACTTGATGTACTCACCTATGCCTTCGTAATTGCTGCGGCGTGCAGTGCTGATGCATGCATCCAATGCAGCATTTGCATCTACATCGGTAACGCCTTTTACAATGGCATCAGCAAGCACTGCCGCACTGTGATAACCACTCATGCACCAGTTGTCGTTTGCATAATGACTCCAGATAGGCAGCATGTGCAAAGCACTTTGGTTGTAATGCGCCATCATCGATTTTACCATATCGCTGTTGCGTTTCTGCTGCACAATATTGTACAACGGATGCAAGGCACGGTAGGTATCCCACAACGAAAATGTAGTATAGTTGGTAAAGCCTTCTGCTTTGTGATTGTTCTGATCGAGCCCACGGTATTGCCCATCAACATCCATGAATGTATTGGGTGCAATAAATGCATGATACATGGCCGTATAGAAATTTTGTTTTGTTTCTTCGTTTGCATCGATCTTGATACGGCTCAACTCTTTCTCCCACTTTGCACTTGCTTCAGCAACTGTCTGTTCAAAATTCCAGTGTGGAATTTCGGTGCGGAGGTTCAACAATGCTCCTGCAGAACTTACTCCAGACAATGCAAACTTCATTTTTACTTTTTCGTTTGCCTTTGTATCGAAGTTGAAATAAAGTTTTAACTGCCGACCGGCGAGATCAGGAAAGTTTTCTTTCTGGTTGAACTTACGCCAGAAGCCTCCATACATTTCCTGTTTTTCATTTATACTGCCATAACTCTTGATGGGTGTTGAAAATGTAATTGCGAAATAAACCGTTCTTGTTCTGGCCCAACCCAGTGTTTGGCGATAACCGGTAATGAGTGTATCGTTCTCTACACGAACAAAGGTCCACACATTCTTTTCCGGATAGTTGTAAATGCCATGCACCATATCCAGAATAATATGCGCATCGGTTGCTTCAGGAAAAGTATATTGATGAAAACCTACACGCTCAGTTGCGGTTAACTCCGCTTTTACTTTATAATCATCCAGCACAACACTGTAATAACCCGGACTTGCTTTTTCTGTTTCATGACTGTAAGCAGAACGGTAACCGCTGCGGGGCACAGTTGCAACACCGGGATTTAATTTCAACGCACCTGTTGTTGGCATCACTAAAAAATCACCGAGATCAGAATGCCCTGTACCGCTGAAATGTGTATGACTGAACCCAACAATAGTTTTATCGGTGTACTGATAGCCTGCACAATATTTATACATATTGGGGTTGTAACGTCCTTTATCTAAATACTGCAAGGTATCGGTATCGGGACTTAACTGCACCATTCCAAACGGCACAGTAGCACCGGGAAATGTATGCCCCATTTTTGCTGTACCGATCAATGGATTTACATAGGACGTTAATTTCGTTTGCTGTGCAGATGCAGCTGCTGTTATTCCTAACGCCACAATCAATACGCCTGCTTTTATCTTGTTCAACATCATTGCTCTGCTTTATACTAATTATAAGTGATCTCTACTTTTGGATTGGTTGTGTATTCCTGCCATAACTCATCCACTGTTTTACCGGTAGTTGTTTTCCAGAAATCAGCAGAGTATTTATTCGTACGAGCTGCATCATCCAGCTTCACCACAAAATCTTTCTGGTATTTCTGTGTGATCCATAACAGGAAACGTGCAGTAATACGATAAGCACTTTTATAACTATGCGTTGCCTGCAATTCCGGCATTGCCCATTTGCCTTTTACGTTATTGATACCCTCTGTTGCACGCACATAATCAGCAATTCCTTCCGTAACCCAACCCGGCACATTGTTAAACTTGTACGCCTGCGTTACATGCATCAGTTCATGTGTTACCACATCAATATCTTCAGGGTTTTTATGAAACCAGGCCGGATTATACACAATGCGATTATCAGCAGTTGTAACAGCTACTCCATCGTATTTCAGATCGATCACAAAATTGATCGCCTTCTTTGCATTGGGATTGTACTTCTGTATCAGCTTGGGATACTGTAAAAAGAATGCATCAATCATTCGTTGCTTGAACTCCTTCGTTAAACTACTCTGCTCATCGATCATGTACAGCGTTAAACCATTCTTTGTAATGGTATCAGGCTTTGCAGGCAATGTAATGGTTGACAAACCCGGAGGCTGAATACCTTTCACTTTATCATACAATGCTTTTTCATCTTTCGAAAATGAATAAGGCAGATCCGATTCTTTGGTTACTCTTGCTTTATCGGGTGTGCTGCTCATGCCTAAGGTAAATACGCCGCCTTTGATCACATCAAAATACGAAAGCCATGTTTTGCTGTAAGACGCACCATTTAATGTTTGCGATTTTACATAACGATTGGTTGCACTGTTGGCAGGCGCATTGATCACAAATTTCTTTCCATCTTCAAACGTTAAGGTTGCTTTCTTAAACAAAGGAGCACCTACTACATACTGATCGCTTCCCGGACAAACCGGGTAAAAACCAATGGCCGAGAAAATATACCAGGCCGATGTTTGTCCGTTGTCTTCATCACCACAATAACCATCGGGTGTTGGTTTGTACAAACGGCTCATTGCTTCACGCACCCAGTATTGTGTTTTGTACGATTCGCCTGCATAATTGTACAGGTAAATCATGTGCTGGATAGGTTGGTTGCCATGCGCATACTGGCCCATGTTGGCAATCTGCATTTCACGAATTTCATGAATGGTACCACCATAATAACTATCATCAAAAATTGGTGGCAATGCAAAAACAGAATCGAGCATGTTGGCAAACTGTTTACGTCCACCCATCAGGTTTGCGAGATTATCAATATCATGAAACACACTCCAGGTATAATGCCAGCTGTTACCTTCGGTAAACGCATCACCCCATTTCAATGGATTGAATGGTGTCTGGAAATCGCCCTGAGCATTTTTGCCACGCATCAGCTTATGTTGTTTATCAAATACATTTCTGTAGTTGAGCGAACGCTGTGCATACAATTCAATTTCAGATGCAGGACGACCTAATTTCTGTGCAAGTTTAAAGATTGTAAAATCATCATACGCATATTCCAATGTACGTGCAACATTCTCGTTGATCTTTACATTGTAAGGCACATAACCCAACGCATTGTAATACTTCACACCATAACGGCCAACAGCATGCATCGGTCCTTCGTTATTAGCTCCATTCAGTAATGCCTCGTAAAGTGTATTGATATCTTTGATCTTTGCACTCTTTAAATAAGCATCAGAAACAACCGAAGCAGAGTTGTTACCCACCATGATATCAGCAAAACCAGGGCTGCTCCACTCAGGAAGAAAACCTCCTTCTTTGTATGCATTCAGTAAGCCTTCCTGCATCTCTTTGTTTACGGAAGGATACATTAAGTTGAGGAAGGGATACAAAGCACGGAACGTATCCCAAAAACCTGTGCCGCCATAGAGATAACCTTTTTCTGTTTTTCCATTGTACGGACTGTAGTGCACAATTTCTCCTGTAGCATTTTTTTCGTAGAGTTTATTCGGGAACATCACTGCTCTGTAATAACAAGAGTAGAACGTTTTTAGTTGTTCTTCTGTTGCACCTTCAACCTGTATCTTGCCCAGCACATTATTCCAAAGCTGTTGTGTTTCTGCTTTTACTGCATCAAATGATTTGTTGCCCACTTCATTTTTCAGATTCAGTTCCGCCTGTTCAATGCTGATGAATGACGAAGATGTTTTTACAATTACCTGCTGATTCGCTTTTGTAATATTGAAACCGATGACTGCACCTGTTGTATCGGCTTTTACTTCCAGTCCATCCACATATTTATCTTTCGACCATACTTTTTTAAACGTAAACGGTGTATTGAACTGCAGTACAAAATAGTTGGCAAAGTTTTTCAATCGTCCACGTGCATGGAATGTGCTGTAACCAATAATTTTATTTTCCTCGGGAATGATCTTGATATAACTGCCTCTGCGGAAACCATCCACTACCACAAACGCACTATCGGTTGAATGATAGGTGATGCGGAAAATTGCTGCACGTTCTGTTGGAGTGATCTCAGTTGTAATATGATGATCGGCCAGGTACACACTGTAATAATGCGGTTGTGCCACTTCTGTTTTATGTGTAAACCAGCTTGCACGTTCTTCTTGTTTAAATACAGATTTTTTTGATACCGGCATGATGGAAAACACACCATAATCATTCATCCATGGTGATGGCTGATGTGTTTGTTTAAATCCACGGATCTTATCTGCCGTATAAGTGTATTGCCAACCGTTACCATTGTCGCCTGTTTGCGGCGTCCACATATTCATCGGCCAAGGCGTACCAATGGCCGGATAAGTATTACCATTGGATAAGTCGGGTTTTGACAATGTTCCCATCAGGGGATTTACATATTGCACTAAATCTTTTACCTGTGCCGATACCGTTGCTGCACATGACAGGGCCAATGCCACTATCATTACTTTTCTTTTAACCATGTTGATCCGTTATTTGAATTGCGAAGTAAGAATATTTTCGATAAGAAATGGTTCGATTGTTACCAGAATGTATTCAATATGTTACAGACGGAAAATCGGCTTTTGCCTTGTTAAATTGCGTTTCCCATTCTGCTGGCCAGCCAAATGCTGTTGTAGCCAAGGGTTTCAAATTTGTTCCCGCTGCCCCACTCCAGAAGTGAATAAACTCACCCCAGTTTAAATCTCTTGTGTATTGGCCTGACCCGTCTTTGGGGAAATTGGCAGCAAGTAATTTGAAAAATTTATTAAGCACCGCACTTTTACCGTACTGGTTGTAGATGGGATAAAACCAATCTTTAAACCATTGTGTATTGATTCGTGGAAAATTATCAGTAGTACCCATCATTAAATTATACCAACGATCAGCATCGGCTGTGCGACCTAAACCTTTGTACACATCGTATATATAAATCTCCATCCACTTACTGTCTTTCCAGATAGCAAATGCAGGAGAACCTTTTGCATTGTTGTTTGCACTCTCTACCACATGTCCCACTTCGTGTGTAACAAGATCGAGATCATTGCCTGTGCCGGCAGTCCATGCATTGACGCTTGAGGAACCACAATCAATTACATTTCTGTAATCATGGCGGTTGCTGTAGTAATAACCCGGGTGACCGCCGCTGTATTTACCTGCATGAAAAATGGCATACAGTCTTTTATCAATTCCGAATTCGTAACCATAAATTTTTCTTGTATACTGCCACACTTCTTTTACAAATGTATTGGGCCATGTAATACTTTTCTGCACATCATTATCAAAATACACCACCAGCGAAGTATCGTAGTACACTCTCGATACCAGCTGTGTATGATCGAACCAATGTTCCTGCCAGGTAGATGGTGGTACATCGTAATTAATAACAGGTGGTGGAGTTGTACCACCACCTGTTTGTTTCTTTTTGCAACCCGATACCAATAAACTAACTGCCGATAAAAGCAGAGTCAATCCGTTTATGAACATGATCCTTTTCATTGTTTCTCTTGTTTGCCAATGTTGTTACCGTGCAGTTAGTTGTATTAACAGGGTAAAACTGCATGTTACAAGCAGCAGCACAGTGCAGTGCTGCTGCTTTTTAATTATTCGTATCGGATCACACGCCACTCTGCCATTTGAAACAGCGAGCTGCCGTTGTTTGCCGTCATAAAAATGCGGTAATAGGTGAACGCCTGAGGTGCTGCTACTTCGTAACGCTTTGTTTGAAATCGTGCAGCAAATTGCTCTCCCGTACGTGTATCAAGATCTGTCCAGGTTATATTGTCATTTGAACCTTGCAGCTTCCAGTCTTTAGGATCACGTGTTGCGGCATCGTTTGCCGAGGTGAACGTGTATGCACCAATTGCAACAGGCGTTCCAAACTGCAACTTCCACCATGCACCGCCATTAGTAGCCAATGCCGTAGTCCATGATTGAAAAAGGTATTTGGTATTGATATCGCTGTCAACCAATTTCGGCGAACCTTCCCCGGCACCAGCACCACCGTTATTTTCATCACTTACCGTTAATGCACCAAGACCGGTAACATCAGCTGATTTACGTAATAATGTATCGAAACGAAAGTATGTTGTTTGTAACTCGGGAACAATTGCACCGCTTGATGTGCTGCTGAGCGTAATGGGCAACATATAACGAATACCTGTTGTAATAGTGTTTGTTTTTACCGTTAGTGTTAATGGTGTTGAACTTGTTGAACCCGAAGGAATCGATGAAGTTAAACCCGACAGTTCATAACTTGATGCAGGCAACAAAGTATAGTTTGTGCCATTGGCAGTATTATACGCTGCAACTTTAGCTGCATCTACCACAAATGAAACACTGTTATCGGAACCTGCCGTTTTTAAACCACCATACGCAGCACCAAATACCAGTTCCTGTCTTGTGTTAGTAGAAGTAAACAACAGATCAACCTTTGCTCTTGTGCCTACCGCCTGTGGCATATATACTGAACCTTCATTGACTAACTCCACATCGGAGGGTTTGTTGCAGGAAACCATTGCTGCGGTTATGAGCAATGCCCCCATGAGTTTATATAAATTATTTTTTTGCATCTTCGTTAATGTGAGTTGATGAAATAAATGAATTACCAACCTGTGTTTTGTTTAATGAGCGGGTTGCGCAACACTTCATTTGCAGGGATTGGAAACAGGTAATCTCTCTTACGGAACGTTCTTGTTTCCAAAAGTGTTTTGGTGTAAAAAGCAGTACCATTTTTTGTTCTATCCATACCATAAAAAGGACCTGCATCTGTTTGCTCAGCTATCTTCCACCTTCTTGTTTCAAAGAAGCGAACATTTTCAAACGCCAGTTCTACTCTTCTTTCAGCACGGATAGCAGCCCTCATTTCTTCTTTTGTTGCAGGAACAGGCAACGGATTAACACCTGCACCATATTGAGGAACTCCTGCTCTTTCACGAATAAGGTTGAGATATTTTAAAATATCTGCATCAGCAGGATTTGATTCATTCAATGCTTCTGCGTAATCAAGATAGATCTGTGCCAGACGCAAATACAAATTACCTCTTGCATCATCAGTATTGGCAACGCCTTTACGAACAATGTAACCTGTTGGCGTTACATCGGAAGTGCTTTGAGCCAAACCTGAGTTACCTGAAAACTCCATATTAGTGACGATGGCATTTCCTGTATTCTGATCAGGATAAAGCCACACACTGTTTGTATAAGTGATGCCCACATAGAAACGAGGTTCACGATTTACCCATTGGTTAAAGGTTGAACGTGTTGTATTATCGTATGGCGCTTTAAAACTGCTGAACCCTGTTGTGGCATAACCTGAGGTTGGGTCAGTAATTGGTTTGCCGTTTGCCATAAAATATGCATCCACCTGCGCCTGTGTGGCACCGTTAGCACCTGCGCCACGCTGGTTAGCATAACCTGCATGAAAAGGTGTACGATCATAACGGATAAGATCGTAACGTGAATTGGAACGGCCAAAGATCCATTCTTTGTTCCAGCTTTGCGTGATGACATCACGGCAAGATAAGTATGCAGCTTTAAAAGGATCTGCATCTGTTACACGATACAGATCATACGTACCGGGGGTAAACTCTGTGAGAAACTCTTTTGCAGCTGTTGCAGCCTTCGCCCATTTGTTTGCATCATACGTTTGGCTGATAAGATTTTTACCGTCATCATTTTTCATTGAAGCATAATCTGTGTTACCGTTAAACAATGGGCTTGCAGCCAGCATCAGCACCTGCACCTTATATGCTTTCACCACACCTTTTGTAAACTTACCGGCAACAGCTGAAGTAGCAGGCAGTTCAGTGTATGCTTTATCAAGCTGCTCCGTTACAAAATTCACACACTCATCAAAGGTTGAGCGTGGGCGGTTTACTTCTTCCGGTTTTGCTGCAACAGGAATCAGGTCTTCACCCAAAATAACCACAGGCCCGTAAATACGTAATAACTGGAAATAGTAGAATGCCCGCAACGCTCTTGCTTCACCTTTCAGAATTGTTTTTTCTGTTGCACTGATCTCTGGTGTTGCGTTATCGATACGTTGAATAAAATCAGTGGCATTTCGGATAGCACGGTAATAGTTATCCCATAAAAGAGAAACTCCTCCATCGGTATTGGCCCAGGCACTTTTATTAATGTTATTGGCATACACAAAATCCCAGGTGTATTTACCCTCATCTGAAGCACCTGTCCAGATACCGGGGTTTTCCTGGCCGGCATAAGACGCATAACGTTGATTGAACTCGTTAGGCATTGCCTGGTAAATGTTACCGATGTAACGGATCACATTGGTACGTGTTTTAAACACATCCTCAATGGTAAGAATATTGTCAGGTACAGTATCGAGGTATTTTTTACAGCCACCTAACGATACCATTACTGCAATAAGTGATATAGAAAGTATTTTTTTCATTGTTGTTCGTTTGTTGTTTATAAGGTAAACTCAACACCTAATGAGAAGTTTCTTGTATTGGGATATAAAGCACCGTTTGTTGTATTCAACTCCGGATCCCATAACTTGAATTTGCTCCAGTAAAAAAGATTGAACCCTTGTCCGTACACCTGTGCACTTCTGAAACCGATCTTTTTCACCCATTTATCAGGCAGGTTGTAACCAAACGCAAGACTTTTTAATCGGAGGAAAGAAATGTCTTTTATCCACCACGTGCTTGCAACAGCATTATTCCTGTTGGCAGCATTACCATAAGCCAGACGTGGATAAAATGCATTTGGATTTGGATTTGTTTCTGTCCATCTGTCTTCTGCAATAGCCAGCAGGTTGCTGCGTTCAGGACCAGTACTGTTGTTAAAAGGAATAATGCCATCGCCACCAAGTAAGCGTTGTGCACCTTGTATGCCCTGGAAAAAAGCACCCAGATAGAAACGCTTCCATTCTACATTAAACCCAAAACCATAGATCCAGTTAGGCACATCACCGTTACCAATACGGCTAACATCGAGGTTGTTGATCAGGCCATCACTGTTAAGATCCTTGTAACGGATATCACCCGGACGTGGTTTACCACCAAGTGGTGATTGATCGGCTGAGTTATCAATTTCCTTTTGATCTTTAAATAAACCAAGTGCTGTGTAACCAAATGTAGACAGCGTGTTATATCCTCTTCGTTCCATATACGGATACGGCTGAACAGGTTGATCATTTTCCATGATCATATCACGGTTGTAAGTAACCGTGCCTCTGAAATCCCATTTGGTTTGTCCCCAATAGAATGGCGTAGTTTCAACTGTTGCATCGAAGCCGGCATTGTTAATTACACCAAGGTTACCGTAAGGATTGTTATTTAAACCAACATAAGAAGGAAGACTTGCTCTTTGCAGAAAAACGCCTGAACGGTGTTCTTTAAAGAAATCGAGGATAACAGATAATCTTGAATCAAGTGTTTTGAATTCGATACCCAGATCCTGCTTACGTGATTTAGACCATTGTACCGGAGCTCCATAATCCTGTATCTGCACACCGCCACCACTACCCTGGTTGGCAGTACCATTACCCCATGTAAAACCAGATGCACCATCTGTTACAATGGTTAAGTAACCGAAACGACGGCCACCTGCACCGGAACCAACTAAACCATCAGAGTAACGTATTTTAAGAAACTGAAGAACTCCATCAACATGTTCAAAGAATTTTTCTCTTGATACAACCCAACCCACACCAATAGATGGAAAGAAACCAAAACGGTTTTCAGGTGCAAAGTTTTCCGATCCATTGTAACCAAAGTTTACTTCAGCAAAATATTTTTCCTTGAATGCATACGTACCACGGCCAGCCAAACCCATGCTGCGGAAAGGAAGTGATGCTGTTAAGTTTGCAGCAAAGGCATCAATATAAGAACGCTGGTTATACAGCAACAATCCTGTTACACGATGGTCTTTTGCAAACTCACGGTCATAGTTCAACGCTGCTTCAAGATAGTAAGAACGGTTACCTCCATTGCTGCGGCCATAGCTGAGGTTATCTGAACCAGATGTAATAACAGGGAGCAGATTAACAGAGCCATCAGGATTATACGGTGTAACCGGGTTGATCTTATACGTGTTACGCTGACGTGTACGGCTGATGGTTTGTGAGTTGAAAGCATCAAACGAATACAAGGCGTAAGCCGACAAGCCCGGGATGACCATCTTTAGATCCTGTGTAATTTTTGCATTGGAATAAACCTGGTTACTTGAGTTGTTGATATAACCTGTTTGTGTAATTTCTTCGTACGGGTTACGCTGTGCATTTGCCGCATTGATGCCAGGCACTAAATTACCCGGGTACATTTTAGGATACAGAATGGGTGTTGTCTGCATCACGTCTCTAAACGCCTGTTGTGCATTAAAGCCCGGTGTATTTAAATTGGTGATGTAACCTTGTATACCCAGGTCGAACTTGGTTGTCTTCGTCCAGTTCATATTAATGTTACTGGTAAAGTTGTAACGTCTGAAACGCTGATCTGATTCATAATTCTGTGAGCCATCTGTTTTCAGCAAACTCTGTTCATCATAATAGGCCAATGCCACATAATAATTTGCAAGATCGGCACCGCCACTTGCACTGAAATTAAAACGGCGTGTTGTACCAGTTTCATTAAAAATCTCTTTCATCCAGTCAACATTGGGATAGAGATAAGGCTGATTCCCTTTCATAGTTGAATCGATGTAAGCCTGTGAGTATTCTGCAGCAAGACCTGATGCTTCACGTGCTTCGTTACGCAAACGCATATATGCATCAGCACCGGTTAACTGCGGAAGTTTTGTAAATGCAGTAACACCCTGGTTGTAATTGAATTTTAAAACGGCTTTGGCAGATTTACCCTTTTTGGTATTAATAAGAATAACACCATTTGCACCAGCCACACCATAAACAGCAGTAGCCGATGCATCTTTTAATATTGTAAAGGAAGCAATGTCTTCAGGATCGAGAGAATTAATATCACGGCCCTGAACACCGTCGATAATAACCAATGCACCGGATGAGTTAGGCCCGAAAGTAGAAATACCCCTGATCCAGAGATCAGCTGTGTTCTCACCTGGCAAACCCGTACGCTGTACACCAACAATACCGGAAACCCGGCCAGCCAATACTGTACTGATGTTGGCAACAGGTTGTTTCAGCTCTGCAACATTCACTGTTGATTGAGCACCTACCAGGCTTACTTTTTTTGCTTTACCAAAACCTACTACAACTACTTCCTCCTGGCTGCCTTGTTTGGCATCCATGACCACTTCAAAATAAAGATTGTTGTTAACGGGCCTGGTAACTTCAATAAACCCTACATAAGAAAACACCAGCACATCACTGGTAGAAACCTGGAGTGAGAACTCCCCTTTTTCGTTGGTTGTTGTCCCCGCCTTGTTATTGCCCTGCACGGTAACACTAACATCGGAAATAACTTTGTCCAACCTGTCTTTCACCACACCGCTCACTTTTACTGTTGTTTGTGCCGTTGCCCATGCAGCAAGCAGGCTAAAACACATCAGTAAACAAACGAATGGTTTACTTACAATTGTTTTGCTCATAAAATAGTTTTGGTTTAGGAAGAGCAATACTAATTTTTAAAAAAGCAGGTTGGCGTCAACACAAATCCAACAAATAGTTAATGAATACTTAACGGACAGAATTTGGAGGAACGAATACAGTTATTTTGTACTTTCCGAAACTGCAGTAAAACCAGCCCGCTGTTTATGATGAAACGTGACAGGATATTTTTCTATAAAATCATTGCCATTGCATGTACAATTGTGTTGTGTCTTGTGCAACTGATTCACATTGGAAATATTTACCGGCTGGAGGAAAAGGTGTATAATATTGAAGAGAAGAAGATTATTAAAAAAGCTTACGAAGAAAGCATTGTTAATGATAAATTATTTCCGGGAGCAGTAAAGATTATTGACAGTATTATCTATAAAGAACTGCCTGCTCTGGAAAGTTTTGCCAAGCACAACACCGATGCATTCAAAAATCTTTCTGCACGGCTTTGTGATACCCTGTTCGGCGCATTGAACAAAGCTAATAACATGAACCGGTTTTTGGATTCTGTAAAAAAGAAGAATAATATCAATGCGGAGTTGCAATATGCACTGTTTATTGAACACCTGGCTATTGCCATTGAGCCAAATAAGTATTATACCCTTTTTTCAAGCAACGAGAAAGATTATAAAACCTCTGTTCCCTATATTCAAAATCACGGGGCAAAAATCGGGGGTACACTTACCGATTTCAACCCACAAACACTTACATCGGCATTAAAGGTGAGTGCTACAACAGCTCACAGCTACCGGATGAACTTTGCCTTATATTGCGACAGACCTGACCGCCTGCAACAGATCGTTTATAAAACATTGCCACAAACACTTTTATCAGTCTTTTCCATTGTTGCAATACTTACTATTTTCTTTCTCACCTTTTCCAACTGGATCAGGCAAAAGAAGTCAAGTGAAATGAAATCAGACTTTATTAATACCATCAGTCATGAATTTCAAACACCACTCACTACTATCATTATTGCCAACAAGACGATTGAAAATGAAAATCATATCATTAAAAGTAAACAACTCGATAACCTGAACAGGATCATTAAACGCCAGTCAGAACGCCTTACAGTATTGATGAAGCAGGTAATTGAAACCGGTGGTGAAAAACCGGTAAAGCTCATACTGGAAGAACACCGGGTAAACAATGATCTTGAAGAGATCATTTCCGACTACCGGATAAACCTTGATGCTGCCAATACAAGAATTTCGTTCGAGGCAAGAACAGATGCAGACAGAGTAATGCTGGACAAGCTTCATTTTACATCTATCATCCTTAACATACTCGACAACGGCATTAAGTACAATCATAAAGAAATAAAAGAAATCATTGTAAGTACTTATGCTAAAAACAATCAGATACTTGCTATCAGCATTAAAGACAATGGCGATGGTATGAGCAGCAAGGTGAAGCGGAAAATGTTTTACAAGTTCTATCGTAACCCTTCGCTTATCAGCAGTAATGCACCAGGCATTGGCCTTGGTCTTTACCATACTAAACAATGTCTTGATGCACACAAGTGGGATTATGAAGTAAACAGCAAGGAACAAGTTGGAACAGAGTTTATCATTTATATTCCTGTACTACAGGGTGAGGCATAAGAACATTTACTGTGTGAACAAAACGAACAGCGGAACATGACAGAGAAAATTCTTTTTGTAGAAGACGAACAGGATCTTGGAAGCCTGATCAAACAATACCTGGAGACTAAAGGTTTTGATATTGACTGGTATGATAACCCTAAAGCAGCATTAAAAGCTTTTCGTGAAAACGCTTCATCATACGGCATTTGTTTGCTTGATGTGCAAATGCCTCAGAAAAGCGGGTTTGAACTGGCTGAAAACATTGTAAATATTAAAGAGAATATTCCTTTTGTTTTCTTAACAGCCCGCACGGAAAAACAAGACCGGCTGGCTGGTTTAAAAATCGGTGCCACAGACTATATCAGTAAACCTTTCGATATTGACGAGTTGGCACTGAAGCTCAAGAATATTTTAAAAATGGCTTCTGGTGCATCTGCTGCTAAAGCATCGCAACTATCATCGTATATGATCGGTGATATTCTTTACAACCGTGAACAATTAACGGTTACCACACCTGATAAAAAAACAACAAAGCTGACCACAAGAGAAGCGGAGCTGATCGAATACTTTTTCCAGAATAAAAATAAACGAATCAAGAAAGAAGATATTCTCATACGTATCTGGGGAGAAAACGATTACTTTCTTGGTCGCAGCCTTGATGTATTTATCTCACGCCTGCGAAAGATCATTGGGCAATCATCAAAAGTAAGCCTAAGCAATGTGTATGGGGCCGGTTATATTTTTAATGTGGAGGATGAATAAAGGTCATCTCTTCCAAACATTCCTTTTACCATTTTACAGATACGACATTACCCACATTCCCTTGCTTTTTACGAAATAGTATCTTTAATGTTTTATCTGAAGCATTCTCGCTGACGGAAGCAATCGGCACTAATTCTTCCTCCGTCCACTTCTCTCCGCTCTTCTTCCACAGCATCAGCGTAATAAAAACAGATTCTTTTTTTGAATTTAACCGCTGCGTAGTATTGATGACCATACTTTCTTTACGCTGAGGATGCACATTGGTTGTGGCGATTGCTTTCGCACTTTTCCAGTCGTTTACCGGAACCAATGCCAGCTGATATTCACCATTATCGATGATGGTTGCAGTATAACCTTTTACTTTTCGTATAGTTGTTTTGATGGGCTTTTTCAATTGTGGCAATGCATAATGACCCAGACGGATTTCTGTTGTTGTATCGCTCACCACTTTATCCACACGCAAGATGCCGTTGGATAAAGGCATATCGGCCAATTGAAATTTGATATTGCTGTTTGTTTCCAAAACTGCTGTTCGATAATAAATGCCGTTCTCAAACTTGTTGAAATCATACAAGCGCAATGCTTCCCATTCGTTCTTTTTATTGAGTAAGATATAATTCATTGCAACAACACCTGCCACACTATCGGCCTGCCAGGGAAATGCACTGTTGTACGAAAGACGATTGTAATTTTCACTTGCACGGAAAGGTTCGCCTGCGCCGATGAGTTTTACTTTACACCAGGCTCTTATTTCACTTGCTCCAATGTTCGGATAATCGGTGATGAGGATATGCGAACTGTCCTGGTACTTGTTGTATACGTTTCCTTTCTTCAATTCTTTTTCCCATGCACCTTCGTTTTCGGTCGCTGTCCAGAAAGGATTGTCTTCAGGAATCATCAACGCTACAAAAGCTTTGCCCATCCAGTAAGCAGAACCTCTGCAACTGTAAGGCTGTACCGTTGGTTCAAATGCACCATAAAAACCAAGTGTTGGTACATTGTCCTGCATAAACTCCGGATGTTGTAAGAACTGCAACATCACACCGGATGATATTCTACGCATCCAGCCATAGTTAATGGTTGGATCGTTTTCGTAACCCATCAACGGAAATGGTGCAATAGAGCCTATACGATAGCTCATGCTTCTTCCCCACATCAGCATTTTTCCATCACGACTGAACAAGTAAGGATAGTTATACTTTACATCTTTGAAATTGCTCATGAACTTCTCTGCATACTCCGGGTAATATTTCTTTCCAAAGTATTCGCTCCAAACAGGACCGTACATCTGGAAAGCCCACATGCTGTAATAATCGTAAGCAGGCGCATCGTTGTACCAGCCATGACTACGATAATGCGCCAGTGATTTATCTAAATATTCAACAAGCAACTTTTCATTTACTTCATAGCCTTTGCTTTTAAAAAAGCTCAACACAAAAATGTTGAAGAACTTCCAATTGCTGCCAACGGTTTTGCCATCGCCATAACTGATCATTGTTGCAGCGAGTTTATCTTTTTGTTCTTTCGTTAACGGATCGAACAAGACTTCCGGTGCATAAAACATCGATACCGATAACGCACCAAACTCAACCAATATCTGGCTTGGCCCACCACCCTTTGCCTGTGGCTTGATATAAGATGAATGTTTCGGGTCAAGTAAATTCAATATCTGGTGACGATAATAATCAGCCACTTTAATATTGTTGATGACCAGATTCGAATCTTCTTTTAACAGTGGTGCAGCAATGAACAAGGTGCGCACCAATCCTTCCAGTTTTTCTGTTGGTACTTGTGATTCGCTCCTTGGATAACTTTTGCCGGGCTGTTTGGGAAACTTCATCGGATCGTCCAGCGAATGAATATAACTGAACGCACCTTCCAGCAAATACTTTGCTGCGTCTTTCCAATGTTTTCTCGTCATACCCGTCAACGGACTCTTCTTAAAATCGGGCCGATCTAATTTAAAAACCGTTTTACCGTTTACCTGTGTTGAATAAGCAGGGTTATGTACTTTATCCTGCGCAATTGTAGTTGAACTTACAGCTGCAAACAGCAATACAATGAAGCTATTTTTCATTCGATAGTTTACTTCGCTTTTATTCTTAAAACAGTAAAAGAGTATTTTGGCAAAACCAGTTTATTGTTGAGCACAACATCTGTTGTGGTTACAGGTTTTACATTCTTCTCATCTGGATTTCCCTGTAAGACTGTTTTCTCTATGTTGTAATTACTAAGATTCAGATCCTTCACATCAACAGTTGCTTCAACAGGTAAAAGATTAACAAGCTTAACAATGAGGTCGCCTGTTTTTGCATCCTTTACGATTGATGTTGCAATCCGCTTTTGTACATCTGCATTTCCATGATCAACAGTAACACTGCTTTCAATATATTCTTCACCTGCATTCGTACCAAACATTTTCTGCACTTCATAACCCGGCGTGAGTTTTATTTCACTGTTGTTGAAGTAGATCATATCCGGATTCCATTGCGTATGACCTTCTTTCGCCAGTAATGGTGCATAAGATGTCATCTCCACCACATCACCGTTGCGTTCCACACTGCACAAATACAAGGCTTCCGCCAATGCAGTTTCCATATTGTTCGGCCGTCCTCTTACATGCGCAGCATATTCACCGAGATACACTTTTGATTTCTTGCGATCATACTTATCATAGAAATCCTGGTTGTTGATTAACCATGCCGGCGGCACATAATAATGTTCATCCACCATTGGAACTTCCAGCTTTGATGCGAAGTCCCAGCCAAAACGGTAATCGCTTCCTTCGTAAAAAGGCCCTACTGTTCCAATAACTGTTATGGCAGGATATTTTGTTTTGATGGCTTTATAGATCATCGCAAAGCGTTCTTTAAACACTTCCGATATCAGATCTTCGTTACCGATACCAATGTATTTTAAATTGAACGGTGCCGGATGCCCTGCTGCTGCACGGAGTTTGCCCCATGTTGTATTTTTATCTGCATTGGCCCATTCGATCAAATCGAGAATATCCTGGATATACGCATCCATTTCATTGAGCGGAATACCCCCCTGCTGTCCTGCAATGCCTGTTTGATGATGATGACTTGAGTTCTGACAGGGAACACCTGCAGCAAGCACGGGCAACGGTTCTGCGCCGATATCTTCACAAAACTGGAAATACTCGTAATAACCAAGCCCCATCGTTTGGTGATAGCCCCACAAATTAAAATCGGGCTTCCGTTCTTCGAGTTTGCCAATTGAATTTTTCCAGCGATAAATATTATCAATGCCATTCCCATGCGCCAGGCAACCGCCGGGGAAACGCATAAAACGTGGTTTGATATCGGCAATAGCTTGTGCCAGGTCGGCTCTTAAACCATTCTTTCTGTTCTTGAATGTTTTTTGAGGGAAGAGCGAAACAACATCAATGGCGGTTTCTTGTTTTTTTGCAGTGATTGAAAGCCTTGCATGTTTAACAGTAGTATTTGCTGTGAACACTGCTTGGTACTGTTTCCAGTTTGAAGTATTTGCAGCAATCGTTATCTCGTTTGAAACCTTCGTTCCATTACTGTCAATTAACACAATCGATAAACCACCCCTGCTTGCCGAACGTGCAAACAAAGAAAGATCATACTTCTCACCTGCTGCAACAGGAATGCCATCAAAGCCATTATTAACTATTACATCGCCGTTTTGCAATACAGCATAGTGCGGATTGTTTTTAGAAACAGGTTGAGCAGTTTCAATTACTAATTTTCCGTTTTTGTTTATCCAGTTAGTGGTACTGTTCCATTCTCTTCTGTCATTTGAGTTATATTCAAAATCCCTGTTCTGGATCAGCTCGGCATACAAACCGCCATCGGCAGCATAATTCAGGTCTTCAAAAAAAACACCCACCAGTTTATCGCTGATCTTTTTCTTATTGCCCATATTTACAGACAATGAAACATTTACAGGTTTCAGTGTAGCATTCTTTTCTGCAAAACTTTGTGCAGTTACACTGTATTGCATATTGCGATACGCTTCCAGGTCGGTATGATTGATCAATGCCTGCACCAAACTCCACGGTTGTTTATGAATAACAGCAGCATTACTTAATGCATTACTGATTGCAGGAAATCTTGTCTTGACTTCTTCATACAAAAAATAATCCTGCGGTTTCCACAACAACAGATCACTACTGTATGCTACAGCAACAACTTTATGTTCAGCTTCCGTAAAAAAGTAACAGGCCCACTCAGTCGTACTATTCTTTACCAAGACAGGATCGAACATTTTCTTACTTGAACCCCATCGGCCGTAATCGCTTCGTAAAAAAGAAAATTCATTGCCGATGCTGATCCAGTTCTTGCCATCAAAACTATAAGCAATGTGCAAACCGTTTTTATTCTCATTCTTGCCGGTGGTATATCCTTTTACAAAAACCGAATCGGGCTGCTGTGCAAATGCCCCCATCACAGAAACAACAAACAACAAAGTCAGTAATCCTTTTTTCATCTGCCTGTTTTTAAATGATTTTTTATTTCAGCAACCGTACATAATAGATACCGCCGGCTGTTGATTTATCCTTTGCTGCAAATTTTACCGTGAGTAATTTTTCCTTTGTCAGTTCTGCCGGTAATGGATAATCCACATCAAAAAACTGATCGCCTTTCGATCCATTCAGCTCAACTGTTTGCAATAACACATCATTCACATAAATATCAAACAACCGGTTACGATCCTGTCCGAAATAAGTAATACGCAATGTGCGTGCAGCAGCATCGGTATTTTTCAACTCATAGCTGAACCATTTTCTTGCTGTACGCCAGTGACGGTCTTTATGCACACCGGCTTCTGTCTGCTCTCCTTTAAAATTGTGATCCGATTCAGGTTGCTGTTCACCCGGTGCTACCTGGTCAACCGTTATCTTTTCTAATGCCAGTCGTACTTCTTCCTTTTTGCGTATTTCTTCTTTAATTGTTTCCAGTTGTGCAGGTGTAGCATAGCGCCAGTATAACATATATCGACTGTCGTGAATCGTATAAAAAGGAACCAGCTGCAGATCTTTATACTTCGCCGGATAAACCAATGAAGCAGCGGTGTAGGTAAATGCTTTTCCCTTTACAGGCTGCAGCGATGTAATGTTTTTCTTATCAGCTGTTACAATCATGGGCGCATCATCTATCGGGTAAGAAGGTCCGTTTGCAACATGCCCCATACGACTGTCATCTGCTTTCAATCCCTTTAATCCGGTTGTATCCGTTGCTGCAGCCAATACAATCGGCCCACGAACAAACGATACCCACGATGAACTGTCGGGCAAAAACTCTGCTTTAATTTCCATGGGCAATTGAATCGTCAGCACATCGCCGGTTTTCCAAACACGTGTAACAGATGCATACGAATTTTCATTGCGCTTCACCTGCACGGCTTGTTTATTTACATAGGCTTTCAACGCACCATCCTTTACCCACGAAGGATAGCGGAACAGAATTGCAAACTGCTGCGGTTTCTTTATCGTAATCTTTAATGTTGTTGTTTCAGTATTTGGAAAAGCGGTTTGTTGTTCAACCTGCAAACCTTTTTCTTTCCAGTTAAGTGTGGATGGAATAAAAAAGTTGACATACAGATCTTTTGCATTGTGTGTATAGATCAACTCGCCATACTTACCATGATTTTCCATACCCGTACCAACACAGCACC
>NZ_CAMLGT010000023.1 GCF_946479605.1 uncultured Lacibacter sp.
GCACTGGTGATACCAAAGCGCTATCACGGAAAACATAATAAGGGGTTTGCAAATTATCAGTCAACCGGTAAAAGCCATGTGTTAAACAAAACAATGGTGTTGCCTGCTGTGCGTGCAAACGGCGAAGAGTTTATTGCCGAATTACTCATCAGGGAAATTGAGGATGGGGGTAATTATTTTCTCTGCACGTATGTGCGTGATGTAACTGAACGCATAAATGCAGAGAAAGAATTAAAGCAATCGCACAGCCGTTTCCAGCGCATCACCAGTACAACAAATGATGCTGTTTGGGAGTGGAACCTGGAGTCCGGTACGCTTTGGTGTAACGAAATGCATCAGCAATTGTATGGTTTAACTATGAGCGATCCTGTGCCGGTGAAAGCCGAATGGTTGTCACGCATCCACCCTGAGGACCGGCAAAGGCTTATTAAGATGCAGGACGATGCGTTGGCATCGGACACAAATGTGTTTATATCCGAATACCGGTTCCGCACAGGCAAAAGCAAGGAGTATAAGTATATTTTCGATCGTTGTTACATTACCCGGAATGAAAAGGGAGAACCCATCCTCATGACGGGAAGTATGATGGATATTACTGAACGGAAACTTGCTGAAGAAAAGATCGTTCATTCAAATGAGCGTTTTGAGTTTATTGCAAAAACCACCAACGATGCTGTGTGGGAAACCAATCTTGAAACAGGGGTGTCGTGGGGAAATGAAATGCATCAGCGCTTGTATGGTCTTTCATTAAAAGATCCGGTTCCCAATTTTGAAAAATGGAAACAATGCCTCCATCCCGAAGACAGAGGCGCAATTGTAAAAAGCCTGCTTGAGGCACTCGCTTCAAAAGAAAATATATGGATCACAGAGTATCGGTTTGTGCAACCATCAACAGGTAACGTTATTAATATTTTTGATCGAACTTATATTGTGCGCAATGTGGAAGGAAAGGCAGTGCGTATGATGGGCAGTATGATGGATATTACTGAGCGGAAAAAAGTGGAAGAAGCATTGATGCGCAGTGAAGATAAATACCGCACATTGGTGGAGCAGGCCACAGATGGAATTTTTATTGCAGACAATACAGGCAGGTTTGTGATTGTAAATTCTGCTGGCGTTAAGCTGTCGCAATACACACACGAAGAACTTGCACAACTCACCATCTATCATCTGGCCGATCCCGATGAACTGAAAGAAAAGCCATTTAAGTTTGAAGAGATGAAGAGTGAGCAGGGGGCAAGAAGTGAACGCAGGCTACGGAGAAAAGATGGCAGCATCATTGATATAGAAATTAATGCAAAATTTTTATCTGATGGCAGGTTTCTTGCATTCATCAGGGATATTACCGAAAGAAAGAAAGCAGAAAACGAATTAAACAGCTCGTACAAAGCTATACGCAAACTTACATCGCATCTGCAAAACGCAAGGGAAGAAGAGCGTATGCATATATCACGGGAAATACATGATGAACTTGGACAGCAACTGACCGTTCTGAAAATGGACATTTCCTGGCTGAGTAAAAAATTAAGACAGACCGAAAATCAGGCATTAGCCGATAAAGCATCGGAAATTGTACAAATGCTCAACGATACAGTGAATACCGTACGACGTATTTCATCGGATCTGCGTCCGGTGCTGCTGGATGATCTTGGACTTGCGGCAGCAATTGAATGGCATCTTGCAGATTTTGGTAAGCGGTCGGGTGTAAAAACAGATTTTCTTACCGTGGAAACAAAAACAGAAATACCCAAAAACACAGCTACTGGTCTTTTCAGAATATACCAGGAAAGTATTACCAATATTGCACGTCATGCTTTAGCAACAGAAGTGATTGTGGAATTGTTTGTGGAAGAAAAAACCATTACAATGGCAGTTTCGGACAACGGGATAGGGTTTGATGTAACTAATGTGGGCCGAAAGAAAACACTTGGCGTATTGGGTATGCAGGAACGTACAGTAATGCTGGGAGGTACGTTCAGAATAAAACGGAATCCTACCAAAGGAATGCGGGTGGAAGTGATTGTGCCGTTACTGCATGATGATGAGATTTGATATTTTCTGCCGGTAAATTTTCATCAAGAATAAATAAGCGATAAACAGAAAGGAAATGAACCAGTTCACCCCTGATCTTAGTTTGCAGCAAAGACTGATAAAGCGTTCGTCTATTCAGCTTACCTGCATTTTAATCATCAGTTCACTTTCGTTTGTGGGCTGGATGTTTTCAATCGGCTGGTTAAAATATCCCGTCAGCGGTTTGATGGCTATGAATCCCCTCTCTTCTATTTGTTTTGTATTGCTGGTGGTTGCGTTGCGGTTCAAAATGAAAAAAGAGAGCAGCAGAAAAAAACAAGTACTGGCTGATTATATTTCATTATTTGTACTTGCCATTACATTTTCAAAACTTATTTCCATTGTTTTTAATATTGATTACTCACTTGATCAGCTTCTGTTTGCTGAACAAATAACTGCCGATGTTGTGGGTGGCTTTACCAACAGTATGGCACCCAATACTGCTTTTTGTTTCGGGTTGCTGTCTGTCTCACTTCTTTTCTTTGGTAAACTCAAGCGGTTTTTCCTCGTGGTATCGCAGGTGGCAAATGTACTGACATTAATGATCGCCGTATTTTCTATCCTTGGTTACATATTTGGTGCAGAAGAGTTTTATGAAGTTCAGGACTTTGTACCAATGGCAATCAGTTCGGGCATTTGCTTCTTGTTGCTGGCACTTGCCATGTTGTTTGCATTGCCGGGCGTAGGTTTTATGCAGCAGTTAACCAGTATATACAATGGTAGCTATATTGCATGGCGCATGTTTATTCCGGCATTTATCCTGCCTGTTATGATTGGCTTGTTCCGTATATGGGGACAACGTTACGGGCTGTATAATCTTGAATTTGGTTCTGCACTTTCTGTTACAAGCATGATCCTTATTTTTCTTGCGCTGATATGGATGAACACAATGTTGCTTAACCGGAGAGAACAACGGCAGGAAGAAATTATTCGTGAAAAAAATCACCTGGCCAATATTGTTGAACAAACAAGCGATGCAATTCTTTCAACTGATATTCATTTAAACATCAAAAGCTGGAATAAAGGTGCCGAAGAAATTTACGGCTATAAAAAGGAGGAAGTTTTAGGTAAGTCTTTAAGGTCTTTTTTAAAAAGTACAAACAGCGATGAAGAAACACAACGGCGGATGGCTGAGCTGAATGCAAAAGGAAGTTATAATGATGAATACATTTTTTTCAACAAACACCAGCAGCAGATATTTGTACAGGCAGCTGTAAGTGTGTTGCGTGATGTTGAGGGAAGTGTTACTGGCTATGTAGCTATACACCGTGATATTTCAGAGCGAAAGCAATTGGAGAAGCAACTGAAGGAATTTAACCGGCAACTTGAAATACAGGTAAGAGAAAAAACAAACGAATTGCGGGAGGTGTTTGAGCGTATTTCCGATGCCTTCATTGGATTGGATAACGATACCCGCATTGTTTACATTAATAAGCGGGCGGAGCTGTTGTTTAATATTGATTCGTCACAAATAAACGATACATCCGTTTATGATCTGCTGCAAACTGTAGAAGGTGAGGTGGAGCAGGCTATTAAGCAAGCATTTGAAAGGCGAGAGTATATTTACCTTGAAACTTTTTTTACAAGATTGGAAAAATGGTTTGAACTCAATATCTATCCATCGGCGTCAGGTATTTCTATGTACATCAGAGATATCACTGTTCGTAAAAAAACACTGGAAGCGTTAAATGCAAGCGAAGAAAAATACCGGCTGTTTTTTGAGAACAGCATGGATGGCATATTGCTCACAGATGGGTTGGGCCGCATCTTTTCTGCAAACAAAGCCGCTACTGAAATTTTTGGAATGCCGGAAGAAGAGATCTGCAGCGGCGGCCGCATTGGCATACTTGATGAAACAGATCCAAACTGGCCGTTATTTTACAGTACCAGGGATAAGTTTGGAAAAGCCAAAGGTGAATTGTACCATTTCAGAAAAGACGGAACCAGGTTTTTGGCAGAGATCACATCCGTAAAATTCAAAACAGCTGTAGGTGAAGAGCAAACCAATACAATTATCCGGGATATTACAGAACGGAAACGGGCAGAAGAAGATCTTAATGAATCGTACCAGCAGATCCGCAGACTAACAGCCTACCTGCACAAGGTTAGAGAAGAAGAGCGGGCACATATTGCCAGAGAAATTCACGATGAATTGGGCCAGCAGCTCACCGTCATGAAAATGGATATTTCCTGGATGAAGAAAAAAGTAAATAATGGTGATGTGGCTGCCTTACCGGCAAAAATGGATGATCTGCAAAAAATTATCGACGGAACGGTAGCTTCTGTACGCCGTATTGCTACTGATCTGCGGCCCAGTTTACTGGACGATATTGGCCTAATTGCAGCCATGGAATGGGAAGCAGATTCGTTTGAAAAACGTACCGGCATAAGCGTGCATCTCTCAAAATCGGAGGAACACCTGGCCGTGCCGGATAAGTTTTCAACTGATCTTTTTCGTATTTTACAAGAGTCATTAACCAATATAGTTAGGCATGCGTCTGCCAGTCAGGTAGATATACATTTGAAAAATCAGAACAATGAGTTTATTTTGTATATTGAAGATAATGGCAAGGGTTTCGATACCAATACTGTTGCCGGGAAAAAAACACTTGGATTACTGGGCATGAAGGAGAGATCTGCAATGATGCATGGTATCTTTGAAATTGAAAGTAAACCTGGAAGCGGAACAAAATTGAAAGTGAGGGTACCTTTACATTAATGCCGTTTTAATACCTATTACGTCGTATGAAAAAAATTTTAATTGCAGACGATCATGCTATTGTTAGAAGAGGACTTAGATTGTTGCTGCTTGAAGAATACCCGTCGGCCGACATTGGCGAGGCTGGTGATGCAGAAACATTGGTCAATAAAATTATTCAGCAGGAATGGGATGTTGTTATCTGTGATATCAGCATGCCTGGCCGCAGTGGCTTAGATGCACTTTCACAAATAAAGCAAATAGCACCAAAACTGCCCGTACTCATTATGAGTATGTACCCCGAAGATCAGTACGCCCTTCGTGTACTGAAAGCAGGTGCAGCCGGTTACCTTGGTAAAGAAACCATTCACGATGATATTGTGAAGGCAATCCAGACCGTACAGCTCGGAAAAAAATTTATTACTCCCACCATAGCCGAGAAGCTGGCCAAGGCTTTTGAAGTAGATACTACTGATCAGCTGCATGAACGGTTATCGGACCGTGAGTTTGATGTATTTAAAATGCTGGCCAGTGGTAAAGCCGTAAGCGAAATTGCCAACCAGTTTGCGTTAAGCGTTACAACTGTAAGCACCTACCGTTCAAGGGTGCTTGAAAAAATGGGCATGAAGTCAAATGCCGACCTCACCCGGTACGCACTGGAGAAAAAGCTGATCTGAATGATTTGTAGTTATTATACTACTTTATGTAGTTCAAAGCTCTACAACCACTCAGTTAATTATCCTATAGTTCCCTTTGGTTATCCTCTTTAAATTGCTGTTCAATTAGCGCATTTGAAACCATTGATCCTCATTGTTGACGATAATGTAAATTATGTAGAACGGATGCTTTCCATCCTTTCCGAAGACCTGCATTCCGCTAGTTTTAAAACGGCAGGCAGTTATGAAGAAGCCACTGTTCTTATCAATGAGCTGAATCCTCAAATTGCCCTTTTGGATATTAATCTGCCCGGTAAAAGCGGTATTGATATTCTGAATTATATCAAGGAAAAAAATAAAGGCTGCAGAGTAGTGATGATCACAAATCATGCTTTTGACAGCTACCGTAAAAAGTGTATTGAACTTGGCGCAGAATACTTTCTAGACAAAAGCTCTGACTTTGAAAAGATCCCCACTATTTTAGGTGAAATGCTGGGGCAGCAGAACTAACCGTCAATTTTTCTTAGCTAAAATTTAATGATGTATCACCCGTTCGCTTGCGGATGTACGTTAGTGCAGCTGATACAGCTCTTTCCATCGCTCAAAAAGATCTTTTTCCAGCAACCGGAGCATAGCGGGGTCCTTACTGTAGGCGTTGCGTAATTGTTTTAACTGCTGTTCAACAATTTCTTTATCTGTTGTTGCTGGAATGATGGATATAAAAGAAACAGGCTCAGATTTACTGTCAACAGGGTTTACATTCCACGCAAGTAATGCAGCACTGCTATCTCTCTTCAATAAATTATCCGGCAGTACAAATGAGTGTTTATTACGTACAATGGTATCAAGACTGTCTTTATTAATGCGGATATGCAGTTTATACGCCGTAGCATTTTCTTTTGGATGCCACTCTAACGAAATCGGGAAAGAAAAAATGAAACTACTATCGGCTGGAGCCTGTGTTATTAGCGATGTTGCTGATTCAACAGTTGCCGTTAATGGATAAGCACTGAGTTGCAGCACTGAAATGAAAAGTAGAGTTGAAACCATAGTGACAGATTGTTTTTCCTGTAAAAATCAGTTTAGCTTCGTTGCTGTAAGTTAACGAAAGCTTCCAAAACAAATGCTGCAAATTTGCTACATTGAATTGGTCGGTTATGCGGTTGATTGCCTCAATCTTTCTATTTTTAGCACATGTGGGTAGTTCTATTTTCTTGTTGTGCTGGGGTGATCGTGTATACCTATCTTGGCTACCCGGCATTGTTGTATATATTTTCTTCACCGAAAGCAAAAAAACAAATTGCAGGAAATGAGCCTGCCGTTTCTGTAATCATTGCAGCTTATAACGAAGAAAAAGTAATTGCTGAAAAACTGGCAAACACGCTCTCACTCGATTATCCATTATCAAAAATGCAGGTTATTGTGGCGGCACATGGCTCTACCGATCAAACAAAGACCATTGCATCTTCGTTTCCCGGTGTGTTGGTATTGCATAACGCTGAGCGACGGGGAAAAGCCGCTGCTGTTAACATGGCCGTTGCACATGCACAGCATCCGGTACTTGTATTAACTGATGCAAATACCGGTTTAGCGAACGATGCACTCTTGCAATTGACGGCTCCGTTTGCAGATGCCGAAACAGGTGCAGTAGCAGGTGAAAAAAAAGTGCTGAGTGAAAAAGGGAAAGCGGTTTCCGGCGAAGGCTGGTACTGGAAATATGAATCGTGGCTGAAGCAACAGGAAACGAGGTTTAACACTGTAATTGGAGCAGCCGGCGAATTGTTTGCTTTAAGAAAGGAATTGTTTAAGCCTATACCTGAGCATACAATTACGGATGATTTTTTTCTATCTATTAATGTAAACCTGCAAGGCAAGAAGGTTTACTATGCTGGCAATGCGGTAAGCACAGAAACCGCATCTGTATCTTTAGCCGATGAGTGGAAGCGGAAAGTGAGGATTGCAGCGGGTGGCATTCAGTCGTTATTTATGTTACGGAAAGCGCTCAACTTATTCCGTTTTCCGTTACTGGCATTTCAGTTCATTTCGCACAGAGTATTGCGGTGGGTATTTTGTGCACCTGCATTTCTGTTATTGCTTTTAAGCAACATAATGTTGGCGGTTGCAGAAGGAAATATGATATTTATCTGCCTGCTGTTTGTGCAATGTGGCTTTTACCTGTTGGCATTTATTGGTTGGATGCTGGCAAAAAATAACCGATCTGTATTTCTGTTTAATATCCCTTTTTATATTGTGTTCATGCATGCAGCAATGCTGGCAGGCGTGTTCCGCTATGCAGGAGGTCAACAATCGGTGCTTTGGGAAAAAGCAGAACGCTGAGCCGTTGCTACCTGTTTCTTCAATAATTTCACGGTTTATTTTTTATCAGTACAACGTCATCCATATTAAATAGCCCCATTGAATACCTGAAAGGTGTGGGACCGTTACGTGCCGATTTGTTAAAGAAAGAACTCAGCATTTTTACATTCGGCGATCTGCTGGAACATTTTCCTTACCGCCATCTTGATAAAACAAAAGTGACGCCCATTGCGCAGGTGAATATGAGTATGGATTATGTGCAGGTGGCTGGTCGTTTAACAGATTTTGAGATCATTGGTGAAAAAAGAGGAAAAAGATTAATAGCACATATCCGTGATAACAGCGGAACAATGGAACTTACCTGGTTCCAGGGAATAAGCTGGGTACAGAAAATGCTGGCTATTGGAGAAGAATTTCTTGTGTTTGGCAAGCTGGGTTTCTTTATGGGTAAACCGCAGATCGTTCATCCTGAACTGGAAGTACGCACCCCATCAAACGCAGGCGGCAAATCAATGCTGGAACCTATTTACCCCGCAACAGAAAAATTAAAAGTGCGTGGTTTGAACGGGCGGAACATTGCACGGATCACCGCCATGTTATTGCCACAGATCCATGTAAAAGATATTCCGGAAAATTTACCCGAGCAGATTCTCAAACAATTGAAATTCCCTTCACGATACGATGCATACAGGCATATTCATTTTCCTGCCAGCCAGGAACAATATGAAGCAGCACTGCGGCGGTTGAAATTTGAAGAATTGTTTTTTGCCCAGTTGCGGATGGGTATGATCAAAAGCAACCGTCATCGCTTTTCAAAAGGTGTTGTGTTTGATAAAGTGGGTGATCTCTTCAATGATTTTTATAACAATCATCTCCCCTTTCAATTAACAGGTGCACAAAAAAGAGTGCTCAAGGAAATACGGCAGGATACAGCACGTGGTCACCAGATGAACCGTTTGCTCCAGGGCGATGTAGGTAGTGGTAAAACAATTGTGGCATTGCTGAGCATGTTGCTTGCAGCAGATAATGGTTACCAGAGTTGTTTAATGGCGCCAACTGAAATTCTTGCCCAGCAACATTACAATGGCTTATCAAAATTGTTGAGTGAAATGAATGTGAGCATTCAACTGCTTACTGGCTCAACTAAAAAAGCCGAACGTGAAAAGATATTAACTGCATTAAAAACCGGCGAGTTGCAAATGATCGTAGGTACACATGCATTGATTGAAGAAGCCGTACAGTTCAGCAATCTTGGATTGGCAATTGTGGACGAACAGCATCGCTTTGGTGTGGCGCAGCGTGCAGAGTTGCAAACAAAAGCAGCAACACCTCCACATGTATTAGTAATGACGGCAACACCTATTCCACGTACAATGGCCATGACGGCTTATGGTGATCTTGATTACAGTGTTATGGATGAATTGCCTCCGGGACGCAAACCTGTTACAACAGTACACCGTTACGAAACTGCCAGGCCATCGATCATGGATTTTGTTAAACAGGAAATAGCAAAGGGGCGTCAGGCATATTTCATTTATCCACTAATTGAAGAAAGTGCCAAGCTGGATTTTGAAAACCTGATGAAAGGATACGAAGAAGTGAAAGCATTTTTCCCGGAGCCACAGTATTACATCAGTATGGTGCATGGTAAACAAAAGCCCGATGTAAAGGACACCAACATGATGCGTTTCAAAACAAACGATACTCAGATCATGGTGGCAACAACGGTTATTGAAGTGGGAGTGGATGTTCCTAATGCCAGTGTAATGGTGATGGAAAGTGCCGAGCGTTTTGGTTTATCACAGCTTCACCAGCTTCGTGGAAGGGTGGGCAGAGGCAGTGAGCAGAGTTTTTGCATTCTTTTAACAGGCAGTAAATTAACGAATGATGCCCGTGAACGGTTAAAGATAATGTGCGCAACAAACGATGGATTTCTGATTGCAGAAAAAGACCTTGAATTACGGGGGCCGGGCGACATTGAAGGCACAAGACAGAGTGGGGTATTGAACTTCAGGTTAGCAAGCATTGTGCAGGATAAAGATATTCTGGAGCTGGCAAAAAAGTTGAGTGATCGTGTGCTGCAGGAAGATCCTGAACTGTCTTCGGCAGAAAATTTGCTGCTGAAATCATACCTGTTGTCGAAAAAAGGAAAAACGGAGTGGAGCAGAGTGGCTTAGCGTAAAATATCCGGTAGTAATTTCCGTTTTAAAAGTTTAAATTCAAAGTCCCGTAGCATAGAAAAAATTTACATGAAAGTACTCCGACTCCTCATTGCACCTTGCCTGTTTATGGCTGCGCCTCTGTTCTCTTTTGCTCAACTTTATTTTGTTGAAAATAAGGGACAGTGGGATCAGCAGGTGCATTTCAAAACAGAAGCGGGCAACAGTGCTTTCTTTCTCACAAAAGACGGGTACAGCATTCTCATCAATCATCCGGAAGATTATATAAGGCTTGCAGAGTTTAATCATGGTCATGGGTTCGATTCTTTAGTAAAATACAATGCAAGAGCCACTGCTCCTGAACGGATGCGTGCCCATGCATTTCGTGTAAAGTTTCTTGGCGGTAACTTTAATTCAACACCAATAATGGAAAAACCATTGCCGGGCGTTGAGAATTATTTCATTGGCAACAACCCGGCAAAATGGGCAAGCGATTGCCGTTTGTACCAGGCCATCACGTATAAAAATGTTTATCCCAATATTGATGTGCGCTATTACGTGCAGGATGATCAGTTAAAATATGATGTGGTGGTTTATCCCGGTGCCGATGTATCGAACATACGCATGCATTACGAAGGTGCCGACAAACTCAGCATTCGCAATAATGAACTAGTGGTATCAACTTCGGTTGGTGAAGCCCGTGAGTTAGCACCTTATACTTATCAGTTTGTGAACGGGAAGCGTGAAGTGGTGGGTAATAAATACAAAATCACCGGTAATACAGTAACGTTTGATGTAAAGGCTTACAATAAATCAACAACATTGGTGATCGATCCTTCGCTGGTGTTTTCTTCTTTCAGCAGAAGTACAGCTGATAACTGGGGTTTTACTGCAACACCCGGTGCTGATGGAAGTTTCTTTGGCGGCGGTATTGCTCAGCCTTCTGGTTTTCCTACTACACCCGGTGCTATCCAGGGAACAGGAAGTGGCGGCGGTGGAAGTAATGGAGCACCGCCTGATATTGCTATTATTAAACTATCGCCCGACGGACGCACAAGAGTTTACGCAACATACTTAGGAGGTACAGGTCTTGATCAGCCACATAGTTTAATTGCAGATGCAGCAGGCAATCTTGTTATTACAGGCCGGACTAATTCCGGAAGCTCTTTTCCCGGTTCATTGGTTGGAGGCACGCAGGGCGGTTATGATATTTTTGTAACAAAGATCAATGCTACCGGTACAGCTATCATTGGTTCATTACGTATTGGTGGCGGCAGCGATGATGGTGCAAACATTACTGCGTCAAGAAGTGGTGTTAATTCGCTCCAGCGTTTTTATGGTGATGATGGAAGAAGTGAAGTGATTCTTGATCCTGCAGGAAATATTCTTGTTGCTTCATCAACAAGATCGGGCAATTTTCCAACACAAAACGGATTTCAGTCAACATTAGGTGGCTCGCAGGATGCAGTGGTCATGAAGTTCAATTCAACAGCCACAGCCCTGATATGGAGTACAATGCTTGGCGGTGGTGCTGATGATGCAGGTTTTGTACTTTCTGTAAATCCATTGAACCCTTCAGCTATTTATGTAGCAGGCGGCACCGGCAGTTCAAACTTTCCCGGCACAGCAGGAACAATGCAGCCAACTTATAATGGTGGTGTGGCCGATGGTTATGTGGCGCAGCTGCAGGACAATGGTGGCAGTGTATCACTTACAAGATCAACTTACCTCGGTACAAATAATGTAGACATTGTTTATGGTGTGCAGTTCGACCGTATGGGCTTCCCATATGTTATGGGAACTTCAACCGGCAACTGGCCAGTAGTGAATGCAGCTTATTCAGTTGGCAATTCAAGACAGTTTATTGCCAAGCTCCGTCCTGATTTGAGTGGCTTTGTTTATTCAACAACATTTGGTACAAGCGGAGCCATCAATCCTAACATATCTCCAGTGGCTTTTCTTGTTGACAATTGCGAAAACGTATATGTATCAGGGTGGGGAGGAGGAGCCAATCGCTTTGGTGGAAACACCGGTTATCCAAGTGCAGGAACAACAGGTTTGCCCGTAACCGCTGATGCTTTTCAACGAACAACTGATGGAAGTGATTTTTACTTTTTTGTATTACAGAAAAATGCTGCCTCACAATTATACGGAAGTTTCTTTGGTCAGTTAGGAGGAGGTGGTGGTTTGGAGCATGTGGATGGAGGTACCAGCCGCTTTGATGCCAATGGTGTTATTTACCAGGCCATGTGTGCCAACTGTAAGAACGTTCAGTCTGGTGTGCCGTTATCTGCACCGTTTCCAATCACAGCCGGTGTGTACGGTAATGTAAACCCGGCATCGGGAAGTGGGTGTAACCTGGGTATGGTAAAAATGAGATTTGATCTTTCAGGTATTGACGTTTCATTAAGAGCAGTAGGTGCAAGACAATTGAATTTTTGTTTGCCTGCCACTGTACAGTTTACTGATACTGTGCGTAGAGCAAAACAATACATCTGGATATGGGGCGATGGTTCACCAAATGATACCACAACAGCAAATCCTTATACACATACTTATACTTCCGTTGGTTTTTTTGATGTGAAAGTAATTGGTATTGACAGCAACTCCTGCAATGTGAAAGATTCGGCAACAATGCGCATACGTGTTACTACCGATTCGGTGGATGTAGATTTCAATTTTGCCCGCCAGAATTGTAACAGTCTTACATTCCAGTTTACCAATACAAGCAGGTTGTTATCAGGTTCATCACAACCATTCGGACCAAGATCATTTGTGTGGATGTGGGGCGATGGTTCAAGAAACGATACTGTTCCGGGTTTTGCTCCGCCAATATCACACACATTCCCAGGCATTGGCTCTTATGATGTACGTTTAGTATTAATTGATACCAATTATTGTAATGTGGGTCAGGCAGACAGTATCATTAACTTCCAGGTAATTGATAATATACGAGCAGGGTTTAGTGTAGGATCTGTGTGCGTGCCCGATACCATCAATGTAATTGATACATCGGTTGGTGCAATAACTTATTTGTGGGTAAGCAGCGATGGTCAACAATCAACAGACAGGGTTCCTGCATTTGTTTACAACACAGCAGGAACATACAGCATTACGCAATACATCTATAATGCCAGCAGCTGTAACCTTGTTGATTCAACAACAAGAACATTCCAGGCAGTTGGTCAACCTACTGCAGCATTCTTCTATAATCCAAATCCATCACAGGAAAATACGCCCACACGATTTACAAGTACAGCATCAGACGATGTGGTATCGTGGCAGTGGGATTTTGGCGATGGTAATACATCTACGCTAAGGGATCCGGTTCATCAATACGTTACACCCGGCACAAATAATGTTTGCCAGATCGTAACCAATGCATCGGGTTGCAGGGATACAACCTGTCTTCCTGTAGAATCGCTCATTAATGTGGTGAACGATCTTCCATCAGCATTTACACCAAATGGTGATGGCGTAAACGATATTTTCCTTGTACGTGGTTTTGGTATTACCAAAATGACCTTGCGTGTGTATAACCGCCAGGGGTTGATGGTGTTTGAAAGCCGTACACAAAGTATTGGATGGGATGGTACTTACAAAGGAACACCTCAGCCAATGGATGCCTATGCATGGACACTTGAAGTTGAATATTTTACCGGTGAGAAATTCCGAAAGAAAGGTGATGTAACACTCATACGGTAACAGCAGAACGGGCAGACCCTCTATCCATATTTAAGACCAGACCAGAAATCAACAGCTTGTGTAAACGTTTTAAAAGAAGAGCTATGTGTAACCGTATCATTGGGGCTGTATTGATGTTGATGCTGCTGCATGCAAATGCATCAGCACAGGATCTGCATTTTTCTCAGTTCATGAATTCGCCGCTTACCACCAATCCGGCCAATACAGGATTTATTCCTGAAGCCGATTACCGTATTGGTGGTAACTTCCGTAACCAGTGGACTTCTATTCCTGTGCCTTTCCGTACTTCCAGTGTTTGGGGCGATGCACAGGTGTTTCGTAACAGTATTGAAAATGGTTGGGTGGGGCTTGGTGCTGTATTGCTCAATGATGTAGCTGGCCGTGGCAACCTCCGTTCAAATAAAGTATATGGGTCGGTGGCTTATCATCAAATGATCGGGCTCAGCAGTTTGATTAGTGCCGGCTTTAACGCAGGTTATGCCAGCAAGCGCATTGACATTACCAAGTTTACTTTTGATAACCAATGGAACGGAAAAATATTTGATGCAGGTGCACCTACTGGCGAAGCGCTGCTTACAAATCCCAATGCTTCTTATTTTGATCTGCAGGTGGGTATGAATTATGCCTATTTCCCCACTGAGAATACGTATATCAACGCAGGTGTTTCAGTGCATCACATTAATAAGCCAAAGGAAACATTTTTCTCCAATGGCACCAACGAAGTGCCACGCAGGTACATTGGCTTTCTTAATGGTAGTTTCAAAGTAAATGACGACTGGATCGTGAACCCCAATGCCTATTTCTCCTCGCAGGCAAGAGCAAACGAAACAGTGTTCGGTGCCAATCTTGCCTATAATGTTATGGGCGATGGAAGTATGGTGTTATTTGGTGGTGCTTACTACCGCTGGAATGATGCTGCAGTAGCCATGGTGGGTATTGAATGGAAGGACATCCGTTTCACGTTTACATACGATGCTACCACCAGCAATCTTTCACGTTACAATAGTGCATATGGTGCCTATGAGTTTTCGCTGATCAAAAATGGTTATTACAACGAATACTTTGGCGATAAGAGTCAACGCAGGCAAAGTTTGTGTCCGAGATTTTAAGTTGTAAAACCTGTATGAAGAAAATCAATTTTATTCTTTCCATTCTTGTTACAACAATAGCCTGCTCTTCAGGAAGGCATTCAATAATTCATATAGACAGCAATACAGGCGCATTCGAGAAGATAGTAAACCCATCTTCTTCAATGATTGTTATTAAGTACGAGTTTTCAATGGAAGGATACAGCGATGATACTATCCTGTTAAATGGCAGCAAATCGATAGGTGCAATAAAAGTCCATTCCGGTTTGAATGAGTTTTACGGCGATCCACCAATGAAAGTTATTTATGATCCTTTAAAGGCGAAGAAAGTAAATATTGATATTGAATACCATTTTTATTAGACGTGTAAACAAACACTCATTCATTGAATAGATTTTGCCGCCTGCGCTACCTTTCCGAATTTCGCCCAAAATTCAACACATGACTTCCGTTGACAGCTATGCAAAAGTGAACATGCAGATTGTTCAGCAATTAAAAGCCATTGTTGGCGATGAATATGTTTTTGGTGATGAAGAATCGCTGAACAATTATGCACATGATGAAACAGAGAATCTTCATTTCCTTCCGGAAGTAGTAGTGAAACCACGTACAACAGAAGAGATCAGCCAAATCATGAAGTTGTGTAATGAAGCTGTGATACCGGTTACACCACGTGGTGCAGGTACTGGTCTGGCTGGCGCAGCGTTGCCACACAAAGGCGGTGTGTTGCTTTCAACCGAACGTTTCAAATCCATTTTAAAAATTGATGAACGTAATCACCAGGTGATAACAGAGCCAGGTGTTATTACAGAAGTGTTGATGGAGGAAGTGAAAAAAGTTGGATTGTTTTATCCGCCTGACCCAAGCAGTCGTGGCAGTTGTTTTATTGGTGGAAATATTTCTGCCAACAGTGGCGGACCCAAAGCAGTGAAATATGGTGTGGTAAAAGATTATGTATTGAACCTTGAAGTGGTGTTGCCCAATGGCGAAGTGATATGGACTGGTGCAAATGTGCTCAAAAATTCAACAGGTTACAATCTTACACAATTGATGGTGGGAAGCGAAGGTACCTTGGGTGTTGTAACAAAAATTGTATTAAAGCTGATTCCGCTTCCGAAATATGATCTGTTGATGCTGGTGCCTTTCCGCAACCTGGAAGAAGCTGGTGAAGCAGTGAGTGAAATTTTTCGTGCAGGGTTTGTGCCGAGTGGATTGGAGCTGGTGGAAATTGATGCCTTGCAGATCGTGAGCAGTATGGTGGACAGTTCAGCTGTTCCCGTAACAGAAGATACAGCTGCACATCTCATAATTGAAGTAGATGGAAACGATATGGATGTGCTGATGAAGGACATGGAAGCAATTAGCGAACTGTTAACGAAATATGATATTGGCGAACTGTATTTTGCAGACGATGCACAGCAAAAGGCTGAGTTGTGGAAGTTGCGCAGGCGTGTGGCAGAGGCTGTAAAAATGGTGGGTTATACCATTGAAGAAGATACGGTAGTGCCCCGTGCTGAATTGCCAGCATTGATACGTGGTGTAAAAGAGCTTGGCCGACAGTATGATTTTAAAGTAGTTTGTTACGGACATGCCGGCGATGGCAACCTGCACATCCGCATTCATAAAGAAGGTACGCCTAACAGTTATGGCAATGCAGAGATGAACAAATGCCTGCGTGCAATGTTTGAGTTAGTACATCAGCTGGGCGGAACCATCAGTGGTGAGCATGGTGTGGGTTTAATTCAAAAAGGTTATATGGATATTGTGATGAAAGAAGCCAACCTGAAACTGATGCGTGAAATAAAGCGTGCATTTGATCCGAATAATATTCTGAACCCGGGTAAAATTTTTGACCTTGTTTAAAAACTGTCACTCATGAAAAGAGCATTCTTTCTGTTGTTAATAATGGGAACTGTACTTGGTTCTTCTGCTCAATACCAATACCAGGGCAAAGAGGAAAAGGAGCGTGGCTTTAAAAAAGAGCAGTTATACATTGGTACGGGTGTGAATGTGGGCTTTTCGCAAGGATGGATACTGGGTTTGAATCCTGAAGTGGGTTATAGTTTGAATAATTTCCTTGATGCAGGTATAGCCACCAATGTCAACTACATTACGCAAAGATTGGCGGCAGATTATTCTTACAAGTTTTTTGCATTTGGCGGAGGACCTTACCTGCGGGGCTGGATCATTAACCAATTTTTTATTACCGGGCAATATGAGTTTAACCGTATTACAGAAAAGTATAAAGACCCTTACGGTACTGTAAGAACTGCATACACCAGCCCAAGCTTATTAGTGGGTGCAGGATATGGCAGCAGGCAGGTAGGAAGGTCACAGTTTTTTACAAGTATTATGGTGGATGTACTGCGGAATCCCAATTCACCTTATATTGACAGGCAAACCAGTTCAATGCTGCCGGTGTTCAGAACATCATTCATGTTTTATTTGCGTCCGAAGAAAGAACGCTAAGCAAAAATTTCTGAAGGCTCATTTACAATTACAATCCTGTCTTCAATTTCTTCATAAAGGAAATCCTGTTTATACATGTGGCGCATGTGCTCGATCAGGTGTGTATAGTAGCCATTACTATTCAGCAGAAATATTTTTTTGCTGTGGATCTTTAAGGTGTTCCAGGTAAGCATTTCAAACAGCTCATCCAATGTGCCATGCCCGCCTGCAAGAATTACAGCAGCATCGCACAACTCATACATCATTTTTTTACGCACATGCATATCTGCAACCACACGCAGATCGGTAATGCCTTTATGATGAGCTTCCCACTCAAGCAGTATTTCAGGTATAACTCCCACCACCTTGCCATTGTTTTCCATCACTGCATCTGCAACAGCACCCATAATGCCTTTGCCGCCGCCGCCATATACAAGTGTAATGTGCTTTTGTGCCATCAGGCGGCCAAGTTCTTTTGCATGTGAAATATAAACTGGGTCAGCACCGGATTTTGAACCACAAAAAACTGCAAGCGATGTAAACGGCATAGTCGTAAAAATATGCTGCAAAGTAAGCAAACTGGTTCACCGTACGATTAATTCTTTATCTTCATTTTTAAACAAGTCCTTATGTCACCAGTCTTGCTGTTTTCATTTGTTATTGGTTATTTTTTATTACTTCTTGCTGTAGCATGGTACACATCCCGGAATTCTAACAATGAATCTTTTTTTATTGGTAACCGCAGCAGCAACTGGATGCTGGTGGCATTTGGTATGATTGGTACTTCTTTAAGTGGTGTTACGTTTGTGAGTGTGCCCGGTGCGGTTGCAAAGGAATCGTTTGCTTATTTTCAAATCACCATTGGTTATCTCATCGGGTATGTTACCATTGCTTATGTGTTACTGCCGCTGTATTATAAACTCAATCTCACTTCTATTTATAATTACCTGAGTGGAAGATTGGGGTTCCGTTCTTATAAAACCGGTGCTTCATTTTTTATTCTTTCAAGAACGTTAGGTGCTACGGCCCGCCTTTACCTGGTTGTAAAAATTCTGCAGGATGCATTGCCAGCTTCTGTAAATATTCCTTTTTGGGTTACAACGCTGGTGATACTTGCCATGATATTGCTGTACACGTATGAAGGTGGTGTAAAAACAATTGTGTGGACAGATACGTTGCAAACAACCTGTATGCTTGCCGGTTTGGTTATTTGTGTGGTGTATCTGTTAAACCAGATGGGGTTAAGTTTTGGCGACAGTATTACCGCCATGAATGAAAAGGGCTATTCAAAAATATTTTTCACTAACCCGGCTGATAAATTGTTTTTTGTAAAGCAGATACTGGCAGGTGCGTTCATTACCATCACCATGACAGGTATGGACCAAGAGATGATGCAGAAGAATATTTCAGTAAAAACATTGAAGGATTCGCAAAAGAATGTATTAACGCTTGGATTTATTTTGATGGCAGTTCTGTTGTTGTTCCTGTTCCTAGGTGGTGTTTTGTTACTGTTTGCAGAACAACAGGGCATTGCAGCAGCAGGTGATAAACTGTTTCCTGCCATTGCACTCAATCACATGCCGCCTATCGTTTCGGTGATCTTTATCATTGCATTGATATCTGCATTGTTCCCAAGTGCTGATGGCGCTATTACAGCACTCACGTCTTCTTTTTGTATTGATATAATTGGTATGCAGCGCCGCACTGATCTTACTGATGCGGAGAAAAAGAAAATGCGCCAGCGTGTGCACCTCATTTTCGCAGGCGTTTTTTTAATACTGGTAATGGTGTACAAATGGGTGAATGAACCAAGCATGATCGGCGTTATTCTGAAAGTAGCTGCTTATACTTATGGGCCGTTACTTGGGCTGTTTACCTTTGGTATCATCACCAAACGTGCCGTTAACGATAAGCTGGTGCCCATCATTTGTGTTATTGCACCGGCCATTTGTTTTGTTATCGACAAATTTCAAAAGCAACTTTTTGGTTCGTTTGAAGTGGGGCTTGAGCTACTCATCATCAATGGGTTTTTAACATTCATTGGGTTGATGTTGATCTCCAGTAAGCAGACCAGCCAAACAGCAATAAACAATTGACAATACGCAATAAGCAAACGCATCTTGCCTGTTCAGGGCTTGCCAATTGCTTATTGCCTATTTTCCAATCATCTGTTTATCTTTGCCGAAACGTTTTTACTTGGAGTTGATCAACCCGAAGGCCGAAAAATATGCAGCGAGTTTCTCCTCAGCGGAAGATGCCCTGTTGCAATTGATAGCAGCCGAAACGGAACAATTGCATACTCAGCCGCACATGATGAGTGGCCACCTCCAGGGACAGTTCCTTGAAATCATCAGCAAACTGGTATGCCCCAAACGCATTTTAGAAATTGGTACCATGATCGGCTACAGCAGCATTTGCCTTGCAAAAGGGCTGGATGTAGATGGAGTACTACATACTATTGAAATGCGGGAGGCTGATGCAGCACTTGCAAAAAACAATTTTATACGTGCAGGACTAAGCAATGCTATTCAACTGCATGTAGGCAATGCGCTGGAGATCATTCCGCAACTGCAGGAAACCTGGGATATTGTATTCATTGATGCAGATAAGACAGGCTATGCCCGATACTATGAACTGGTAAAACCACGTTTAAGAAGCGGCGGACTCATCATTGCCGATAATGTACTCTTTCATGGTGATGTGCTGGAAGAGCCCATCAAAGGAAAAAACGGTAAAGCGGTACAGGCATTCAATGAAATGGTGGCGGCTGATGAAGAAATGGAAAAAGTAATGTTAACCCTGAGAGACGGATTGTTTCTCATTCGTAAAAAATAAAATATACTATGATCCGACTGGTTTACCTGTCAATTGCTTTTTTGTTATTTACAGCAGTTTCTGCACAAACCATCAGTATTGATGAATACATCAATACATACAAGGATATTGCCATCAAGGAAATGATCCGTACCGGAGTGCCTGCTTCTATTACCCTGGCACAAGGCATTGTGGAAACCGAAAGTGGTAACAGCAAGCTGGTAAAAAAATCAAACAATCATTTTGGCATCAAGTGTAAGGAAACATGGACCGGTCCATCGGTGAGTCATGATGATGATGCTCCGGGCGAATGTTTCCGTAAATATGAAAATGCTGAACAATCGTATATCGACCATTCTGATTTTTTGCGTACACGTAAGCATTATAACTTCCTCTTCAGCCTTGATCCTGCCGATTATAAAGCATGGGCTTATGGATTGAAGAAAGCAGGTTATGCCACCAACCCGGCCTATCCGCAAATGCTCATCAAGTACATTGAAAAATATAACCTCAACGATTACTCATTGATTGCATTGGGTAAGAAACAGGATAACAGCCCCATCATTGCAAAAACAGAGCAGCCTGTTGTAACTGAACAAACAATTGCCGTTACTGCAAGCGCTCCGCAGCAGCAACCTGTTGCACAACAGCAAACAGCAGTTGTGGTGCTGGAAGAAGAAAAGAAACCTGCAGTAAAGTACCCATCAGGTGAATTTAAGATCAACGAAACAAGAGTGATCTACGCAGCAAAGGGAACTTCTTTTCTTGCAATTGCACAGCAATATAATGTGCCATTAAAATGGTTATTTGATTTTAACGACCTGAAAGAAGCAGAAGCATTGGATAAAGATCAGTTGGTGTTTTTGCAGCGCAAACGCCGCACAGGTGCAAACCAGTATCATGTTGTAGCAAAAGGCGAAACGTTGTATGATATTGCACAAACACAGGGAATTCGCCTGGATGCATTGTTGCAGATGAACATGGTAGCGGCTAATCAGCAACCCGAAGCAGGACAACAATTATATCTGCAGGCAACAGCACCCGGTGCTCCGAAAACTGTTGCAAGAAGATAATTCGTCTGCATTGTAATTTAGAACAGAAAGTCAGGAACTCATCATCAATAAATAAACGGAATGTCAACGATCAAAGTCCACGATAAATATTTTGTACCGTATATGACGGAAGCAACGGTGCTTGCACGTGTTGCTGAATTGGCAAAAAATATTGATCGTGACTATGAAGGCAAAAAGCCGCTGTTCATTGCTATACTTAACGGATCGTTCATGTTTGCTTCTGATCTGTTCAAATTCATCAGCATTGATGTGGAAATATGTTTTATTAAACTGGCTTCGTACAAAGGCACAAAATCAACAGGACAGGTCATCACAGCCATTGGCCTTGATACAGATATTGTAGACCGTCACGTGATTATTGTGGAAGATATTATTGATACAGGCAAAACAATGAATGAGTTTTTGCCGCAGCTGCACAACCAGCAACCGGCTTCGTTGAAAATTGCGGCGTTGTTACATAAACCCGAAGCAACAAAGTATCCTATTACCATTGATTATTTAGGCTTTTCAGTTCCCAATAAATTCTTACTTGGTTATGGTTTGGATTATGATGGTCTTGGCCGTAACTTGAAAGAGATCTACCAGCTGACCGAAACGCCTTCCTGATTTACCAATTTACTAACCCGGTGAAGCAGGAATTGAACTATGAACCTAAGGTGCATCGCTTTGGTATGCTTGCTTCTGTTCGCTGCAACAGCGGATGCACAATTTTATTTTCGTGGCGAAGTGAAAGATGCCACCGGTGCCGGCCTTGCATTGGTACAAATAAGGGTTCACTCATCTAATTCATTTTATACTTCCGGTTCAACAGGTGCCTTTGGTATTCCTTCTGCATTGGCAAAAGATACCGTCAGTTTTTTTCTGCATGGCTATGAGGCAAAAACAGTGCTGCTTACAAACAGCGAGTTCAACAGCATTATACTAAAGCCAAGTGTTGCAGTAAGTAACCCTAAACGGAAACTTCTCTCGGCAACCAAAAACAAAAACGAAGAAGACAAACGCAGAAATGCCGTTTCAGGTGAAACGTATTCATCGCAGGTGGAGAATAGTTTTAATAACACCGGTCATTATCCGTCCATTGGTTTTGCAATGAATGTAGATAAAGCATCGTACAGCAATATCAGGCGCTTTATCAATATGAACTCACGTGTGCCGGTTGATGCTGTGCGTATTGAAGAGATGCTGAATTATTTTCCGCAATCGTATAAAGAACCTGCGCCGGGCAAAGATTTTTTAGTTCAGTCTCAGTTAACAGATTGCCCCTGGAACCCAATGAACCGTTTATTGTTTTTGCAGCTGCAGGCAAGAAAGATCAGTTATGATTCGTTGCCTCCAAGCAATTTTGTTTTCCTGATTGATGTAAGTGGTTCAATGGATCTGCCCAACAGATTACCGTTATTGAAAACCGCTTTTCACCGGCTGGTTGAAAATTTAAGAAGCATTGATACGCTTTCGATCATGTTGTACGGCGGCACTGTGGGTATTGCATTGCAACCAACGGGTGGGAATGAAAAAGAAAAGATCATGTCGGTGATCGATTCACTTGCTGCAGGTGGCGATACACCGGGTGAATCGGCAATACGGCAGGCTTACCGGCTGGCACAAAGCCAGTTTATACAGGGTGGAAACAATCGTGTAATACTTGCAACAGATGGTGATTTTAATGTGGGCGAATCAAGTGAAGAAGCATTGATACAATTGATCACACAAAAACAACAAACAGGCATTTACCTCACTTGTCTTGGTGTGGGCATGGGCAATTATAAAGATTCAAAACTGGAAGCTCTGGCAAAGAAAGGAAATGGAAATTTTGCTTACCTCGATAATGTAATGGAAGCAGAAAAAGTATTGGTGAAGGAACTGATGCAGACATTGTATGTGGTGGTGGATGATGCACATTTGAATATGATGTTTAACGAAACGCAGGTAAAACGTTACCGCCTCATTGGTTTTGATAACAGGAAAGATGTGTTGGCCGATAGCAGCAGTATTCTTGAAGGTGGCGAAATTGGAACAGGGCATACGGTTACCGCTGTGTTTGAAATTGAACTGAATGAGAATTATAATACTGAGCAATTAGTGGCAGAAGCGGATCTTAGTTTTGTTCCTGTGCGGTCTGCCGGGCGTGTGGAAGAAAAGCATTCAATCATGTACAACTACCGATCACTGTATAAGGTTGACAGCAGTTGCCGTTTTGCAGCTGCAGTAGCCATGTTTGGATTAATGCTGAAGCAATCGCCTTACATTGAAAAACCAAACTGGGATGCACTTGTTAACTTATTAAACAGCTGTGTTGATCCAGCAGATTACTGGCAAAACGAAATGCTGCTGCTTGTGAAAAAAGCAAAGGAGTTATACAAACCTGTAAAAGAAAGAAAGCGTTGGTTCCGCAAACGTGAAAAAAACAAAGAAGAGATCATTTTATTCTGATGATCTGAAGCAATATACCTGCTACACGGTATAGGATAACTTTTTCCTGCTGTTAGATTTGCTGCATTATTTAACCAAAAAACACAGGTATGAAATTAGTCAAACTGAAAACACTTTCTTTCTTCATTATTTTTGCTACGGTTCTTTCTTCCTGCAAAAAAGATGGCGGCGGCAATGAAATTGCAAAAGGAAAAGCCGAGATCAAAGCAAGCTGGAGCGGCGCCTCATCAGGCAATTTTGAATCATCACTTACAGTCAGCACATCCGTAAAAGCATCTCCGCTTATTGTATTAACAGGTGCATCTGTTTCATTGCCACCCAAAACCTGCCAGATATCGTTTCCTGTATCAATTACTGCCGGCACCTACAATCAATCGGGCAGCACGGTAAATGGTATTACGTTGTTGTTTAGTGATGGGGCAAAAGGTTATGCTATTGGAGGTGCTGGTGCCACCGGTTTTACTGTAACTGTTACCTCTGTTTCTGATTCAGAGATCAAAGGAACATTCAGCGGACAATTAGGAAACGGCAGCGATAATTCAAAGATCACGATAGCAAACGGCACATTCCAGGGAAAATTCTAACAAGTGTGTTGTAAAATAAAAAGCGGCCAGTAGTGAAACTGCCCGCTTTTTAATTGTGTAGGTTTTGTTGAATTATTTACTGCCTGTTAGCTGGTTAAACAAAAATTTGAAGGTGCCATGCGTTTGCGAACGGAACGTGATCTCAGGTCCAAATACATACAAATTGCCTTTGCCCACTTTTGCAGAAAAAGCAGCAATGCCATCCAGTAAATATTCCTGTCCCCAAGCCCAGCCGCTGCGTAATGGTTGTGCAGAGGCATACCATGCAATAGGCGTTACTTCACCTTTTGCAATGGCTGCTGGTGATAGTTTAAATACAGGACTGCTTGATACAAATACATCGGCTTCACTGTTCATGCCCCATGCCGGTTGTTGTGTTGAATCAACTTTTACACGCAATACACTACCGGGGATATAATACTTTTCACCGGGCAGCACACGTTCAACACCGTTATTCATTTCTACCAACGCACTTTTTACAGGCAGTTTAAAGTGATAAGCAAGATTGGCACTGTGGCCAATGGTAACAATGCTGCCGCCTGCTTCTACAAATTGTTTCAGTTGCGGAATAGATGTATCAGCAGTGATGCGTCCCAATGTTTTATGATACTCAGCAGGAATTTCTTCCACTCTTGGTCCACGGCCTCCAAAGCCACGGCCACCTGTTCCTGCAACGCCGGGTATCGCTTCACTTACAAAAACGATCACATCGTATTGATCAATGAGTTTACCTGCATCAATATCTTTTGCATAAATAACCGTGTAAGGGAAATGGTGTTGTTCAAATATCCAGCGCATCCAGCCCGATGCCATAGAGCCACCATATACATCCCACAATCCAATCCGTAATGATTTTATTTTTTTTACAGTGCCCGCCGGTTGTTTGCTTACCGCAATGGCCTGTGCACCGTATTCCTTCGCTGCTTTTTCTAAAACAGCTTTTGATTTACTGTTTGCTTTTACAAAGAACGAACCCTGTGCAGCAGCATCAGTAATACGTATCACTTCCACACCTTCTTTCAACAGATCGTTCACTGCAATGAACGAAGCATTACCTGCCGCACTCAACAAATAGCCACCTGTACTGTTGCTGAATTTGCCAGGTGTTTTTTGTTCAACACCATAAGCAATACTTTCAAATGGTCCGTCAAAACCGGTGAGGATACGATCGAACTTGAAGCCCATCGTAAAAGCGGGAGTCCAGCCTGCTGCATCATACGGACGAACGGGTGGGCCACCGGGGTATAAGAAATCATTTGGATGATCCTGCGGTTCAAACATATCAATCACATGCGGGCGGAAAGCCTGGTTTGCTTTCACCACATAAGAACCGGCAGGATATGTTTTACCGGCAACAGAAAAATCAGCTGTTGCTTTTTCTACCCGAATACCTGACAGTAATAATGTATTCACAAATTTTACTGCTGAACTCATATCCGGTTGATCAGAAGGAATGATAAATCCTCTTGGATCACGCAGAGCAGGATCTTTAAACACTGCATCATAATAGTTCAATGGAACAGTATCAACAAAATTCTGATTACTGTTTTGTGCCGATGGGCGTTGATCTTTAAAGAATGCTTTTTTGATGGCTTCCACTTTATTGGGCGATAACGACCATTGATCTTTGTTGCCTTTATCAATGGAATTTTTTCCCATCTTATAAATGTTATACAGCAATGGCTCACGGTTACGCACAGCATAATCCA
>NZ_CAMLGT010000024.1 GCF_946479605.1 uncultured Lacibacter sp.
AACCCACACATACAAAAACAGCATCTGCCGCATTATGCAACCAGATGCTGTTTTTATTTTATACAATACTTGAACCTTAGTTAATCAGGTTTTCCAATTTCTTTTCATTCAGGATCACAATATTTCCGTCTTTAATATCAATGAGTTTTTCTGAACGGAAATCGCCCAATGTGCGGATGAGCGATTCAGTGGCAGTACCTGCAATGCTTGCCAGGTTTTCCCTGCTGATGTTGATGGAGAAATGATCTTCGCCTTTCTGGTATTTTTTCTGCAGGCTGATCAGTGCATCGGCTACTTTTTTGCGCAATGAGTTGTAAGCAAGTCCTAATAAATGTTCTTCTTTATCGGCTACATTTCTTGCCAGCAACTGAATAAATTTTTGTGCCACCTGGCTGTTGCTGTTCATCAGTTCATCAAAATCTGCTTTTGGAATAATGGCCAGCTCACTGTCTTCCATTGCTTCGGCCGTTTCTTTGTAAGATCCTGCTTCCAGCAATGCCACATAACCAAGAAAATCACCTTCGTTATACAAACCAACTACCAGCTCTTTGCCATCATCGTTTGTCTTAAAGGTTTTTACTTTTCCTTTTACAATATAAAACAGGCGGGCAGCACGGTTGCCTTCGTTATAAACAGTTTGCTTCTTTTTGTATTTGTTTACGTCTCTGTCGGCTGTGAGCGATTCCAGTGCATCTTTTGATCCTGTTGCTGCCAGCAGTTTATTTACACCATCAAGTCCTGATGAATATTCTTCTTTCAGCAGATCAGCTTTTTTCAAACGTCCTTCAATAGCATTGAGCAGTTCGGTACCGCTGAAGGGTTTGGTAATATAATCATCGGCACCCAGCTCCATCCCACGGCGCAAATCGCTACGTTCTGTTTTTGCTGTTAAGAAGATGAACGGAATGTTTTTTACGTTTTCGTTTTTATGCAGTGCATGTAATACACCATAACCATCCAGTACCGGCATCATAATATCGCACACGATGAGGTCGGGTTGTTCCGATAACGCTGTTTCAATACCAAGTTTTCCGTTGGCGGCTGTTACCACTTTGTAATTGGCCAGTTCAAGGATCTCGGCCGTGTTCTCCCTGATATCGTCGTTGTCTTCAATTAACAGAATCTTTTTCATCTGCAGATTTTAATTATGGTTAAACTATGTGCTGTGCGAAATTACTTTTGTTTTTGAAAGCTTACAGTAAACTCAGTGCCTTTATCTGTTTCGCTTTTACAGGAAATAGTGCCGTTCATCAGTTCGGCATATTTCGCCACAATGTGCAGCCCCAACCCTGTTCCCTGGATGTTGATGGCATTGGCCGCACGGAAAAAACGTTCAAACAAATGCTCCTGGTCTTCTTTTGAAATACCAATTCCGCTATCGCTTATCTTTAGTTCAATACCCTCGTCTGTTACACTGGTACGGATGTTTATTTCCGACTCTTCCGGCGAAAACTTGATGGCATTTGTGAGCAAATTCAAACTGATATGTTTGAACATGCCGGGATCTAGCTCCACCTTCGTATCACCTTCGTGTACATATTTTATTCGCTGTCCCTTTTTGCAGATGTTCTGCATTTCAACCATCGTTTCCGTCATGTTCTTTTCAATATCGAACAAACTGAAACGTGCCTGTATCTTTCCTTCTTCAATTTTACCCACATTCAGGAAGTCATTCAAAATATCGGTGAGCAGGTTTACTGAGGAAATAATACGCTGAATATGTTTATCCCTCTTGGGCTGATCTTCGGTATTGGTATATTTCTGCAACAGGTAAACAGACGAAAGAACGGTACTCAACGGTGTGCGGAACTCATGCGATGCCACGGATACAAATCTCGACTTCAGTTCACCCAATTCCTTTTCTTTGCTGAGAGCGGCCATCAATTCTCTGTCTTTTTCTTCGGTTTCCTGTATCTGCTCGTTCAGTTTCTCTACTGTATCCCTTAACGACACAGTTCGGTCTTCTACTTTTTTCTCCAGCTCTTCATTTAACTGCACCAGCGCCTGTTCCGCTTTTTTGCGCAAGGTGATGTCGTTTACAAATGCAACAACAAATTTCTGATCATCGATATGGTAATTCCCAAGACTGATTTCCACCGGAAACTCAGAGCCATCTTTTTTTACCGCATACAGGTCAAGGCCAATACCCATGGGCCGGCTTTTGGGGTCGTGCATGTAGCCATTCCGGTGCCCTTCGTGCCGGTGTTGAAAACGGGCAGGTATGAGCATTTCAATTTTTTTACCCAGCAGCTCCTCATTATTGGCATAACCAAACTGCTCTAAGCCAAATGAGTTGATTGTGGTAATTTCTGCAGCGGTGTTCACTACAATTATTCCAATACTGGCGTGATCAAATAAAGTCTGAAAAAGTTTAGAATCTGCGTAGGACTGCATGGGCGAAAGAAAAATTGGTGCGTTACGGCCTTTCTTTACTTGTTTTTTTGGCGCTGTAAAGTTACGATTTATAGGCCGGTAAAATAAGAGATATTCCTGTTTTCTTTCTTGCGGGAGATGATTAATTTACAAGAAAATCACCACCTTGATACAACGTGCTCTTAAAGACCCCGGGTTTTGGTTCCTGTTGCTTATGAACGGATACCTTATTTACTATTACCTTCAGCAACCCGGCGAATTCAATACCATTGTATGGATCTATTGGCTGCAAAGCGTGCTTATTGGCCTGTTCAGCTTTTTTGAATTATTGATGGTATCATTCCCCGATGAAACAAGCCTGCGCATTAATAAACAACCGCTAAAAAAAGGCAATATGGGCCGTGCCGCCTGGTTCTTTCTTTTTCACTATGGGTTTTTTCATTTTGTTTATGCTGTTTTTTTACTGGTGGGCAACAGCAAAGGAACAAACGGGCAACTGCTGTTAATTGCTGCAGGTATTTTTATACTTGAAGGTACCATGCAGCTTATCCGCCGGCGTCCGGAACTGAAAAAGGAAAAAGTAAATGTGGGCAAAATGTTTTTTACACCTTACCTCCGTATTGTGCCCATGCACCTGATGATACTGGTACCTTCGTTTTTTGGCATCACAGCAAGTGTTGTGTTTCTTGTACTCAAAACAATTGCAGATGCAGGAATGTATCTGCTCGCCAACCAAAAAGATTTTTCCCTGCTGAAATCTTTAAGCCGATAACGTAAACTTGTAAAAAAGAACAGAAGAATATGTCAACTGAAATAAAATGCCCCAACTGTGGTCATGAGTTTGAACCTACTGACAGCATCCGTGAGGAAGTACAGAAAGAATTGCGTACAAAAATGACCGAATGGCAAAAACAGCAGCAGCAAAAATTTGATGTGCAGCTGCAGGAAGAAAAAAAGAAAACGCAAAAGGAAACCGAAGAGCTTATACGCAAAAACATTGTATCCGATTTTGAAAACAAGCTTCGCCTGCTGGAACAAAACAATAAAGACAATGAAGAAAAACTGAAAGAAGCACGGCAGCAACAGGTTGACCTGTTAAAACGGGAACAGGAGCTGAAAAATAAAGAAGCCGAACTGGAACTATCTGTACAGAAAAAACTGCAGGAAGAACGGGAAAAACTATCCGGTGAAATACGCAAGCTGGAAGAACAACGGATCGCCGCCAAAGAAACCGAATACCAGCTGCGGTTAAGAGAAATGGAAAAGCAACTGGAAGATCAAAAAAAACTGGCAGAAGAAATGAAACGAAAAGCAGAACAGGGTTCCATGCAGTTGCAGGGCGAAGTGCAGGAGCTTTTACTGGAAGACCTGCTACGCCAGTCATTTCCGTATGACAGTATTGAAGAAGTGGGTAAAGGTGTACGTGGTGCCGATTGTATTTTGCTTGTACGCAATAAGTTTGGGCAAGAGTGCGGCAAGATTATTTTTGAAAGCAAACGCACAAAAGATTTTTCGGAACAATGGATCGAAAAATTAAAAGCTGATATGCGTAGTCAATCGGCGGATATTGCAGTGATCGTAACACAAGCCATGCCGAAAGGAGTTGACCGTTTCGGCGAAAAAGATGGCGTGTGGATATGCAGCTTTACAGAGGTAAAAGCGCTCACTTATGTATTGAGAGATTCTATTCTGCGGGTGGCACAGGCCACCAAAGGTCAGGAAAACAAAGGCGAAAAAATGCACATGCTGTATGATTACTTAACCGGCCATGAATTTGCTGAACAGTGGAAAGCGATACGGGAAGGGTTCATGAGTATGAAAACGTCTATTCAAAAAGAACGTGATGCCATGGAAAAATTATGGAAGCAACGGGAAAAGCAATTAGAGAAAGTATTACTCAACGCTGCACATATCCGTGGATCAGTAGAAGGTATTGCAGGCTCCGATGTAAATATTGATCTGCTGGAAGATTCATCAGATCTGTTAACTGACGAATAAATTATGCCAAGAGATTCCGTACCGGTCATATTACACTATAAAGATTCCGCCTTCACGGTTTATTCGCTGGAGGAATATAATGCTTTACCCGATTCATTAAAAGGAAACGAAGCTCAGCAGTACTATATTGATTCTGTTTACCGTTCCATGGAATATGTGGCAGCTCCTGCTGTTGCAAGTGGTAATGAAGATACTGCTGACACATCCTTTTTTTTCTTTGCACTGTTTGTGTTCATTGTGTTTATTGCCTGGAGCATATACCGTGCTGTACAACAACTTATCACTGAAAAAAAAGCACATGCTTCTGTTCCGTCCATTGAAACCGAGGAATCAATACAACAGGAACCCACAGCAAGTTATCTTGTTTACAAAGGAGCAAGCCTCCGTTTCAGTAATGAAGAAATTGATAAAGTATGCAGGAAGTATAATTTTTATTATCAAAAACTACAGGCCGATCAGCAACTGTTGTTTACTGACCGTGTAAGACAATTCATCCGCAGCAAGGATTTTTATATCTGCTCTGCCAAGGGTTATAAAGAAATGCCTATTCTTATTTCTGCGTCTGCCATACAAATAACATTTGGGTTGAAAGATTTTTTACTGCCGCATTTTGCAAACATTGTTATTCACCCGGAGGAGTATTTTGCGTATGATCCCTTCCGAGTGTTGGTAGGCAATGTGCAGGGGCAATCCATTTCGCTTTCATGGAAACATTTTTTACACGACTACCAGCACCCTCATGACGGAAAAAATGTGGGCCTGCATGAAATGGCGCATGCCCTGCAGGTGCAATACTTATTCAGTAAAACAAAACGCAGTAATTCGTTTAAAGAAGACTATGCGCATTACGATCGTATTGATGATGCAGTGCTGAGTGCAGAACGCAGCAGCAGCAACAGGCTGTTTGATGATAATGCATTGCGCAACAGCAACGAGTTTTGGGCAACGGCTGTGGAATTGTTTTTTGAAAAACCTTCTGAGCTTCGTGCACAATATCCTGATCTGTATAAAAGCATGCACCTTGTATTAAACCAGGACCCTGCCTCTATGTAAAAAGAAAGCCCCCGTTTCAGGAGGGCTTCCGTATTAATTAAAATCTTCACTGTCCAGATCTTCCTCCTCCTCATCGTCCCTGTTTGCACCAAGGTTAATGATGCTGCCCATAAGGTCATTGAATTCAATACGGCCTTCAACAATTTTCTTGCTGATGATGGAGTATGCAGCAAGACCATGCAATACAAACTCCATTAACAACGCCGATTGTTTTTCATTGGCACTTTTGAAATATTTTTTCACCAACGGATACAAGCCATCCACACTGTATAATTGCTGGATCTTTTCCTCATCCTTTGTTCCCATTAACAACGTAAGCTTATTGCCTTTATCGAACCAGTTGCTGATGGATTTGTATGGATTATCTGCTGCTGTTTCCTGCCTGCGTTTTTTGAGTTGTTCCGGATTCGGAAAATATTGCAGGAACTGTGTGCGTATGGCTTTATCCAATAAATGAAATGCTACCTGGTAAGGACCTTCCTGTTCACCCTCGTACACTAATTCAATTTTACCCGTGATGGAAGGTATTACGCCTATCAGATCGCTCAGCCAAACCTGTGTTTGTTTCTCTTTGTTTTGAATAGCACGCAACTCGGCCGTACTGATGGCATTTTCATACGCTGAAATGGTAAGCCTTGCACTAACACCACTCTTCTTATCAACATACTCACTGTTGCGTGCTTCAAATGCCACCTGTTCAATAATACGTTTCATCAGATCGCTCATGTCAACACGTTTCTGCTGATCGGGATGTATTGCAGCTTCCTGTTCAGTAATAGCAAGGCCTGTTTCAATGGTTTTAGGATAGTGTGTGAGTATCTGGCTTTCAATACGGTCTTTCAATGGTGTTACAATAGATCCACGATTTGTATAGTCTTCGGGATTAGCAGTAAACACAAATAAAATATCAAGCGGCAAACGGAGTTTGAAGCCACGTATCTGCACATCACCTTCTTCAAGAATATTAAACAGAGATACCTGTATACGTGCCTGCAAATCAGGAATTTCATTGATCACAAATACGGAACGGTTGCTGCGTGGAATAATGCCGTAGTGTATCACACGTTCGTCAGCAAAACTTAATTTCAGGTTGGCTGCTTTGATGGGATCAATATCACCAATCAGATCAGCTACACTCACATCAGGTGTTGCCAGCTTTTCACCATACCTTTGCAAACGATGGATCCATTCAATGGGAGTATCATCTCCCTTTAATGCAATCAGTTCTTTTGCATAATGAGAGATGGGATTTAACGGATCATCATTTACTTCGCTGCCTGCAACAACAGGAATGTACTCATCAAGCAGTTCTGTCATTAAACGTGCCATGCGTGTTTTTGCCTGTCCACGCAAGCCAAGAAACAGAATATTATGCCGTGACAGCAATGCACGCTCCACATCGGGTATCACCGAATCTTCGTAACCCAATATGCCGTGAAATACATTTTCGTTTTGCTGAAGTTTTGAAATTAAGTTTTGCCTTACTTCTTCTTTAATGCTTTTTGATTGATAGCCGCTTTTCTTTAACTCGCCTAATGTTTTTATTTTTTGTTCGCTCATAATGCTTCTATATTTTTTCTTTTTTCAATTTTCCATTTGGCCTCACCCTCCTTCTCCCTCTCCTATTGAAAGGGAGCTGTACTGTTGTACAAATCCAAACCTATTATTCTTCCGTTGCAGCATTACAAATCAATTCAACATGCATCAACAAGACAGGGTTGTGTGTAGGCAGCCTCCCCTACCGGGGGAGGTTGGAGGAGACTTAATACACCGTTTTCCTCTTTCCGCTTTCGAAATCTTTAAAAATAAATGCACCAAGTTTATCCAATGATGCAAAGAAGGCTTTGCCGTTATTCATTTCGGTAAATTCCTGTACAAATTTTTGCAGGTATGGATCAGTAGCAATCATAAACGTAGTGATGGGTATCTTCAGCTTTTTACATTGTGCTGCAAGGTTGATGCAACGGTTCACCACTTTACGGTCAAGACCGAAACTGTTCTTGTAATATTTCTTACCAATCTTTAAACAAGTGGGTTTACCATCGGTGATCATGAAGATCTGTTTGTTGGGATTTTTTCTCCTGCGCAGAATTTCCATTGCCAGTTCAAGCCCCGCCACTGTGTTGGTATGATAAGGCCCCACCTGCAAATAAGGAAGATCCTTTACTTCAATAGGCCATGCATCATTACCAAACACCACAATATCAAGTGTATCTTTCGGATATTTTGTTTGAATGAGTTCGCTCAACGCCATGGCTACTTTTTTGGCCGGTGTAATGCGGTCTTCACCATAAAGGATCATCGAATGCGAAATATCGATCATCAACACTGTTGATGTTTGTGTTTTGAAATCTGTTTCTCGTATTTCAAGATCATCTTCACGCAGCATAAAACTGTCAATACCATGATTGATCTGTGCATTACGGATGGAATTGGTGAAATCGATCTGCTCCAATGTGTCACCAAACTGAAATGGTCTTGTTTCCGGGTTTATTTCATCACCTTGTCCGGGTTTAAATGTTTGATGATTGCCCTGCTTTGTTTTTTTGAGCTTCCCGAAAATTTCTTCCAGCGATTGTTTGCGGATGGTTTGTTCTGTTTTTGCAGTGATCCTGAATTCGCCTGTTGCAGTATTTTCATCAAGGTATCCCTGCTGCTTCAGATCATCTATAAAATCGCCTATACCATATTCATCATTGGTGAGTTGAAATTTCCGGTCGAGTTGATTTAACCAATCAAGTGCTTCGGCCACATCGCCACTGGTGTATGTAAGCAGTTGTGTGAACAGATCAAACAACTGTTCAAATTTCGATTTGCCATCTTTTGATGGATCATATTTCGAGAAAAAATGTCCGATCATAACTATACAATTTACTTCAAAATCCAATACCTCATTACCCGGTACTGTCAGTTGAGAATAGGATAACAAAAACTAAACCTGAAAAGTTCTTGCCGGTTTTTCCTGTGTTTTCTTATTTTTCCGATTGAAAACACAAAAATTCATGCTCAGGCTTACCAGTTTTGTCAGCTTTTTCTGCCTTATTCTCCTGTTCGCCAGTTCCTGCAGTCAGCCAAAATTGCTGTTAAAGAAAGATGCAAAGATTGATTCACTCAATATTGCAACAGATTTTAAGTTGATCCAGCAGTATGAATACAAAGTGGCGTTGCAACAAAAGCTGAAAAAATTTGTAGAGGTTTACAATACAGAAGATCATCCGTTCAAATTAACGCTTAATGCCGATGGTGCAGCAAACAACTGTTATATAAAAGTTGCCCGTGTAAAATTTATTGGCCGTAAAGAAAATCTGGTTGGTACTGCCATTAGTATTGTGGGTATTGGTACAGCTGCCACATTAATAGCAACAGGATTTCCTGTGCCAGTTGGCTGGGTGCATATTCCCAGTGCAAGAACAGGCATTGAACCTTCCCTTAGCAGCAACATTAGTGATGTGCAGAATTTTCAACGGGTTTCCATTGCATCAAGCGGTATGTACCGGCCTTTAAGTAAACAAATTGACAGGCAAAGCACCAAGGTTGTTAAATACGTTATATCAGTGGTGCAAAGTTTAGAGAGAGAGTATCGTATAAATAACAATATCCCTGAGCAGACAAGCAAATAAATTCAACTGTATCAACGGATCAATTCAATTCAAATTGAACTGAAAAAAAGAAACCCCGGCACACTGCCGGGGTTTCTTTTTTTATTTCTGTGTATCGCCTGCATTCTTAATTGTTTGCGGCAGTTCTTTGTTTTGCAGTGTATCTGCACCGGGCTTCACGCCCTGTACATATTCTTTTACTGCGGCGTCAATAGCCTGTATCAGCTGTTTGGCCACCTGGTATTCATATTCCGATGGCGTTGTCCCCTCGCCGGTAATATATGATTCATAGAAGGCCATCTGCTGCTGCAGATCTTTCTTCACCGATTCCATTACACGTTTACCCAATTCAATATCGCCAGCCTGTAAAGCTGTCATTGCAAAGTAGAAACTCTTTTCGTTATGATCATTACCATAACGTGATGCAAACGCATACGGAACATTTTTATCTTTGATCATCTGATCAGCACGTTGCAATACTTTCTTTGCTTCTTCTTTACGGCCTGCTGCTATCAAATTCATAGCAAGCATGGTATGTGCATTACGGATGGCTACCATGTGGCGACGGTTCTCTTCATCATAATACACAGCATCTTTATTTGCACCACCGTATTTGAATTTGTTCATCACTTTATCCAGCATCCAGTCAACATTGGCCGTGCCTCTTGCGTTGGCAACAGGTACCAAACGGTACGACATACCATCCTGGCGCAGGTATTCATCAAAACCAAGTGAATATGGTTGCGTAAAGTAAATCGGACGTTTCCATTTGTTTGCAGCAATGATGTTGAGAATAGCCGCATCGTTTTTAAACAGATAGGTTTTGCCCACCTGGAAACGAAGCTCTTTCACCACACTGTCTGTTGCTGTAACTGTTCCGTTCTGACGAACAACATTTTCATCAACAGGTACTGTAAAACGATTGCTGAAGAAATAGTTCAACATATCTCCACCTTGTGAACGATACATTTTACTTTCTGCATCGCTGCCCACCTGGTCTTTCATCATGGTGTAAAGATCATAGTATCCTGTATCGGTTTTTGAAAGCGGAATATGGTAAGCCACATTTCTTTTTTCACCTGCAATCTGTTCTTCACTCCAGATCACATCAATCGGATCACTTTCGTTTATTTTGTAACGAAGCTGGTTAATATACCAATCTGTACCTAATAAGCTGGTGTTGATGACACGTATATCCGGACGGATGCCTTTTACTTCCTGTGCATACCACAACGGATAAGTATCATTATCACCCACTGTAAAGAGAATAGCACCGGGTGCACAGCTTTCAAGGTAGTTGGTTGCAAGATCAGGTGCAATTGTTTTTTTGCTACGGTCATGATCATCCCAGTTTTGTGATGCCATGAGTAATGGTGCAATCATACAAATTACAGCCGCTCCAACCGCCACTGCTTTTTCATTTTTCCCATTTCCTGAAACCGCTCTCAGCAGGTAATATGTTGCAGCAACAAATCCTGCAAACAAAGCAGTGGAAACAAAAGCAGTGCTGATTGCGCCGGTAAAAGATCCAGACAGGCAACTGATTAACATCACAAAAAGTGTTACAATAGCTCCTGAGCCGATCATTCTGAACAGCGCTTGCGCATCATTTTTTACAAATTCAATAAAACCAATCACCGCTAAACCAATCCATATCGCAAATGCATAAAAACTTCCAACATACGCATAATCACGCTCACGTGGCTGAGGGCCAGCCTGGTTGAGATATAAAACAATAGCCAGTCCGGTAAAGAAGAATAATAAACCTACAATCAACCCGTCTTTACTTCTTTTGGTAAACTGAAATACCAACCCAACTATTCCAAGAATAAAAGGAAGCAGGAAATATTTGTTGTGTGATTTATTGTTCTTTAAACTATCAGGCATCAGCGCCTGGTTACCTAAACGTGCATTATCAGCAAAACCTACTCCTGTAATCCAGTTTCCGTTTCTGCGTTCGCCTAAACCTTGTACATCATTTTGTTTACCTGCAAAATTCCACATGAAATAACGCATGTACATGATGTTAACCTGGTAGCCAAAGAAGAACTTAAAGTTATCAACCATATTTGGCTCACGCTCGTAAGATATTTGACCGGTTTGCCTGTCCTGGTATTTACCGATATTAAGAAACTGCGCATAGTAATCGGCATGTCCCTGATCATTGCTGGCATCCCATAAACGGGGAAATACCATTGTTTGTGAAGCAGGATAAACCGGTTTTCTTTTTTGGCCTGTTACTTCATACCTGTCGCCCACACGCTGGTAAGTATCGCCTTCTTCTTCGTAACGCTCCACTTCAGCAGTAAAAGTTTGTCCTTTTACCAAAGGCACATCACCATATTGCTCACGGCTAAGGTAACTTACCAGTGCAATAGGATTGTTTACATCATTCATATCAATACCAGGATCAGCATTTGAACGGATCATCGTAGTGAGATAAGTTGAATAACCGATAAGCATGAAAACAAAACTCCAGATACCTAAACGGAGAAAACGCCAATTGTTTGCTTTGGCATAACGCAAACCAACCCACATCAATATTCCCACCAAAACGAAAAAGAAAATAAATCCGGAGAAGAATGGCAGCCCGAAGCTGTTAACAAATAAACGATCGAAAGACCCTGCTCCGGCAATGCTCCATTGGATTACAGCTTTTTGAACAAGCCCCGTAATAGCACAGCCAATCAAAAACGCAATAGTGCCGCCTTTCCATGTAGGTTGATAACGGCGGAAATAATACACCATTACAATAGCAGGCAATGTTAAGAGGTTCAACAAGTGAACACCAATACTCAAGCCCATCATAAAGAAGATGAGAACGATCCAGCGCTCAGCTGATGTACGTTTTACATCATCAGCGCCAGCCCTTGCATCTTCATGTTCCCATTTCAGGATCATCCAGAATACTACAGCAGTAAAGAACGAAGACAAAGCATATACTTCACCTTCAACGGCACTATACCAGAATGAATCACTGAATGTATAAGCCAAACCACCAACTACGCCGGCAGCCATAACGGAAAACAACTTGTTCCCTTCAATTTCTTCATTATCTTTTTGTACCAAACGGCGACCGAAGTGCGTAATGGTCCAGAACAGGAACATAATGGTGAAACCACTTGATAAAGCTGAGAGCAGGTTTACACCAATAGCGGCATCGCCTGGCGTAAAGAGTGTAAACAAGCGGCCCATCAAAATAAATAACGGTGCGCCGGGCGGATGCGGAATACCTAATTTATAAGCACAGGAAATAAATTCACCAGTGTCCCACAAACTACCGGTTGGTTCCATTGTTAACACGTACACGGCGCTGGCTACTATACCAATGACCCAGCCTGTAATGTTGTTGAGCTTTTGAAAATTCATATGAAGCTTTGGTTTAGAAATAGATGACCCGTATAACGGGAAGCAGGCAAAAATAAGGAGATGAGGGTATAAACCACTATTTCAATATTCTTTTAACAGGATAATTTGATGGCTTCTTTTTACTCAAAATAAACACGTACGGTCTGGTAAAACAGCCGGCTTTGTGTGTACTGACTGGTACTTTTTTCAGAAAACCCCTGCAGTCCAAACAAACCTGCTGCATTGCCTTTATTAATGGCAATTTCAAGATAACCCGCCGAATTGAACAGAGCCAGCTTTTCACCTTCGTTTACATCAGCATAGGTTTCGCTGATCCGCTCGATCATTTCATCACGCTTGAACACAATTTTAAACCGCCTGCCTTTGCGTTGTGCTTCAAACTCCTCTTGTGTAATGTTTACGATCACATTTTCGAAGTGATCAATGGAAATGATCTGTCCTTCAATATACTGGCTGGTTACAACAGGCCGTAAAGGATTACGTACCTGAATAGACACAGAAGCATCGCCTACTTCTTTCAATGGTTTGCCATCTGCAACTGCTGAAATGGCTTTACCAAATACTTCCGCACAGGCCAATGTATTTCTTGCTTTTGATTTATCTAAGTTCAATGCCACTACCGTTTCAGGTGTTTCTTCCAGTATCATGGTGATAAGACCATTATCAGCAAGACAATAATACTGCTCATTGTGTTTCACCATCAGTAAATGATCAGGTACATATTGAAACAGGTTTACCAGGATGATATGAAAACTCCCTGGCGGAAACTGTTTCGTTGCATTACGGATGATGTAAGCCGCCTGCGGATCATTAAACGGAGAAAGATGATGTGTTATATCAATGAGCTGATGCGATGCATCCTGCTGTAACAACACAGCTTTTACTGCCCCGGCCAGGTAATCCTGTTCTCCGATGTCTGATGTGAGGGTTAGTAAAGCCATTGATGTGTGTGAAAAATTGAAACGAAAGATAAAGAATAATCAGTTGAAGATAGACACGTGAGAACAATGTTCAGCACTACTTGATCAACTTGCCTTCTTTAAAGAAAAACCTATGAATGTACTTGTCGGCTACTCGTGGTAAAAACTTGCTCATCCATACTGTTGCTTTACCGGTAAAAGTGAGCACTACTGAACGTTTGCGTTTGGCAATGGCATTATATATATGTAGAGCGCATTCTTCCGCACTCATCAGTTTCGATTCATCCATTGGTGTTTCACCAATTGGTTTGCCTTCGCCATCCAGTGCCGTTGTACGGATATTGGTAGCAATAAAACCCGGTGATACCCATAATACATTTACACCGTGGTCCAGCATTTCCACACGCAATGCTTCCAGCCAGCCCTGCATGGCATGTTTTGATGCAGAGTATGCACTGCGGCCGGGAATACCTCTGTTACCAACTATTGATGAAATGCCAGCTACTGATCCTTTGCGTTTAATGATGTGTGGTAATGCAGCTTTTGTTGTGTAAACAGTGCCCCAGAAATTTACGTCCATCAGCCGCTTGTATGCACTTGTTTCCGATTCAATGATCAATGCACGCATGGATAACCCAGCATTGTTGATCACTACATCAATACCGCCAAATGCTTTCACTGTTGTTGCAATAAAACGGTTACAATCATCTTCATTACTTACATCTGCAACAAAGGTGTGCAACGGCTTTCCTGCAAACTCCTGTTGTAATGCGTACAGTTTATCGGCATTCCTTCCACAGGTGGCCACTTGTGCGCCTTTGCATAAAAACAATTCTACCAGTGCTTTGCCTATACCATCGCTCCCGCCTGTTATAACCACAACTTTATTCTGAAGATCCATAGCTGATTTATTTACATACAAAAGTAGATGAAACAGAAAAGCCCCCCGCTTTAAGCAGGGGGCTTTTGTTTTCTGTGATCCCGCTGGGACTCGAACCCAGGACCCCAACATTAAAAGTGTCGTGCTCTACCAACTGAGCTACGGAATCATCCAAACGTTTTCCGTTTTTGGGAGTGCAAAAATAGGAGAATTACAATTCGCTCCCAACTTTTCTATAAAATGTTTTTCGTTTTTCTAAAATAATTTCTTCTGTGTGAACAGAATACATGTTTCAACAAGCACTACTCCACTTCTTCTTCACTCACAAATCTTGCTTTCATTTTCTCCAGCAATTTTGTTTCAATCATCTTCGATGCAAGATTGATCATATTAAAAAATGCTCTTGAAGTGGAGATACCATGCCCCACAATCACTGGTTTATCAATACCAAGAATGGGTGTGCCACCGTATGTTTCAAAATTAAACCTTTTGAAGTAGTCATCTTCTTCCAGGTTTCTTGAACGGGATATATCAAAGATCGATTCACCGAGCTTCAGGATCACATTACCTGTAAATCCATCACACACCATTACATCAGCTTTTCCTGTCAATATCTCTCTGCCTTCAATGTTACCAATAAAGTTAATGAGTTTGCTTTCTTTTAATAAAGGATAAGTTGCCTGTGCCAGCAGGTTTCCTTTCCCTTCTTCCTCACCTATGTTAATCAACCCAACAGCAGGGTTTTCTATCTCCAGGATATTTTGTGCATAGATGCTGCCCAGTATGGCATTTTGTAACAGGTTCTCCGGTTTGCAATCGGCCTGCATTCCCACATCAAGGATCAACCCATAACCACCTTCCACTTTGGGAATAACAGTTGAAATGGTTGGACGCTGTACACCTTCAATAGCACGGATGGTGTAAAACACGCCGACCATCATTGCACCCGTGTTGCCTGCACTGATAAACGCATCGATCTTTCCCTCGGCCAGCAACTGCAGACCTTTGTTCATGGAAGAATTGGGTTTATCACGCAAAGCCTTAGTAGGCGGCTCGTGCATATCCACCACTTCGGTGGTGTGTAAAAATGTAACAGTGGGCGGAACAGAAACAAAATGCCGACGCATGATATTTTCATCACCTATCAGCATAAGTTCAATACCGGGCACGGCCTCGGCTAAAAACAAATCTACGCCCAACAGCGGTTGCTGAGGGGCGTAGTCGCCACCCATCATGTCAATACCTATGACCATGCAGGTAAGTTAATTATAAAAGCTTACGCTTTTGCCGGAGCTTTTTCAGCTACTAATTTTCCTTTGTAGTACAGTTTACCTTCGCTCACGTGTGCACGGTGGCGGGGATGAGTTTCACCCGTTGTGCTATCCTTTGTTAAAGTAACACTCACTGCTGAGTAGTGTGTACGACGCTTTGCGCTGCGTTGCTGTGAATGTCTGCGCTTTGGATTTGGCATATCTTTAAATTTTAGTCGTTTCTGAATTTATCCAATCCTTTCCAGATGGATTTGTTTTCGTTTGGTTGCGGGTTCAGTTGAGCAAGGCGTGCAAGCACTTCTTTGTTGCAATGCGGCCCGCCCATTTCACTTTCCTTACACATTTTTTGCATTGGTATGCTGAGGTTGATAAACTCGAAAATCCAGTTTTTCACATGCAGATGGCTTTCTGTACGTGAAATGTAAAATACATCCGGACTTTCTTCTTCTTCATTCATTTTCTCCGGCTCATCGGTCATCTTCACCAGCATTTCAAATTCGTCCCACAGTTCTAAAGGAAGATCGTTACCACAACGGTCGCAAAGTACGCCCAGTGTGCCGCCTACCTCAAACTTCAGCATCATAAACCCGGTATTTTTTTCTAACTCCAGTTTTACAGCTGCTTTACAGTTTTTAAAGTCCTGTTTGCCGAATTCTTCAAAGAACCTGTCGTCAATTTCATAAAGAAACTGATGAATGCCGGGCTTCAACCCCACAAATGCTATTTCATATTCCCGGCGGCTCGACATAATACCCCTTTTTTAAAGAGTTTGCAAAGGTAACCGAAATACAAGTTCAAGCCAAAGAATGAAGAGGTTTATTTTGGGCAGGGGTAAAGGAATATGGTAGAAGGTGTAAGGTGAAAACCCCAAAACCAGAAAACCAGATTGAAAACCAAAGCATACTGCTCCACCTCCTGTCTTAACCTTATGCCTTAAACCTTACCCCTTAAACCTTCTTTCACCGTAAATTTGAAGCTAATGACCTACGGACGACTCATACGCATTTCAATCAGCATTGCGCTACTCATCCTTGCCCTGTTCATTTTTTTTATGGCAGGTAATCATCAATGGATCGAAAACAACTATGCCACCGGGCTTTATCCACGGCTCAGTTCGGCTTTACGCATCCTCTTTGGTTGGATACCGTTCAGCTTCGGCGATATTCTTTACACAGTTGTGGGCTTTAGCGTGCTTTGGCAGCTGGGTAAATTTGTGGTGCGCCTCTTTCACAAAACCGATAGCTGGCGAAAAAAGCTGACGCCTCTTTTTACTGCCGCCCTTATTCTCCTTGGCGTGTACGTTTACTTTTACCTGTTTTGGGGTTTGAACTATTACCGCCAGGGAATTGAATACCAGCTGGGCCTAAAAAACGGCAAGTTTGATAAGCAGCAGCTTGTTGTGCTGAACCAATACCTGCTTACCGAACTGAATAACCGAAAGGAAGTGTGCCTGAAAAAAAAGGACACCTTCATGACCCGTGAGCGGATGTTTGAATCGGCGTTGGATGGTTACAGGCAAATAGAAAAGAAATTCCCTTTCCTACGGTACAAACACTCTTCCTTAAAAGCATCCATGTTTGGTAAAGTGGGGAATTATATCGGGTTCCAGGGTTATTATAATCCATTTACCGGGGAAGGGCAGGTTAACACAGCTATTCCAAATTTTCTGCAACCGTATGTTACCTGTCATGAAATGGCGCACCAGGTGGGCTATGCCAGCGAAGGAGAAGCCAACTTTGTAGGTTTTTTAGCGGCTACTAATTCTTCCGATACATTAATGCAATACTCCAGCTATCTTGATATGTTTCTGTATGCATGGAGCAACCTCAGGTTAGTAGATTCAACTGCGGCCAAACAATTTGGTGAACAGATGAACGAAGGTGTAAAAAGAGATCTGCGTGTTTACAGAAAGTTCATCAATGATCACCGCACATTCCTCAGCGACTGGACCGATCTGTTATATGATTACTATCTCAAACAAAACCGCCAGCGAAAAGGAATTGAAAGCTATGGCGAAGTAACAGGTTGGTTGATTGCATACAGGAAGAAATATCAACCCTCTAAATCTCCCTGAAGGGAGACTTTCTGCACATTAACTCTACTATAGTATTGAATAGTTTTTCATCAATGTAAAATGCTCAGCATTACTTGCTGAGCATTTTATTATGTATAAATTCTGCATTAGTCCCCGTTCAGCTGCAGAGAGCCTTTTAAAACTTATTCTTCCACATCATGCTTTCCACGGGTTTGTTTGGCTGACCACTGTACTTGGCATTTGATTTCTGGTTGTACTTTACTTCAATTTCTCCTTCAACAGGGAAATAGATCAACTGACCAATGGGCATTCCTTTGTACACTTTCACCGGTTGTTTAACGGATATCTCCAATGTCCAGTTGCCGCAAAAACCAACATCGCCTTTACCGGCTGTTGCATGAATATCAATACCCAGGCGGCCGGTTGATGATTTCCCTTCTAAGAACGGCACATGTGCATGCGTTTCGGTGTACTCCAATGTTACACCCAGATAAAAGATGTGTGGATATAATACAATTCCTTCTTCGGGAATTTCGAAGTATTCAATTTCGTTGTGCTTCTTTGCATCGATCATATGCTCTTTGTAAGTAGCCAACGTACTGCCTAAATGCACATCATAAGAATTGGAGCCTAAACAATTCCTGTTGTACGGTTCAATCTTGATGGTTTCTTTCTCAATTTCCTCCAGGATTCTTTTATCCGATAAAATCATATACTTCTCTTTAGATTTGTGTGCATTAAAAACTGAACACGCAAGCTAATTTCTAAATTCGATTATTGCCGCTCGTTTATCAACATACTATCAACAGCAACACCAAGGCAGCTCTCTGGCATATTCAAGAAGATGAAGCTTTTTTCCTGGAAAGGGTGCCATTGAAGCGTGATGTATCGCATCCGCACAAACGGTTACAACATTTGGCCGGTCGCTATTTGCTACCTACCCTTTTTGCTGATTTTCCTTTGGAAGAGATCTTGATTGCCGATACCCGCAAACCTTTTCTCCCCGATGAGAAATACCATTTCTCTATTTCACATTGTGGCGATTATGCAGCAGCAATTGTCAGCTCAACCCAGCGTGTGGGTGTTGATATTGAAAAAGGATCAGAAAAAATTTTACGTGTAAGCCCTAAATTTTTAACCGACCAGGAAAAGATGATGCTGGATGAACAGATGAGTGCTGCAAGATTATTACAACTCACCACTTTATTGTGGAGTGCAAAAGAAGCCATGTTTAAATGGTATGGCGATGGCTCAGTCGATTTTCGTGAGCACATGCATGCCGAACGTGTGGAAGGTAATGATGAAGAAGGACGGCTCATCTGCAGTTTCCGTAAACATGATCCTTTACCATTAGCCGTGGAATATCGTTTTCTGCATGAACTGGTGATGAGCTGGGTGGTTAGTTGAGGAAAGCCGGTAGCCAATAGTTTTAAGCCAGTAGTCTAAAGCAAACTAACTACTATCGGCTGTGCACTACCAACTAAATAATATTTACTTCCCGCTCCAGTTCCACGCCAAACTTTTCTTTAACGCTTTGCAGAATTGCTTCGCTCAGATCATAAATTTCTTTACCGGTTGCGGCACCGTAATTCACCAGTACCAATGCCTGCTTGGCGTGGCAACCGGCATCACCTCTTCGATAACCTTTCCAGCTTTCTGTTGCTGATGGACCGCAGTTCTCAATTAACCAACCCGCTGCAAGTTTCATTGTATCATCTGCATTCGCATAAGCAACCAGTTCAGGAAACTGTTGTTTCAACTGCTGGTATTGCTCTTTACTTACAGAAGGATTTTTGAAAAAACTTCCGGCATTACCAATCACTTTCGGATCGGGCAGTTTTGAAGAACGGATATTGATCACCGCCTGCGATATTGCTTTTACACTCAATTCCTGCACACCCATTTTTTCCAGCTCCTGGTTAATGGCTCCATAGCTGGTATTAAAAACCGGTTGCCTGCGTAACCTGTATGTTACATTCAAAATCACAAACTGCTCTTTGTATATGCGTTTAAACACACTCTCCCTGTAACCGAATGCACAATCTGCTGCAGAAAATTTCCGAACTGTTTTATCATGCAAATGGTATGCTTCCAGTTCTTCAAACACATCTTTTATTTCCACACCATACGCACCAATGTTTTGCATAGGACTTGCACCGGTATTACCCGGTATCAAACTTAAATTCTCAACACCACCCCAGCCCTGCTGTACACAATGCTGTACAAAGCTGTGCCAGTTAACACCAGCTCCCGTTTTTACATATACAAATGTGTCATCTTCCCTTATCACTTCTATTCCTCTTATTTCATTCTTCAGCACCAATGCATTCACATCACCCGTAAACAGGATATTGCTGCCTCCACCAAGTATCATTCTTGGTATACGTGGCGATACATGATGAGCATATTGCAGAATTTCCTGTAACTGCGAAAGCGAACTGAAATCGGCAAAAAGTTTTGCTTTTACATCAATACCAAATGTATTGTATTGCCGGAGTGAAAGATTTTCATGAATTTGCATTATTGCAAAATAAAGCATTTATGAACGCACAAACAGCAGTTGTACTCGGAGCTTCCGGATTGGTTGGGAACGAACTGTTACAACAACTACTTGCAGATGATGCCTTTGACCGTGTGCGTATTCTTGTACGCAGTGCACTTGAACTGCAGCATCCAAAACTGGAAATATGCATCACCGATTTTTCCGACTATAACAGTTACAGAAAAAATCTTGGCAAAGGCGATTGTATTTTCTGCTGCATAGGCACTACAATGAAAAAAGTAAAAGGCGATAAAGCTTTATACCGCAGCATTGATTTTGATATTCCTGTTAATGCAGCACGCTTTGGTAAAGAAGCAGGCTTTCAGCAATACCTGCTTGTATCGGCCGTTGGTGCCAATTCATCATCACGCTTATTTTACACAAGGCTGAAAGGAGAAGTGGAAGAAGTGATCTCCACATTTAATTTTAGCGGTTTCCATATTTTCCGGCCATCATTTTTATTGGGTCATCGAAAAGAGCAACGTACAGGCGAACGTATTGCCAAAACATTATCACAATGGCTACAGGTTCTTATTCCATCTAACTACAAAGGCATTGGAGCAGGAGATGTGGCTGCTGCTATGATCAGAAAAGCAAAACAAGCATCAACTGGTGTTCATATTTATTATTACAGGCACATGACTGAAAACACATGAAAGAGGCTGAAATATGACTTAATGTGCCTATCTTGAGCCCTGAATCAACAGTTTAATTAGCTTTACAAAAATTAAAACAATGAACTTATTTGTAGCCGGATTACCCTATGATGTAGATGACGCCGAATTAGAAGAAATCTTTGAAAAGTTTGGCAAAGTTGTTTCAGCCAAAATTTCAATTGATCGTGAAACAGGAAAGAGCCGTGGCTTTGGTTTTGTAACAATGGAAAATGAAGCTGATGGCAATGATGCCATTGAGTTATTAAATGATATTCAACTTGGCCGCAGTAAAAAACCATTAGTGGTAAAGAAAGCTGAAGACAGACCCGGAGGCGGAGGTGGATTTGGCGGAGGTGGCGGTCGCCCAGGTGGTGGCGGTGGTTATCGTCCCGGAGGCGGTGGTGGTCGTCCAGGTGGTGGTGGCGGTGGTTACCGTCCAGGCGGTGGTGGTGGCTACGGCGGAGGCGGTGGTCGTGACCGTGATGGCGGCGGTGGTTATGGCGGAGGCGGACGTCGTTATTAATACAAGCTTACTTACTCTTTATAAAATCCCTCATGCAAGAGGGATTTTTTATGTACTTACGTTCAACATCTGACTAATAAAAATAATAAGTCGTAAAACCACGATGATATTTTCCGCAAAAAAATTGGTCAAAAGTACCCGCACAACAAATTGAAATGATTCCGAATTTTATATCAGCAATTAAGAATCCAATTCCTGAAGAAAAATCCGTACTCTATCAGAACTGACAGAAATTTAAATCCTTTGAAAACTAAAAGAATCTTTATCCGTGAAAACTAAGATGATCCATCAACCCTATTAAAAGAAAAAACCAAAAGAAACATTTACCTCATTGATGGAACAAATTTACTCTTGCAAATCCCCCGTAACCCGGGGGATTTGCTTTTCTGCCCCTGCCTTCAGATTTTATTAGCAACCATGCATAGTTTTGTACTATGCCCATTTCATTTTTACAACTATTAAAAAGTGAACTTCACGCACTGCTTGAATTAAAAAAGAGCGAGAGGCTTTGGCATATTCCGGTACTAGCTTCTTTATGTGTGGGCATTCCATTACTCATTGGCTTATATTTTAACCGTATTGATTACGGCATCCTGGCCAGTACCGGCGGCATGGTTATCCTTTATCTGCCCTCTTCGGCTTCCATTGCCCACCGCATGATCACACTCGTTGTTTGTTCGTTTGGCTTAGCCTTTTCGTTTGGGGTGAGTATTGCGTTCAGCTTTAATCCTTACCTCTCATCGCTTGTATTGGGATTGATTGCATTTACTGCACATTGGGTGACCCGTTATTTTCAAATGAAACCGCCAGGTGGATTTTTCTTTGTGATGATCGCTGCCATTGCCAGCAGCATGCGGTTCGATTTCAATACCATCCCTACACGTATTGGTTTGATCGTGATGAGCGGCATGCTTACCTGCGTACTTGCATTCTTGTACAGTTTATACATTATCAGAAAAGGGAAGTTTACACAAGAGACTGCTTCGCTTACAACCAATCCTTACACCAAACTGGTTGAGTCGATCATCATTGGTGCAGTGTTAACCATAGCGTTACTCGTGAGCCATTTATTAAAATTAGAAAAACCGTATTGGGTTCCTATTTCCTGTGCAGCGGTGATGCAGGGCATTAGCCTGCATCATGTTTGGCAACGAAGTATTCAGCGTATCCTCGGAACATTTATTGGTTTAGGGGTAGCCTGGCTAATGTTACAGGTTGAAATGACAGCATTAACGGTTTGCATCAGCATTATGTTATTACAGTTTATTGTGGAGATGCTGGTGGTACGGCATTACGGATTAGCCGTGATTCTGATTACACCGCTTACATTGTTTTTAGCGGAAGCAGGAAGTGGTATGACTGCTGATCCTAATTATCTTATTGCAACACGTTTGCTTGATACCGTAATAGGAAGTGTAATTGGTTTGTTGGGCGGATGGGTGTTACATAACCAACAGGTGCGTGAAAGTACGGAAAGGAGAATACGGAAGACGAGGGTGGCGATATTAAGGAAGTGATTGACTATTTAGTATAACTAATAAAGCATATCAGCAGATCCCTCGTCCCTCAGGATGAAAAGTCGATTGGTCTTTATACCGATTTTGAAATGTGGCAACACTAATCAACATTGCTGTCTTCCCGACAAAGGAGGGAACTGTTAGTGTCTTTCGCTTTTACATTGCATCCACATCCGCTATCAACACCACACTTTTAAAATTGGGATGATTATGCAACAGCACCGTTTGTGCATGAATCATTTCCTTGCATTGATGAATCAAGTGTGCATCCTTCGGCAGCTTTAACACCAACTCCATGATGTACTGGTTACGCACCCTGTTCACCACGGGTTCTGCAGGACCAACCATATAATTGCCAAATAATGGCCGCATATTTTCGCCCACCATTTGTGCAGCAGCTTCAACGGTTTCTTTTTGTTTATGTTTAAACGTGATCTGTATAATGCGTGTAAACGGCGGATAATAAAACTGCCGCCTTGCCTGCAACTCCACAGAAAAAAATAATTTATAATCGTGTGCTTTTACAAACTGCAGCACAGGATGGTTGATGTTCGCCACCTGTATCATCACATGTCCATCTGCATCTTTTCGTCCAGCACGACCACTCACCTGCTCCATCAATTGAAAAGCACGTTCATTTACACGAAAATCAGCAAAGCTTAACAAGCTGTCTGCATCAAGAATACCAACCAGATTTACCTTTTCAAAATCCAATCCCTTCACCACCATTTGTGTACCAACTAAAATATCAATGCGGTGTTGTTCGAATTGCTGAATGAGTTGATCATGCGCCGTCTTACCACTCACTGTATCATAATCCATCCGTGCAATCTTTGCTTTGGGAAACAGTTCCTGCAATTGCTCTTCCACTTTCTCCGTTCCAAAGTTGTGCTGCATGAAATCGTGGCTGCCGCATGCTTCGCAAGTAGTAACGGTTGGATAAACTGTACCGCAGTAATGACATTGCAGTTTATGTTTAAACTTATGATAGGTTAAACTCACATCACAATAACGGCAATGTGGAATCCAGCCGCATGTTTTACAAACCTGGTGCGGTGTGTACCCACGACGGTTTTGAAACAGAATTACCTGTTTTTCCTGCGCCAACGATTTTTCAATGGCTTCCTGCAATGCAGGAGCAATCATTACTTTTTCTTTTGTTTGTTTGAACAATGGTTTGGTATCAACCAACTCAATGGTTGGCAATGCACCTGCACCAAACCGCTCCATCAATTCAACCAACCCATACTTCCCGGTATGTGTATTGTAATAAGATTCCACTGAAGGCGTGCCACTGCCTAACAACATTTTGGCACCAAACACAGAGGCATAATAAGCGGCTGCATCTCTTGCATTGTATCGTGGCGCAGGTTGCTGTTGTTTGTAACTGCTGTCGTGTTCTTCATCGCACACAATCAAACCCAGATCAGCAAACGGAAGAAACAACGAACTTCTTGCACCCAGCACCACTTTCATTTCACCACTCTTGATCTTGTTCCATATTTCAATGCGTTCGTTCTGGTTAAACTTGCTGTGATAAATACCAATGTAACCACCAAAATGTTTTTGTAAGCGGCGAATGATCTGTGCGGTCAAAGCGATCTCAGGTAACAGATACAACACCTGTTTCCCTTTTTTGATGTACTCTTCAATAAGTTTAATGTAGAGTTGTGTTTTACCACTTCCTGTAACACCATGTAACAGGCAAACAGGTTTTGCTTCAAACGATGCTCTGATTTGCTGAAACGCAGTTTGCTGTGCAGCTGTTAATTCAAAGTCGATCGATACATTTCTTGGCAGATTCTGCAACCGATCCACTGCACGTTTCTCCAAGAATAAAATCCCCTTCTCTACCAACCCTTTCAGTTGTGCATCACTGGCGTTACTTTTTTTGAGCAAAGCTGTTTTGCTTACTTCGCCTTCTGTTTTTATCAGGTGCAAATAGCTTAACAGTAATTCCATTTGCTTGGGTGCACGGCTCCAGTTGTTGAGCAAGTCGCTCAGCTGATCTTCATTATCGTATTGGGGATTGAGTAAGACGAAGGTTTCTTTCTTGGCTGAATACGTTTCTTTCAATGATTCCCAAACAAAACAAACACGCTTTTCGATCAACCGTTTTACAACAGGATACACATGCGATGTGTCGAGTATCTGCTGCACTTCGGGCAACTTCAACTCTTTTCTTATCAGTAAAGCTTCGGCAACCAGATATTCATCATGATCAAGAGTAGAAAAATCTTCACCAATTTCTTCGTTGTAAATTAAAATGGTTTCGCTGCTGAGTTTAAAATGCGCAGGTAATGCAGCTGCCATCACTTCACCTTCAGTGCACAAATAATAATCGGCTATCCATTGCCACAATTTCAATTGCTCTTCGTGGATGATGGGTTCAACATCCAGTACATTCAAAATAAACTTCGGATCAAAGGCTGCGGGTTTGTCGTTATGCAATGTTTTTATCACACCTGCGTAACGTTTCTTCCGCAGCTCCACTTCTACACGCACACCTACACGCACTTGCTCAAGCAAACGATCAGGAATGCTCCATGTATAGTTTTTTGGAAGAGCAAGTGGTATAATAATTTCTGCGTAACCCCTATCCCCTAAAGGGGGATGAGTATCCGCAGGTTTATCTGCACTATTATTTTCGTCAGCAAATAAGTTCATGAGCAGATAAAATTAGGGAAGAATCAAACAATCGGAGTGTGTATTTACACCCCTTTAGGGGATGGGGGTATCCAGCTCGCCTTATACTCCTTCAGCTTGGCTTGCATCAAATCATACACTTGCTGTTTTAGTTTAGGCACATCAAATGGTGTTAAACCTTCGGGAGAAATTTCTTCGAGATAAACAGTCCGCAGCTTACCGGGAGTTAATGAAAAAATGCTACGCCAGTGCAAGCGATCGACAGCATCTAAAAACAACAAAGGCTTA
>NZ_CAMLGT010000025.1 GCF_946479605.1 uncultured Lacibacter sp.
GCTGTATGGCTCATCTCCATTGTTGTTGCCAAACTGAATAAATAACTTTACGCTGCTGATGGCGGTTCAGAAAGTACATATTGACGATTTTTTAGCGTTAGCCGAACAGTACCCGATCCTGGATGTACGCAGCCCCGGCGAATACAAACACGCCCATATAGACAAAGCACATTCCTTTCCCTTATTTACAGATGAAGAACGAAAAGTTGTTGGTACAAGCTACAAACAGCAAAGCCGTGAACAGGCAATAAAAATTGGCCTTGATTATTTTGGTGTGAAGATGCGGAAGATGGTGGAAGAAGCAGAACAAATAGCAAAAGCTGATAAAACAATCCTCGTTCATTGCTGGCGTGGTGGTATGCGCAGTGGTGCTGTTGCCTGGCTGCTTGATCTGTATGGCTTTAACGTGTACTTACTCACCGGTGGTTACAAAGCTTTCCGCAAATGGGTACTGGAACAGTTTAATAAGGACTACCAGTTTAAAGTGCTGGGTGGTTATACAGGCAGCGGAAAATCGCTGGTGCTGGAAGCATTACAAAAGAAGCAACAGAACGTCATTCATCTTGAAGCGCTTGCAAGCCACAAAGGGTCTGCCTTTGGAAATCTTGGATTACCAGCACAACCGGGCCAGGAACAATTTGAAAACCTGCTGGCTCTTGCCCTCGCAAAAGCATCAAAAAGAACAGATCCTATTTGGGTGGAGGATGAAAGTCAGCGGATAGGCGATACAAATATTCCTATTCAGCTGTGGCAGCAAATGCGTCAACACCCACTTATTTTTCTGGATGTTCCATTTGAAGAGCGGCTGAATTTCCTGGTACAGGAATATGGCAAGCATGAAAAAGAACGTCTTGTAAACGCCATAATCCGTATCAAAAAAAGACTCGGTGGGCTTGAAACCAAAGAAGCCATCAATGCCCTTATTGAGGACCGCACAGCTGATTGTTTTCGTATCTTACTCACCTATTACGACAAGTGGTATAACAAGGGTATGCATAATAGAGAGAACCTTACAGCGTTATTATCTAAAATACCCTGTAAAACCGTCGGTGAATCCAATATTGATCAATTATTACAACCTGCTGAGTTGAAATAACAACGGCAGGAAAACCTCGAATCGAATGAAAAACTTATTACTATCCTTCTTTTTTCTTTCCATTGTATTCAGTGGTTTTTCGCAGGTTGTTACCGGTGTGTATAAGGGTAAAATGCAAGTTGACAGCCCGAAATATACAGTGGACTTTGAACTGACCCTAAAAGAAAAGAACGGAAAACTTGTCGGTTATTGTCAACGCCTTTTTATTGTTGAAGATATACTGTACTACAACCTGGTGAAAGTAACAGCAAGAATTGCAGACAGTGTACTGATTGTTGAAGATGACAAATCTGTTTCCAATAATTTTAAAGAGAAGACAAGCGGCGTAAAGACAGTAATGTTTTTTAAAATTCAGACAGACAAGGATACTGTTTCTGTTATGCCGGGTGAATGGAGTACATCACGCACAAAAAAATTTCTTCCCATTACAGGTTCTGTTTCTGTTTCCCGTGAACAAAACTATTTAGCAACACAGCTATACAAGCGTCTGGAAGATCAACGTCTTGAAAAAGAAATGTTGTTTGAAGAAAAACCGAAGCCTGTATTGGTTTCAACTCCAACAAAACCACAACCAACAGACATAGCTTCCTCTACAACACAAACAAAAGACAGCAATACAACTACTAAACCAACTGTATTAACAACACCCGGCAATAAACAAACCACTGTAGCCAACAATAAGCCAACAACATCCACTGTAAAAGATACTGTCATCAACACATCTGTTGCAGTAAATAAACCAAGCGATAACAAACAACCAAACGGTGCAACTACTAAACCTGCAGAACAAAAACCAACCGGAAACAATGCTGCAAACCAACCAGTAGTGGTTACCAACAAACCAACAGCATCTACTGTAAAAGATACGGTCAACAATACATCTGTTGCCAAGAACAATCAGCAACCGGTAACACAACAAACTACCGCAGCAGCGAATCAACAAAGCAGCAAGCCACCTGCAACCAACCCCGTAACAACAGGAAACAAACCGGCCGTTATTTCAACCAATAAAGATTCGGTGAATAAACAAACCGTGGCTGTAAACAATGCAAAGCCACAAACAGGAAATCCGCCGGTTGTTCAACCAACCACGAAGCCTGCAGAACAAAAAACAACTACCGGCAACACAACAACTACAGTTACAATAGACCCCACCATTAATCCTTTTGGCCAGGTAACAACAGGTAATGCATCTGCACAACCCCAAGCAACGGGCAAGCCCCCGGTTATCAATAACCCAATTATTGTAAAACGCCAGGTTGAAGTAATCGAAGCGCTGGAAGTAACGGAAGACAGTGTTGTGCTTTCGTTATACGACAATGGTGAAATTGATGGTGATACAGTCAGTGTGTTTCTCAACAATGAGTTAATTGTATCAAAAGTGGGTTTGAAAGCAAATGCTTTCAAAAAAACAATTGCTGTTGCTAAAGGCGAAGTGTTACAACTTACCCTCTTTGCAGAAAACCTCGGCAGCATCCCACCCAACACCGGATTACTTGTTATTACTACAGGTAATGAACGTTACCAAGTACACTTCAGCGCTACGCTGAATAAAAGTTCATCCATCATGATCAGGCGAAAAGAATAACAGCAGTATAGCATTTGATTAGCTTTCTTTGCAACATGAAATGGTTGTTCCTCCTGTTCATGTTCTGCAGCAGCATGGTTACATCTGCACAAACTGTAGCCGGTTTGTGGCGTGGTCGTTTTACAAGTAACCGGCCACTGCAGGCAATGCTTGATTACAAATACGAATTACTGCTTTTCCAGGAAGGCAACAAGATCACAGGCTATTCGTATTCAACACTTGTGAATGGAACGTATTATGCTGTTTGCGAGATCAGCGGTAATTTATTTGATGGTTACCTCGTGGTTACAGAAAAGAAAACAATCTATCAAAATCCACCCGGACCAGAAGGAACATTGCAAACACATATTCTCTTTCTTAATGCTGATGTAACTGAAATATCGGGCGACTGGAAACAGGCCAACAAACGGCAAACACAATTGCTTGAAGAATCCGGGAAAACATTTTTGAAAAAAGAAGATGATCCAACAAAATCAGGATTGATAAAAGTGCTGGAACAAAAAAACACTGTTCAGATCACTACACCTGAAGAAAAACCAAAACCCACTCCTGTTCTTAACAAAGACTCGATAAGACTTTCTTCACGTGCTGTAGAAGTTGTACAAACCATTGAATTGAAAACCGACTCGGTATCATTTGAGTTGTTTGATGACGGTCTTGTTGATGGTGATTCTGTTTCAGTATATGCAAACAACAGCATACTGCTGAGCCGTGTTGCTGTATCAGACAAAGGCATTAAACAAACGGTTTTCATTCCATCAACAGATGATGGCCTGCTCATCACTTTTTTTGCAGAGAACGAAGGAAGCATTCCTCCAAACACAGGCATGCTCATCATTCATACAGCTGAAAAAAAATATGAGATCCGCTTCCGGTCGGATAATAAAAAGAGTGCAGCAATACGAATACTAAAGAAGTAAACACTTCTGAATTACATTTGTGTATGTCTTCAGAAACAATCAGGCTCACACAATTTTCACACGGTGCAGGTTGCGGATGCAAAATAGCACCGTCTGTATTAGAACAAATTCTTCAGTCTTCTTTTGCAACTGTTACCGATGAACGTTTACTTGTTGGCAACAGCAGTAAAGATGATGCGGCTGTGTATGATCTCGGTAACGGAACAGCTTTCATCAGTACCACTGATTTCTTTACACCCATTGTAGATGATGCATTCAGCTTTGGACAAATAGCATCGGCCAATGCCATCAGCGATGTGTATGCCATGGGCGGTACACCCATGCTTGCGATTGCTATACTTGGCTGGCCTGTTGACAAACTTCCGGCATCATTGGCACAGCAGGTATTAGACGGAGCAAGAACTACCTGTAAAGAAGCAGGTATTCCGTTAGCCGGTGGTCATAGTATTGATTCGCCTGAACCTTTTTTTGGTTTAGCGGTAAATGGTACAGTGCTGCTTGACCAACTCAAAAAAAACAATACGGCTGAAAACGGAAATATGCTTTTGCTCACCAAACCAATTGGTGTGGGCATTTTAAGCACAGCTGAGAAAAGGAATGTATTGAAAAATGAACACAAAGGTATTGCCGCCACACAAATGAAACAGCTGAATAAAACAGGTGCATTGCTGAGCAAGTTACGTTCTGTTACTGCCATGACGGACGTTACCGGTTTTGGTTTGCTTGGCCACCTCATTGAAATGTGTGAGGGTGCTGATCTTTCAGCTGAGATCTATTACCAGCAGTTACCCGTTCTTACAGAAGCGAAAGAATACCTTGCGCAACGCATAGTACCCGATGCTACTTACCGCAACTGGAACAGCTATAGTGCAAAGGTTGCTTTTGGTACAGGAGTGAACGTAATGGAAGCGTTCAGTTTATTGCCTGATCCGCAAACAAATGGCGGCCTGTTGATTGCCGTAAAACAAGAAGGGCTGGCGGAAGTACAGCAGCTTCTTACTGAAAATGGACTTGGGTCGTTCACCACAACTGTTGGCCGATTTATACCCAAAGCTGAAAAGGTAGTGCAAGTACTTGCCTGATGTATTGCAAACAACATCATCTGTGAGTATATTAGTTGTGTGTAACCAACTTAAACCAAAAACACATGGATGCAAAAACAACAGCCTGGGTAAGTTATCTAACGATCATTGGCTGGATCATTGCCTTTGTCACTTACAGTAACAATACAGCAGCAAAAAGTTCACTCTCAACGTTTCACTTACGGCAAAGTTTTGGTCTTATTGTTCTTGGTGTAGCGTTTTCCTTTCTGTTTCGTATGATGCCTTGGGGATTCTCATTCCTGGGATTTCTATGGCCCATTGCCTGGATACTATTACTGGTGCTGTGGATACTTGGCTTACTTGCGGCCGTAAATGGTGAAGAGAAACCTGTACCGGTTGTGGGCACACTTTTTCAGCAATGGTTCAGCTTTATTAAGTAGATGCAATAAGTAAAAACATTTTTACTTTACCAGTTTATCGATGCGATCCGCAAGCTTGTGATCTTTTTCTGTCACCACATCACCGGCATCATGTGTGCTGAGCCAGATCTCCACACGATTCCACACATTTGTCCATAACGGATGATGGTTCATTTTTTCTGCTTCAATAGCAACACGGGTCATAAAAGCAAATGCTTCAGAGAAATTAGCAAACTCAAATTTGCGATAGAGTTTATGATCGTTTTCTGTCCACATATACAATCGCTTTGTTGGTTAGAAAATAAGATGCTGCTTGTTCCTGATCTTTTCATTGTTGAGTTCAACTACCAGCTGCACACCGGGAATAGAACGCACATCGCTGATCAACGCCTTTTCCCCTTCACTATCCGGCAAATCACCTTTACTCAGCCACAGATAATCGAGGTGTTTAAACTCCGGTAAAAGGTATTCGCCATCGTATTGGTTTTTGTATAAGTAGTAGAACAAGGTCTGGTTAGGTTCATGATACTCAAATACCGAAAAGAAATAGTTCCTGTTTTTTTTTGTGAGTTGAATTTCGATTTCATTGTTGATACGAAAATCAAAGCGCATTGCCTGGTTTACCTGCCACACAAACTGATGGCTCTCCATTGGTGCCATAATACCCAGCAACAGAGTCTGATCAAAAAACTCTTCTGCCAGCAGTTCATTATCGATCTTGAGTTTCATTGTCTTTATACCAACTATTTCTTAAAACGTAATATCAAACTCCAGTTCTTCTGCACCACGTTTTACTTTCACCTTTGTGGCATCGCCTTTTTTAAATTTACTTAATGCCTGCATATAACTTTCAACAGAGCTTATATTGAATTCGCCGAGTTTGGTTACCACATCGCCTGTTTTTACACCAGCCTTTTGTGCAGCCCTGCCTTCACTAACTCCATCCACCTTCACACCATTTCCACTAAATGTATAATCAGGCATAATACCCATACTTACTGTAAAACGTGCAGTGGTGGTTGTTTGCTGCTCTCTTGTTTTTGTAAATGCAAGACGTGGTTCTTTGCTGCTGCGTGTAATTAAACGTGTAATGTATTTTACTACCAATAACTGTCCATGATAATTGATCTTCTCAAAATCATCGCTTGGTTTATGGTAATCGGTATGCAGACCGGTAAAGAAAAACAACACAGGAATATCTTTCCGGTAGAAGGAAGTATGATCACTTGGGCCTGTACCGCTGCTATCGATCTTAATTCTGAAAACGGGTTTCTTTTCACTGATCAATGTGGGCCATGATGGCGAAGTACCAATACCTCCAATGGTAATTGCTTTAGCTGTATCACTAAAACGGCCAACCATATCCATATTGATCATGTAATTAACAGTGTTGAGTTCAATTGTTGGATGATCAGTATAATATTTTGAGCCATACAAACCAAGTTCCTCTCCACTGAATGCAATGAACAGGTAATTATTTGTTTTTACTCCTTCGCTTTTCAACACACGACTCAACTCAATTAATGCTGCAGTACCGCTGGCATTATCATCGGCACCGTTATGAATAGCAGCAGTACCTGTATGGCGTGAGTTATTATCCTCGCCATAGCCAAGATGATCGTAATGCGCACCAATGATGATGGTGCTTGCTGCATTGTTGTTAATGTAACCAACTACGTTGTGTCCTTTTCTTATCTTATCTCCTTGTTGCACTTTTAGATTAATGTCCCGCATGGCAGAAGGATCAGCTGCAATTTTATCGCCCACACGTTTGTGCAACCAGATCACCGGGATTGCTGATGAAGCGGAGCGGTCTTTGGGATCGTACTTTACTCCAGTTTCTTTTTTTCCGCTGTTGAAAATGATCAATGCAGTTGCACCTTTTTGTGCAGCATCCTTTTCCTTTGTACGGATAGCATCAACCAAATCAAAATGCGGGTTGTTTTCATTTTCAGTGAGCAGTTCTTTGATATCCCATAACCAGGGCCCGCCACGTTCGTGTAAACCGGCAGCAGCCATTGCTTCAAGGCTTCCGTTAGCACTCCAGCTGAAGGGAAAGAAATCCTTGTCAACTTTCAAATGTTCGCCATCAATAATAAAAAAAGTAGAGGATAGTATCTGTTTGCCTTCGTTTACTTCAAACATCTGCAAAAAACCATTTGTACCTTTTCCCTCAAGCCCGTTTTTGGTAAACTCTTTTATGATGTACTGATAAGCCAGTTCCTCACCTTTGGTTCCTGTTCTCCGGCCCTCCAGTTTATCATCAGCCAGGTAACTGGTGTGTGCCTGCAGGTTAGCAACACTTTGCTTATCTGCTTTGCTGAGTTTTTGTGAAAAAGAACTGCCGGCTGTCAAGCAGAGAAGGAGAATGAACAGAACGCTTTTCATGTACAAGGGAATTAATGCACCAAAGGTAAACAGATGAAAGTTTATTGTACTGCTTAGTCCGAAATTTAAAACACTGTTTACAAAATGAGGATGCAATGTTTCCAAAGTTCGTAAATGCTGCCAGCCAATTTGCACCTACATTTGCACTTGCTTTCATGGCCACAAACAAAATTCATATTGCACTGGTTGGTAATCCCAACAGCGGAAAAACATCGTTGTTCAATACGCTCACAGGTCTTAACCAGAAGGTGGGCAATTTTCCCGGTGTTACTGTTGACAAGAAAACAGGAGAGATCAATTTAGGACCACATCTCAATGCCCATTTGATTGATCTTCCGGGCTCATACAGCCTGTATCCCCGTCGTGCAGATGAGTGGGTCAGTTACCGTGTGCTTATGAACCAGGATACAGACGTAAAAGCAGATGTGGTGGTGATTGTGGCCGATGCCAGTACGCTGAAGCGTAACCTGCTTTTTGTTTCGCAGCTGATTGACTTGAAAATACCGGCTGTTCTTGCGCTTACCATGATGGATGTGGCCCGCAAAAAAGATATTATCATTGATTTGAACGGACTGGAACGTGAATTAGGAATTCCGGTAGTGCCGGTGAACCCAAGAAAGAATAAAGGTATTGATGCGTTGAAGAAAGCAGTGGAAGCAACAGCCCGTCAGCAGTACCGTCCACCAGCATTTGATTTTATTCCCAATAAAAACCTGGCTCCTGATGCGGTAACAGAAGTAAAAGAACTGCTGCCTGCCCTTAGTGATTATGCTGCTATTCATCACCTCATCAACCACGAATCATTTTTACTGAATGATGAGCAACAGGAAAAGATCGAAGCAATTGAACAAAAGAATAAAGTTCAGCATACACGCATACAGGCAGAAGAGATCATGCAGCGTTACCAACGCATTAAGCAAATTGTTCAAACAACCATAACAGAAGAATCGCCGGTAAAAAAACAGCTGATCGCTGAAAAGCTTGACCGGGTGTTGTTGCATCGTTTCTGGGGTTATGCCATTTTGTTGTTTGTCCTGTTTCTTTTATTCCAAAGTATTTTCTGGATCGCTCAGTATCCAATGGATCTGATTGAATTGTTTTTTCTGAAAGCATCCAATTGGTTCAGCGGGTGGATGCCCAATTCGTGGCTCACTGATCTGTTCATTAACGGTGTGCTGGCCGGGTTAAGCGGCATCTTTGTGTTTGTGCCGCAGATCATGATCCTGTTTGGCCTTATTACCATTCTTGAAGAAACCGGTTATATGGCCCGTATCGGTTTTCTTACCGATAAGATCATGCGGAAAGTGGGGCTTAACGGAAAAAGTGTAATGCCCATGATCAGTGGCTTTGCCTGTGCGGTGCCCGCCATTATGAGTGTGCGTAATATCGAGAACCAGAAAGAACGGCTCCTTACTATATTGGTTACACCATTAATGAGTTGCAGCGCCCGGTTACCGGTGTACACCATTCTTATTGCGCTCGTAATTCCAAAAACATATTACCTGGGCTTTTTAAGTTTACAAGGTTTGGTGATGATGGGTTTGTATGTGTTCAGCGTATTGATCGCTTTGCTGGTTTCCTACGTTGCCAAGCGGTTTATTAAACTAAAAGAGAAAAGCTTTTTTATTCTTGAATTGCCCCTGTACCGTCACCCACGTTATAAAAATGTGGTGATCACGATGGTGGAGAAAGCAAAGATCTTTGTGTTTGATGCCGGTAAGATCATCATGGTCATCAGTCTGCTGTTGTGGGCACTCAGTTCTTATGGTCCAGGCAACAGGATAGAAAAAGTAAATACTGAATACGCACAACGTATTGCTGCCAACCCTGCTGATGCAGATGTACTTGAAAAAGAAAAACAAACAGCCCTGCTGCAAAATTCGTATGCCGGTGTAATGGGCCAGTATATTGAACCGGTCATTGAACCGCTGGGTTACGATTGGAAAATCGGAATCGCTATCATTACATCTTTTGCAGCCCGTGAAGTATTTGTTGGCACAATGGCCACACTTTATTCTGTTGACAGTGATGGAGAAGATGAACAAACGCTAAGGCAGAAAATGCATTCAGCAGTAAGAGCCGATGGCAGCAAAGTGTACACGCTGGCAACTGGTGTTTCCCTTATGATCTTTTATCTTTTAGCTATGCAGTGCATGAGTACGTTGGCTATTGTAAAACGTGAAACCAGGAGTTGGAAATGGCCTGTAATACAACTGCTGTATATGACAGGCCTTGCCTATATTTTAAGTTTGATTGCTTACCAGTTATTAAAATAATTTTTCTTACCAGCTTACCGTATTCCTGATCCTGCTTACAATGTTACTGTGGATACGTTGCATCATTTCAGCCATTGCTTCTTCTTTTGTTGGTATCCGCTGGTTATCGCTTCTGTTGATGAGTGTAATATCATTATTGTCCAATGCACGTCTGTCGCCGGTAAACGTTGCAAACTCAAATACGTAACGGTATTCTGATGGTACCTGCTCCCATTTTACCTGAGAGCGGCTGACCGCATCGGTTACAATAATGTTCATATCTGCATCGCCGTTCAGCATCCGTTTTGTTACATGTACAGTAGCATTAACAGTTGTATAAACAGGTTTTCCTGACGTGTCTTTTCCAGTTTCAATCTGTTTGCTTCTGTTATACGAGCGTGTTTGATCTCTTGGCTGATCAAAACGAAGGTTGCGCCATACAAGATCTACAACAAGATCAGGGCCAGCGCCCATAGTACGTAACTGCATTTCATCAAAGAAACGAGCAGGATTGGTTGTGGAGTTTTGTCCGCCAAGATCACGAATAATATTTAGCTGGTATTGTCTGTCACGGTTGCTGTAAGGGTTCCACCCCCAGTTATTACCCATACCGATCTGATCATATTGAATCTGGTTAATCAGCACATTTACAATACTGCGGTCGAATACTTCTTTCTGAAGTTGCTTTGCATCACGATAATTCGGTACATATTGCTGCGAACGTTGAAACGCATAATAAGCTTCTTTATAATTTTCCCTGGTCTGCAAATTCATCTGCTCACTGCCAAACTGGTAATAGTCGGCTGCAGCTGAATCTTTTGTAGAAATTAAACGGGGGTAAACATTATCGGGCTTCAGCAAACGCAGAGCATAAGCACTTTGGCTGATTGTTTCATACATGCGGTGCAAACCCTCCAGTTCCGGAATAATTTTCTCCCATTTGTTTGGTGCAGGATCATAGCTGTAATTGTTCAACCGCTGTATAGAACTTGTGTATGCATTGTTATACACCTGTTGCAGATCGGCTATTATTTTGTCATCTGCACCTTTTTTGTTTAATCTGTTGATAAGCGAGGAAAGATCTCTTTCGTCGTTATATGTTGCCGAACGACTTCCACGGCATGATGCAATTGTAATTACAAGAATAATAAAGGGTAAAAAATGTTTCATGTGTTAATGGTTGTTCTCTTAAAAAAGATTGAAGGAAACACGAACAGGTTTCAATCTCAAAAGTTTTAACAAAAGTATTGGTTTGTATTGGTCTGATTTGTAAGCATAAGAAAATAATCATCCTTAACAGATGGAATGAAAACAAATGGCGGCTTCATGTTCGTTACTGAACAGATGTTGGATCGAGCTTCCAGTCACTGAAATCTTTTCTGCTCCATGTGGCGGGCCGTGCATGAACCCCTGCAACAAAATCAAAATGTACATGTTGCACACCTCTTGTTTCCAGTAAGTTTAGCGCTGCAAAAGAAAGGTATTGTTCGGCTCCTGAGTTGCCAGCCCTGTCAGTAAGCCACCCTGCTTCAGGTATGCGTACAAACAAGGTATCAGATGAGAGTCTGTCGAATTCAATCTTTATTTCACCGTAGGTTTTATTGATGCCGTTCACAAAAGCCTGTGGAACCGTAACAGAATCTTTGGGTGAAAATATTTTCTTCCGTTCTCTGCTTTCGGCACTGCAATCCCAAACAATCACAGTATCCGTTACAAACCATTGTTGTGGCGGCTCAGCGTCAGCTGCAGCCTTGCTATCATTGGGGGCTTCGTTGTTGCAGGCCACAACCAATGCAACAAGACAAAGGGTTAAAAGATATCGAATCATGTCTTAAAGCTACATAACACTTGTGAAGATGCACAATGAATGTTTAAATTCGTTTAAATTTTCATTATGGGAAAACGTAGCTCCTATTTAGACCTGGTTTTAAACCCGTTTAACCTGCTGCGTACAAAACGTATCCTGCACGTAAATCCCACCGTAGTTCCCGAACGGAAAGAACCCGATCATATTAATTTATACGTGTATGATTACGATACCGAAAACCTGCACCAGGAAAAGCTTTCAGAAGCTGCAGACTGCTTTCGCTACAAGTATTCAGAAAGCACAACATGGATCAATGTAGATGGCATCCGCCGCAAAGACATTGAAGCTATTTGCAACCACTTCAACATTCATAATCTTGTTTACGAAGATATCCTCAGTATCGGGCAGCGGCCAAAGATGGATGATATTGATGGCACCATCTTTTGCCTGTTGAATATGCTTTATTTCAATGATGCTGAATCGACCGTGGAAACAGAACAGATTTCCATTGTGCTTGGTAAAAGTTTTGTGATCAGTTTCCAGGAAGATGCATCAAGGGATGTGTTCAACCCTTTACGTGATAAGCTACAGTTCCGCAGCAATAAGATCAGGCAAAGCGGCACAGATTATCTTTTTTATTCACTCATTGATATGATCGTGGACAACTACTTTGTCGTAATGGAAAAACTGAGCGACAAAATTGAGATGCTGGAAGAAGATATTATCCGTCATCCCAATAAACGGTCGCTGGCAAAGATCAACCAGTTGCGTAAAGAAATGATTGTACTGAAACGAAATATTGCACCTGTTAGAGATATGGTCAATGGTATACTACGCAGCGAAAGCCCGTTGATACAGGAACGCACCGAGAAATATTTTAAAGACATTTATGATCATATTATACAGGCGAATGATCTTGCAGAGAACTACCGTGATATGATGATGAACTTACATGATCTGTACCTAAGTAATGTAAACCTGAAGATGAATGAGGTAATGAAAGTAATGGCAATTGTTACCTGTTTGCTTGCCCCAGCAACAGTTATTGGCGGCATGTTCGGGATGAACTTTGACATTATTCCATATGCACATCACAAATGGGGCTTTTACCTTGCCTGCACAATGATGGTACTCATTCCTGTTGTTATGCTGTACATTTTCCGTAAAAGGGGTTGGTTCTGATAGATACTCACTAAAACAAATCGATATGAGAACGATTTTTACTTTCCTGTTTTGTTTGCTTTGCGTGACTACAAAATCACAATATGTTGATGAAAAGATCAAAGAACTTGGTTTGCAATTACCTGCTGTAACAAAGCCTGCAGCCAATTATGTGAAGTATGTGCGAACAGGCAATCTTATTTTTCTTGCCGGTCATATTCCCACCCGTATGGATGGAACAAACATTACCGGGAAAGTAGGAAAAGATCTTACAATTGAACAGGGCTATCATGCAGCTGAAGTTGCTGCATTGAATCTTATTGCCACACTTAAAGATGCGTTGAGTGGCGATCTTAATAAAGTAAAAAGGATTGTAAAAGTAAACGGTTATGTAAACTGCCTTCCTGATTTTACTGAACAGCCAAAAGTGATCAATGGTTGCAGTGATCTGCTGGTAAAACTATTTGGTGAAAAAGGAAAACATGCAAGAGCTGCCATGGGTATGGTTGCCCTGCCTTTACATGCTGCTGTAGAAATTGAAATGATTGTGGAAGTGGAATAATGCAGTTAGAAATGCTCCATGCTTTTCAGCATTTCATATTCTGTTTCAAAACTGCGGTGCTTGAACCAGCCGATAATACCTCCACCACCCAGCCAAAAACAAATTTCCATGATCATGAGCACTATTCCCATCAGGTTAAAATAAAAACCAGTGAACGCCTGCGGATCAAAACCAAACTGAAGCAATTTAATGACCAACATACAAATAAGACCTTCTCTCAATACACCATGATAGAGGATATATTTCCAACGGGGAATTAACCTGCGTTTTTCCCATTGCTTCAAAAATTTCCGCTGTCTGGGTGTGAGCCGGTAAGGATGGTAATTACGAAAATCGTTCAGTGACACTGAGGTTTATACAGTTGGTTTTGGTTGTTTAAAAATCGGAACAGTGCTACATGGTTCGCCGTACATAATACTTTTTGCTACAGGTCTCAGCTTGTTGGTAATTGCCAGGTAAGCAGCTTCGGGAATCGGTTCATCGCCACAACCCTTTACCACTACACGCTGATCTTTATATGTTTCCACATTCACCTGTTCTATTTCCTGCATCAGTTTTTGTTTCTTCCATTCTTCCTTTGAACCAAGGAACAACTCTTTTGCAACAGGTTGTAACAATGCTGCAACCAGCATATATGCCCACATCGGAATAATTGCATCGGTACTGCAAGTGATCAACACTGTTTTGTCCTTATAAACTTCCGTATCCGTCTGCTGAAGAGAAGTCCTGAATTCTTTTTCTTTAACGATCAATCCCATAAAAAGGAACTCTTTCAGATCAAATACAACCGGCTCTTCTTTTGGGATCCATGCTTCCAGGTCAATCGTTTGTAAAGCACTGTCGGCAACTCTGTTCACTATCGCATCACTCATATCACTTCATTTTGAGATAGTAAATTTACTCCAAATATGCAATTTCCTTTTTTACTATTTTGGGGTATCGTATTTTTTCATACTCTTACTCGTAAAACTACTGTGCATAAAAATGGGCATAACTTAAGTTATGCCCATGAACTATACAGAACTGATTCTGTTAAAAGAACTTAATACGTCTGTCTTTCACTTTTGCCGCATTACGCAAACCCTGGAAAGCAGCATTTGCTCCTGCCTGTTTCATACCACCTTCCATTTGTAAACGGCGGTCGTTATAGGCAGCGTTACCTGCGGACTGTAATCCAACATTTTCTGTTATAATAACAAATACTGCAGAATTACCTGCAATTGGTTCGCTTGCTTTGCCTTTTACTGCAGGGTTAAATGCTGCACCTGTAACTTTTGGCTCCATACCCAAACCTGGGATAAATGGAGAGTAGAAAGAAATACTATCTGCACGAAGCACATTTGTTTTAAAGCTGGTAGCGATCTGGTTCAAATCACGGTTGTTACCAATTTTAGCAATGATCTCTTTTGCTTTTTTCTGATTGCGGATAATTGTTTCGACCTGGATACGTGCAGTTTTTGCATCAGGCAAACCTTCTTCTCTTTCTTCTACAATAACCGCAACAATTACTTTATCACCTAAAGTAGTAGGTTCAGATACTGTGCCTTTCTTATTTTCGTACACCCATTTAACAAGGTTGCGTGCACCACCTAAACCTATGATAGAATAATCCGTCGGACGAATTTCTGCGACACGTGGAGCCAGTTTCTTTTTTGCGCTTGCATCTTCAAACTGTTTTGCATTACGAGCTTCTGCAGCAAACTGTGCTGCCGCTGTACTTGCATTATTGATTGTTTCATCGCTAGGTTCAACTGCACGTGAGAAATAAGCAACTTTATAAGCAGGCTCGATTTTCTTTTGTTCCATAATCTCAATGTAGTGATAGCCAAAGCTTGTTTTCACCACTTTGCGTTCGCCCTGTTTTCCATCAAACAAAATGAACTGACCAAATTCTTTTGCAAAGTTTGGTGCCTGAATTTGTACGGAAGAGAAAGTCATTTCACCATTATTCTCACGGCTGCCATCACTTAACGGGTTATACTTCTTCACCATATCAGCCCAGCTTGCACCGGCATTTACAGCAGTTTTAATACTATCGATCAGTTTAGCTGCTGCACTATCCGTCATAGTTGGCTGGCCTGTTTGCTGATCAATTGTACCTACTAAAATATGGCGGCATTTAACTGAATCTGGAATATCACGCTTTGCTACCATTTTCGCCAATACATAGTTACCACCATCCTGGTATGGTCCAAATACTGCACCAACAGGAAGTGAGCGGATAGAATCTGCATTCGGTACCTGTAAAGCCGATTTTACAATATATCCATCATAAAAAGCAGTACTTGAATTATTGGCAATTACAAACTGAGCTGCGTCAGCAGAAGACGCAAAAGCAGCATATTGTTTATTTACTTCGTTTAATGCAGCAGCAGAATCAGCAGCATTTGGTGCAGCATCAAATGACACATAAGAAATAACACGGCTTTCTTCCTGTTTAAATTCATTCTTATGCTTGCGTACATACGCATTAATATCTTCATCCGTTACTTTCACAGCACTGTCGCTGATACTTGTATAAGGAATAGATACATAGCTAATAGAAGCAATACTGCTTTGATCAGCCAGATCTTTATCACTCAACCATTTTGGATAGAACACGCTACCTGTTAATAATGCTACATATTTCGTACGCAATCCGTTCTGTACAAGAAAATCGATGATGTTACGCTCAACGTACATACGCTGGGGATCGCTTGCACTTTTCTTCTTTAATGAATTAATGAACTGACGTGCAGCATTTGCATCATACAAACCAGTTTGCTGATCTGTAAATTGCTGCGCCAATGCCGGAGGAGGATTTTGTCCATATAACGCTTCATTCATATCAGCAGAAGTAAACGTTAAACCAAGCTTTTCATATTCAGCGGTAAGGATGGTTTCTTCTACTTCATTATTCCAAAGCATTTCAATCAACTGCTGACGCATTTCGTCATTAATATCCATTCCTTGTGAACGGTAACCGTTTTCCATTTCCTGTAAACGATCATTAAAAACAACCACATCAATATCTTTTCCGTTTACGGTACCAAGTGATTTTGATTGTGATCCACCGGCACCACTACCACGACCGGCAAAGTAATCCGTTAAAATAAATCCGACAAGGCTCAAAGCAATCACAGCAATACTCACGGCTGCATACTTTTCACGAATCTGCTGAATAATGGACATAATATTATATTGTACGTTATAAAAGTGAGCGGCAAAAATAGGGGAAAATAAGGTTTGAACAAATTGTGGAAAACTCCCGTAAACAACACAGGACAAGGGTTTTAGAAAAATAAGGTCAACCATTTTCAAAAACCCGTTTTTACAATTCACAACCGGGTTGTGAATAACCGGATGATGCTGTGGATTTCTGCAAAAGCAAACGGGGAAAACCTGGTGTATGTTTCGTTAAGAGAAAGCCCGGCAAGCAACCTCCATATTTTTTGCGTTAAAAACCCCGGGTTTATCCTCGCTCCGTTAACAGCCATTTTTCCTGTTTCTGCAATGGTAGTTTTACAGCTGTTTTTAAATCCCCGATTGTGTATAAACCGGTAAAGTGCTTATTGCTGCTTACTATCAGTATGTGAATGAGTTGGGAATAACTGTGAATAAACCACCCGTTCGTAACTTTACAAAACAGATATACGTACAGATATCCACGAATTCACATCCCTAATAATATTAGATTATTAAATAAAAAAGAATCTATTAAGAGTTATTAGGGCAAAAAACACAAAATTTTTTGATTTAGTTTCGAGTCAAATTTTAAACAAAGCAGGATGAACACAATGCTTGTAACCGATCCAAAGATAAACGTTGAGAAGAATGGATTTCTAAATGTGGAGATTGATCCTGAACTGGACCTCTTTGCAGAAATTGAACGTTTGAAAAAAGAAAAAAATGCCATTATTCTTGCGCACTATTACCAGGAGCCGGATATACAGGATGTGGCTGATTATATTGGCGACAGCCTTGGACTTGCACAAAAGGCGGAGAAAACGAATGCGGATATCATTGTTTTTGCCGGCGTGCATTTTATGGCCGAAACTGCCAAGATTCTGAACCCCACCAAAAAAGTGGTGATCCCCGATCTAAAGGCTGGTTGTTCCCTGAGTGATAGTTGCCCACCGCCGCTGTTTGAGCAATTCAAGCAAAAGCACCCCGATCACCTGGTGATCTCTTACATCAACTGCAGTGCGGGTATAAAAGCCCTGAGCGATATCATTTGCACCAGCAGTAATGCACAAAAGATAGTGGAAAGCCTGCCCAAAGACCAGAAGATCATTTTTGCTCCTGATAAAAACCTTGGCGCCTACATCAACAAAGTAACTGGTCGCAATATGGTACTTTGGAACGGCGCCTGTATGGTACACGAAATTTTCAGCGTGGAAAAGATCACGAAGCTCAAACTTCGTCACCCAGATGCTAAGGTGATTGCACACCCTGAATGTGAAGATCCTGTATTACAACTTGCCGATTTTATTGGCAGTACAACACAATTACTCAAATACACCGAAAAGGACAGCAGCCAGGAATATATTGTGGCTACAGAAACAGGTATCCTTCACCAGATGATCAAGAGTAATCCACACAAAACCTTTATTCCTGCTCCTCCTGATAACAGTTGTGCATGCAACGACTGTCCGCACATGAAACGTAATACGCTGGAGAAGATCTACCTCTGCATGGAATATGAAATGCCGGAAATACTAATGGATGAAGAATTAAGATTGGCTGCCAAGAAGCCTATTGACCGTATGCTGGAGTTGAGTGCGCAATTTGGATTGATTTAGGTTTTTACGGAAGGATAGAAAATAAAAAAGGGGCCAGATAGAAATCCTGCCCCGTTTTAAAATCCAATATCCTATGAAAAACCGAGTGTAAGATAGAAACGTTTTTGACAATCCGAAAGACTTTACGATATTTTTTTCTCACAGTAACGGTTTTTACTTACAACAGAAGCCGGGCTTTTTCCAGGTCGGCCGGGGTATCTATTGAAATTCCAACTGGTTCAGTTACAGCCATCCTGATCTTAAACCCGTTTTCCAGCAGCCGCAATTGCTCCAGTTTTTCCGTTTGTTCCAGTAAAGAAGGAGGTAAAGCAGTAAATGTAAGAAGCGCATTTTTGCGGTAACCATACATACCAATATGTTTAAAATACGAAACAGGAACAGCTGCATCTCTTTTATACGGAATAACACTACGGCTGAAGTATAAAGCATCCATCTGCTTATTTACTACCACTTTTACACAATTAGGATCGTTGATCAATTCTTCATTCCCGATCATGTGCATAAGTGATCCAAATTCAACAGAAGCATCCTGAAACAATGCACATAATTTTTCCAAAGATGATTTTTGAACAAATGGTTCATCGCCCTGCACATTGATCACCACATCCACATCCATATTCTGCACAGCCTCAGCAATACGGTCGGTACCGCTTTCGTGTTCTTTTATACTCATTACTGCCTTACCGCCTGCAGAAGTAATTTCATTATAGATGATAGTACTGTCTGTAACCACCAATACATCGTTAAATAAACCTGTTGCTACAGTGTTTTCATACGTGTGCCTGATGATGGTTTTATTACCAAGCATCTGCATGAGTTTGGCCGGAAACCGGGTGGCCGCATAACGGGCGGGAATAACAGCAATAATGTGCATGTAACAAAAGTAAACTAACTGCTGGTTTATTTTTTGTTTTCGGTTGAAAGAGAAATTGAAGTAATACTTTTGTTTGCATAACAGAAAAAATCAGTTTCATGCCACTACTCAGGATAACCGTGTTCTTATTTGCTGCCATTATTTTATTATCAGCAAAACCCAAAAAAGCAAAATGGGTTTCTTTGTTTGATGGAAAAACACTGAACGGCTGGAAAGTGGGTGCCAATCCCGAAACATTTAAAGTAGAGAATGGCGCTATTGTTGTAAATGGAAAAGTAGCCCACCTGTTTTACAACGGCCCTGCAGGAAATCACAATTTTAAAAACTTTGAACTGAAGCTGGATATCATGACCATGCCGGGTGCAAACTCTGGTGTGTATTTTCATACAGAATACCAGGAAAGTTCCTGGCCAAAGAAAGGATATGAAGTACAGGTAAATAATTCGCAAAGCGATTGGCGCCGTACAGGAGGTTTGTATGCGGTGCAGGATATAAAAGAACCACCTGCAAAAGACAATGAATGGTTTACCATGCACATAGTGGTAAAAGACAAACAGGTAAACGTGTTTGTAAACAATAAACAACTGGTTGATTATACTGAGCCAGCTAATGTAACCCGTGATAAAGGAATGGAAGGCCGCATCCTCAGCAGCGGAACCATTGCATTACAAGGCCACGATCCCGGCAGTAAAGTGCTGTATAAAAATATAAAGCTGAAAGTACTTGACTAATCCTGTTTTTTATATGCAGCAGGTGCATTCCGGAAATGTTTGTATTTACCCATCAGTTTACCGGTTGTGCAGATCAATGGCATAACAACACGTTTTACAAAAACAGGCATAGCATCCATATCAAATTCAGATCTGTATTTTGTAATCAGGAAAGCTCCATCAAATGTTTCGGGCTGTGCAGATTTGTTTTTTACCTGTGCTGCAAACAATGATGTTAAAAAAAACATCACATTATTTACCGGCTGTACATATCCTTTACAATGTAAAGTATCGGTACCTGCATTCCAGAAACGGTGCGCCACACCACGTTTAAAAAAGACAGTTTCACCAGGACCGGCAAATTTTTTTCCCTCCCCTTTTATTTCATAACCAATTGTACCGTTTACTACAGTAAATACTTCATCCTGCAGCCAATGCGTGTGCATGATTGGTCCTGCTCCCGGTTCAACAAAATTTTCAGCGATGAGTTTATCGCCTGCGGCATCTTCTTCAATAGAAAGAAAACGAATTGTTTCACCTGATCCGTTGCTGATAGCATAAGGCAAATCGTGCTGCATAATGATTCTTTTTATTATGCACAAAACTATCCTGCAGCTGATGCTGATAAAAGATGAACTGATATGAAATGCGAAGAATACAGTATGAGATGTAGTTCTTTGTTTATGGCTTCACAACGCCTTCTTCATAAAATTCCAACGGCAACCCATCTGGATCGGCAATGAATGTAAAACGTTTGCCTGTAAATTCATCAACACGAACAGGTTCAACTTCCACCTGTTGCTGTTGTAATTGTGCAACAACATTATCCAGGTTATTGGTAGCAAAAGCAAGGTGACGAAGCCCCAGTGCTTCCGGGCGGGAAGGACGGGGAGGAGGATCTGGGAAAGAAAATAATTCAATGATGTAATGACCATTCAAGGCCAGATCAAGTTTGTAAGAATTTCTTTCGGCACGGTATACTTCTCTTACAACAGTAAGTCCGAGCACTTCCGTATAAAATTTTTTCGATACCTGGTAGTTGGAACAGATGATAGCGATGTGATGAACAGATTGAAGCATAGCTGCTGTTTGAAAAGCAAAGATGTAACTTTCAGCGAACAAAGTGTAACAACAAATTCAACAGTAAAATGAATGCCGTTACAGGTTTATTATATTTACAACCGTTTAGAAAATAAGGATACATAAATACATGAAGCAACTTTTCATTTTTATTACGTTTTGTTTTGTTGTACAGTTTTTACCGGCACAAGCAATTAAAACAGTTGTAGCTGTAAGAGCAAGTACTTTTCAACAAGCCAAAGTAACCCTGTTAACCGACTCGGTATTTACAAGCTGGGTTTCGGTAAAGTCAACGGCGTATGATGGTTATGTAAACCATGTGCTGTACATGAATAATTTTCCTGCAGACAGCAATGCAATGATAAATGTAAAAGACCTGCCTGTACTGAATCATACCAACCTTAAAAAAATTGAATATGCAGATGGCACCGTTTTTTTCTTTCAAAAGTTGCAGGGATGTATGGCCAACTGTTATTTTCTGCGAAGGATGTTGTTAGAAAATGAAAAGGTTTTGCTCACCAGTTTTGTGTCAGACGATCTAAACCTGCTCCGTAATGCTACAAAAGCAAAAATACCATACAGCGTTTTTCTTCAATTCAAAAGCGGTACTAATGCGGGTGATACAGAACAGGTAACTTATATCTTCAAAACATTCACGAACAAATCCAAAAACAAACTGGCAAAATTGTTTAAGGATCATCCCGGGTTAAAAGAAAAAATTCAAAACGAAACCTATGCCAATAATATTGACGGATTACTTCAATTACTTGAAGACTTTGGAAAAATGGAGTAACCCCAGCTAATATTTAAATGATAGAAAGTAATTGGCAGATTTAAAAACAGATTCTCAATCTGCACATTACCTCAACCCTTTTTCACGCCCATTCTCAATTCAGCACAATTAATAAATCAATTTCAGCAATAACATAGAAAAGTGAATATTTGCTGTTACAGTAAAAACAGATCCGGATGAAACTGCAACAAATCACCCTATTCAACAGAAAAAATATGTTGTTCCTGCTCACCTGTTCATTCCTGCTCAGCGGCTGCATTGGTCCGGCCCGTATGGATAAATGGATCGCAAAACATTATAGTGCGGTTCCGGCTCCGGTAAAAAAGAAAAGTGATCTAGTAAGCATTCAATCGAACCTGCCATCCATGGGCAGTACAATTTCGGAAACCAGAAAGAAAAGGTCAACGCTGCTGCCACTTATAGTGTACTGGAAGTTTACTTATGGTAATACCAGTAACCTTAACCCGCAAATGGCGTTAAACACATTTACGACTACTGTAAACAACCAGGCAGCACGAACATTAAAACAAAAACTCAACGGACAAACCATAGAACTGACAGTTGAAAAAATGCCTGCTGCTTTTGAAATGAACGATGAGGGGCATATCATCTTTGTGATCTACATCATCAGCTGGGAGAAAATACATTTGCAGCCAATTGATAAGGAACTGAAAGTTTCCTACAAGGTATTAAACAGTGATAACTCAGTTGCAAAAACAGGAACAGTATCGGTACCGGTTACACAGCAAGCAAAAGCTGTGGGGCTTTATCAATCTGTAAAAAAGAAAACCTGGCAATATCTTGAAGAATATGATGCAGGCATCAGCGTTATGAGTAAAAAAATAGTTGACCAGATTGCTGCACAGTTATAGAATTCAACCTACTTCCAGTTTATAACCTTTGCCATGAATACTGCTGATCTTAACAGCAGGATCATTTTCCAATCGCTTACGCAGTTTTGAAACAAACACATCAAGGCTGCGTCCAACAATCACACCTTCGTCTTCCCACACTTCTTTTTGAAGACGGTTACGATCAATGATCTCATTTGGTTCAGCAGCAAAAATGCTGAGCAGTTTGGATTCTTTGCTTGTAAGGATCACTTCATCATTACCAAATAATAACCGCTGAGTTACCGGGTAAAACAGGTAACCGCCAATAGCAAGCGGCGGGTTAACAACCTCACTGCCTGTTTCTGCTTCTTCGCTTACTTGTGGTTTCCGTTTGCTACGCCAGGCAATAACAAACGCAGCAATCAACAAACAAGCACCACCGGTAATAAGCCATGTACCGGGCGAAAAAGGTTTATCACGAAAGCTGATGAAGATGCTGTAAGGCAAAGCGGGCTGGCTGCGTCCCTGGCAGGGAACAATGTTCTGCTGCTCTGTTCCAAGGATCGCATATCCAAACACGACCTTATCATTATGCGATTCGGTGACCTGCACAATATAATCGGAAGGAAGATGGTGCTGGCTGATGATTCGGTCAATGCTTTTTACCAACGAATCGGGACTGAACGAAAAGCTGACAGGAAAAGAAATTTCAAACTTGCTTTCGGAAATCCGTTTAACAGGCGACACGGGAGTGCTGCTATCACCGGTTTGCTGCAGTATCTTATGTGCTATCTGCCGCATTACAATCATTTCACGGGCTTCGTCAAAATCAGTTTTATTGTTTTGCCTGCTCACAAAACCCACCAGCAGGAGCAACATGCCTCCCGCTGCAATCAGCAATAATAGCTTCCGGTTCATACCCAAAAGTAGGCAATCAATGCTGTAAGCGCCTTTGTTTACAAAGGTTTTACATCTGTTTACAATCTATTTACAGCCGGTTTACCAGCAATGGCTTTGGGCCAGAGTAATTTAGTAAAACACAAAAAACATCATTTATGAAACAGATCCCGTTTTTCCTGTTTGTTTTGTTCCTTCTTTCCTGCAAAGGACAAAACAGCAGCGGCCATACAGTACAAACAAATGAAATAACACAAACGATCAGTGATGGTCAACCCCGTCCCAAACAAATGTCGGTATTCAGCTTCCTGTCTGTAAAACAAAAGCCTGCATACGATCCTTCTTTGCAGGTGAGTGATTACATACGTTGTATGCTGGAAGATAAAAACGGCAATATCTGGTTTGGAACAAACAACGAAGGCGTATGCCGTTACGACGGGAAACAGTTTGTTTATTTTACAACAAAGGAAGGCATCAGCGGAAATGCGGTAAGAAAACTTGTGGAAGATAAAGAAGGGAATATCTGGATGGCGACCAATAACGGACTCACCATGTATAACGGCAAAACCTTTCGTGTGTTTACTGAAAAAGACGGACTGCCATCAAACGATACATGGAGTATGTTATACAACAGCAAAGGGGAAATATGGGCAGGAACCATGAAGGGTGTTTGTAAATTAAACGGTAACCGTTTTACAACAATTGAGCTACCTGTTAGAAGCAAGAGCAAATGTTTGTCACGCTTTACATCTCAATTGGTGTGGACAATGTATGAGGATAAACAAGGCAATACCTGGTTTGGAACAGATGGGGATGGTGTAAAAAAATTTGATGGTAAAACCATCAGCAATTATACGGAAGCCGATGGATTGGCAGGTAACAATGTGCTATCAATTACAGAAGATAAAACAGGCAGGCTTTGGTTTGGAACATGGGGCAAGGGTGTAAGTTGTTATGATCAAAAGACATTTAAAAACTACAACAACACAAACGGTTTAGCAGGTAACGATGTGTGGAGTATGTTGATAGATGACAAGGGTTATTTATGGATGGGAACTTTGGGAAAAGGCATCAGCAGGTTTAACGGTTCTGCATTTACTACTTATACCGAGAAGGAAGGTTTTACCAGGAATCATGTGCAAAGTATTATGCAAACAAAAAATGGCGAAATGTGGTTTGGTTTTTCGGGTGGTGTGTTTCTGCTGAAAGATTCACAACTGATCAATTTTATAAAGGGAGGATGTTAACGATTAATGTTTCAATATACAAGCAAAAAAACGCCTGCCAGATGGCAGGCGTTTTTTATGCTATTATCAGGTTCCGTGGTTGGTACAAGTCTGCGGGATTTTTGTCTATGTTAGAAATAGTATTCTTAATTTTTATCTAAACAAAAAATGTATTCCCTTGTTCGTTTGTAAAGCTCATATCAACAAATCGCTTTCATATTACGAACAGCAGGTTAGCAAACCGGATTTCGTACAAAACAGATCCTTACCTAACCCGGAATCAGCGTGAAAATCAATAACAAGCAGATGACTAGTAATCAATCGTACAACAGGGTGTTCCGTTTACGCTTTCAGCAGCAGGCAATTCTTTTCGTTTTCATGTTCTTGTTTACCCTGGCAGGTACAAAGGCACAAAACAAGTTGCCGGCAACAAAAACGACCAATAAGTTTGTGTATAAAGGAGCAGGTAATCCTTATCTCCCGTTGTGGGAACATTTGCCCGACGGTGAGCCCCGTGTGTTTGAAGATCCTGATAAGCCGGGAAAATACCGGGCTTATATTATCGGATCGCATGATCTGCGGGTAAACAGTTATTGTGGTCCCGACATCCGCATCTGGTCGGCTCCTGTTGAAGACTTATCGAGCTGGCGGGATGAGGGTCCTGTGTTTACTTACCCGATCGATAACCAGTGGGATGTAATGTATGCCCCCGATCTCGTAGAAGTAAAACGAAAGAACGGTAAAAAAGAATACTATCTCTACCCGCACAGCCGTGGCCGCAACCGGGAGGCGATGGTGGCCAAGGGCGATCGTCCTGACGGGCCTTTTACACCCATCAACTTAACAGCAGATGGCAAGGCCACTGTACCGGGTAGTATTTTAGGGTTTGATCCCGCCGTGTATGTTGAATACATCACCGATCCCACCGATCCTGATTAC
>NZ_CAMLGT010000026.1 GCF_946479605.1 uncultured Lacibacter sp.
GAAAGAATTGTCTGCAAGAACATTAATAATAACCGGATGGTTTTGTGCGATCATTGATTTAATAGCTGTTCTGTCATTGCTGTATAATTTGGCATAACTGCTGATCTTATAGTTTAGTGCCTCGGTTGATTGAGAAGCAGTTGGTAATAATGAACAACCATTACTGCTGCTGTAAGGCATGCTTTGGAAGGTTGGAATGCCATTTAGCTTGATAAAATCCAGAGCAGTTTGCATGGCAGTACCTGAATTACAATCAGAACTGAATTTTACCTGGTTGTAAAGGAATTCAGGACTGAAGATATTGCTGGAAGCACTATAGCCTGTTGCTCCTGTTCTGTAATACTGTTCAGCAGAGCGTGCTGCATAGCCCACAGCAAACGCTACGCAAGAGCCTTCGCTTCCCTGGTTACCTACAGGCGGCATTGTTAAACGCACACCGGTTGTGGGTGTGGGGTCAACAATTACGATTGTATTAATCGTAACGGTTACTGATTTTACTGATTGGTTTCCGGCAGCGTCTTTCGCAGTAGCAGAAATGGTGTGAATTCCACTTGCTGCTGTGCTTGTATTCCATGTATAACTGTGGGTTGAACTTGTGGAGCTACCTACAACTGTACCATCTATACTGATGTTTAAAGTACTTATACCAATATTATCCGTTGCAGAGGCATTAATCGTAATACTTGTATTCGCATCATACGTGGTTCCATTACCGGGTGAGGTAAGATTTACGGAAGGAGGCGTGATATCGCCTGGTGCTGTATTATTAACATTCACCTGAATGGAAGTGGATTTCGAATTCCCTTTTGCGTCTTTGGCAGTAACTGTCAGGGTATGTGTGCCATTAGGAACAGTTGCTGAATTCCACACATTTGTAAAAGGCGAACTGGTGCTGCTGCTTTTGGCTGATCCATCAACACTCAGGGTTACAGAAGTAACTTTAATATTATCGGCTGCTGATACCAATACATTCACTGTACCGGAAACAGAAGTTCCATCGGCAGGTGAAGTAATACTTACAGTAGGAGCTATTGCATCGGGCTTTCCTTTGGCAGCAATTCTTGAAATTGGAAGATTGTCTGCTGTTGAACCGGATTGTAAGAAGCCTGCTGATACAATTACAGGAACTTTGGCTTCTAATTCAGGATCGTCATCTACAAGTCCCCCGGTACGGGTTTGTTGAACAGTAGCCAGGTTCTCATCTGAATTTGCTGATCTTTCTTTTGTACAGGCTGCAAAGAAAAGGCTGAACGAAAGCAGTAAAATGGCGGAGCCATAGGATTGAATTGAGGTTTTCATTGACGGATTTTTATGGTATATCAAAATAAAAGCTGAGTAGGCTTTCCTTAATTACAAGCAATTCATTTTTGTTGAACTGTTTGCTTCTACAATTTCTGTCATGGTATATAAGGGAAACCAAGAATGAGCTGCCGGGCAGATCCGGGCTACTAAACAAGGGCTCGTCGGGAGGAATTGATATTGGACTGTTGATTCTGCTGTAAAATTAAACAGCGGTTATTTGTTCTCCAACTTTAAGCACTAGGACAAACTACTGCATTTCTGTAGTAAAAAAACGAATAGTTCTGCTTCATATATAAACTGCATTGAATGGTAATTTCAACAACAGAAAATTGGCTGTTGTAGGCAGAGCAGGCCGTCAGGGGTTGATGAAAGAAAAAATTCTCTAAGCAATACAGGGTAAAAAATTGCAGCTGAAGTTGCCCACAAAGCAGGAAAATGTGAAAAAATGCTGTTGTTTTGCCTTCTTTTTTGAAAAAACTTCCTCAAACTTTTTGCAGGGAATATTTGAAACCCTACCTTTGCGCTCCCAATTGAAAATTTGGGACAGATCTTATGGCTCAACGTATCAGAATTAAATTGCAATCATACGACCACAATCTGGTCGATAAATCTGCAGAAAAAATCGTGAAAACGGTTCGTAGTACAGGTGCAGTGGTAACAGGTCCTATTCCTTTACCTACTCGTAAAAGAATCTTTACTGTATTGCGTTCACCACACGTAAACAAGAAGAGCCGTGAACAATTCCAACTTTGTACGCACAAGCGCTTATTGGATATTTACACCAGCAGCAGCCGTACAGTTGATGCACTGAGCAAGCTGGATTTGCCAAGTGGTGTTGACGTAGAAATCAAAGCATGATGAATGTCCGCCCGGCGGACAAATCGTGTAAGTTCTTCAAATAGAATTAAGTTTCATCTCTCAATCATTCCGCAGGGCGGAAGCGAAAAAAGAGCTCTGAATAAAACATATTTCCGGCTCAAAACCGGGAACACATATAAACTAGCCCTTCGTGGTTAGTTTACCATCGGTACTTCCGATCCGAAGTGGAAAAAAGGAAAAGGTCGATGGTAAACGGGGATTGAATGACGCTCGCCGGCGTTATGTCTCAACAACCTTACAGGGCATAAACTGTAAAAAAAATGAAAGGTATTATTGGTAAAAAGATCGGCATGACCAGCATCTTCAGTCCCGATGGTAAGCAACAAAGCTGCACCATCATTGAAGCTGGTCCCTGTGTTGTTACGCAGGTTAAAACACAAGAAGCTGACGGTTACACCGCACTTCAATTAGCTTTTGGCGAAAAGAAAGAAAAAAACACTACTTCTGCTGAAAAGAATCACTTCGCAAAAGCAAACACCTCTCCCAAGAAATTCGTAAAAGAATTCCGCAACTATTCTCTCGAAAAAAATATTGGTGAAACTGTAACTGCAGAAATTTTCGCAGAAGGCGAAAAAGTTGATGTAGTTGGTACCACAAAAGGTAAAGGTTTCCAGGGTGTTGTTAAACGCCATGGCTTTAGCGGTGTGGGTGAAGCTTCGCACGGTCAACACGATCGTCAGCGTGCTCCAGGTTCACTCGGTAACTCTTCTGATGCTTCACGTGTAATGAAAGGTATGCGTATGGCTGGTCGTATGGGTGCAGAAAGAGTGAAAGTAAAAGGATTGAAAGTCCTGAAAATTTTCCCTGAAAAGAATTACATCCTTGTGAGCGGTTCTGTACCGGGTCATAACGGTTCAATCGTATACATCCAGAAGTAATCACAAACTAATTTAAGAAGTCATGCAAGTTGAAGTTTTAAATAAAGCAGGAAAGGCAACAGGTCGTACGATCGAATTACCGGAAGATATCTTCGGTATCGAACCTAATGACCACGTTATTTACCTTGCTGTAAAGCAATACCAGGCTGCACAACGCCAAGGTACTCATAAAGTAAAGACCCGTGCTGAAGTAAAGGGTGCAAGCCGCAAGCTTCACCGCCAAAAAGGTACAGGTGGTTCACGTAAGGGTAATATCCGTAACCCATTATACAAAGGCGGTGGTACCATTTTCGGACCTAAGCCTCACGGTTACGATTTTAAACTGAACCGTAAAGTAAAAGACCTCGCTAAAATGAGTGCTCTTTCTTACAAAGCAAAAGAAAACGCTATTGTTATTGTTGAAGACATCAACTTCGAAACTCCAAAAACGAAAGAATTTGTGAGTGTGTTGAACAACCTCAACATCGGTAACAAAAAAGCACTGGTGGTTATTCCTGATTACAACGATAATCTTTACCTCAGCCTCCGTAACGTTCCTTCTGTAGTTGGTTCTTTACTGGCCGATGTAAATACATACGATCTCATCAACAGCGATGTACTCGTATTAACTGAAAGTGCTGCTAAAGTTTTTTCTGAAGAAGAAGCCGCAGCGTAATTGAATCATTGAACTGAATAAACAACGTCCAGATGAGACAGAGTGAAATTTTAATAAAGCCGATTGTTTCTGAAAAAAGCAATCGTTTAACAGAAAAGAAAAACACATACGCTTTCCGTGTTGGTCGTAAAGCTAACAAGCTCGAGATCAAAAAAGCTGTAGAAGAATTCTACAATGTGAAAGTGGCTGATGTGCACACCATGGTGGCTCCTCGTAAAGCGAAGAACCGTATGACCAAAGCAGGTTATATCCAGGGTAGCAAACCAGCTTACAAGAAAGCTTATGTAACTGTTGCCGAAGGCGAAACAATTGACCTGTACGGTACAGTATAATTCTGAAACAAAGAATGGTAGATCAACTACCGCAAAAGTTGAACAATAAAAGTTTTTTAAAATGGCATTAAAGAAATACAAACCGGTAACCGCAGGTACCAGATGGAGAATCGGGAATGCGTATGCCGAGATCACTACAGATACGCCTGAAAAGTCTTTGCTTGAATCAGTAAAAGCGACAGGTGGTCGTAACGCACAAGGTCGTCGTGCAATGCGTTACATCGGCGGCGGTAACAAAAAGAAATACCGTGTAATTGATTTCAAACGCAGTAAAAAAGATGTTCCTGCTAAAGTAGCATCTATTGAATACGATCCAAACCGTACAGCATTCATCGCATTGCTGAACTACGTTGATGGTGAAAAACGCTACATCCTTGCTCCAAACGGTTTACAGGTTGGTGCAACAGTAGTAGCAGGTGATGCAGTAGCACCTGAACTGGGTAATGCTCTTCAAATGAAGAACATGCCGTTGGGTACAAACATTCACAACATTGAAATGCAGCCTGGCCAGGGTGGTAAGTTGGTACGCAGTGCAGGTACAAGCGCACAGTTAACCAACAAAGAAGAGAAGTACGCTGTATTGAAAATGCCAAGTGGTGAATTGCGTAAGGTATTGATCAACTGTTATGCAACAGTAGGTGTAGTATCGAATAGCGATCACAGCCTTGAAACAGCTGGTAAAGCAGGTGTTAACCGTTGGAAAGGTATTCGCCCACGTAACCGTGGTGTTGCGATGAACCCAGTAGATCACCCGATGGGTGGTGGTGAAGGCCGTAGCAGCGGTGGTCACCCACGCAGCAGAACCGGTAAATATGCAAAAGGCGAAAAAACACGCTCTAAGCATAAAGGTTCTAACAAGCTCATCATCCAACGTAAGGATGGTAAAAAACTGGCTAAGTAATTCAATCAGAAAATCGAAAACTAAAATAAATCATGGCTCGTTCGATTAAAAAAGGTCCTTATGTAGCAGCTCACCTCGAAACAAAGGTGCTCGCTATTAACGAAGGCAAAACAAAAAGAGGTGTAATTAAAACATGGAGCCGTCGCTCTACAATTACTCCGGATTTTGTTGGTCACACATTTGCTGTGCACAACGGAAACAAATTCATCCCTGTTTACGTAACAGAATTTATGGTAGGTCATAAACTTGGTGAATTTGCTCCTACAAGAAACTTCAAAGGTCACTCAAGCAAAAAAGTAGGTTAATGGTAAAAGACCAATGGTCTTAACCTTAAAATAAAAGAAATGGAAGCAGTAGCAAAACTCAGAAATTATCCCACATCGCCACGCAGAATGCGTTTGCTGGCTGATGAGATCCGTGGAATGGATGTTGAAAAGGCATTGGCTTTATTGGATTTTCATCCTCAACACTCTGCCACTCCGCTTGGTAAACTTTTAAAAAGTGCTATCAGCAACTGGGAACAAAAGAACAATGGTCAAAGTGCAGCAGATGCATCATTGGTTGTGAAAACAATTTATGTTGATGGTGCACGTATGATTAAGCGTTTGCGTCCTGCTCCACAGGGCCGTGCTTACCGTGTAAGAAAGCGCAGCAATCACGTAACCATCATCGTAGACACAAAAATTAATTGATAAAATTTTATAAACCATTCTATGGGTCAGAAAGCAAATCCAATTGGTAACAGGTTAGGGATCATCCGCGGATGGGAGAGTAACTGGTATGGTAGCAAAAAAGACTTTGCCGGTAAATTGATCGAAGACAACAAGATCAGAACTTATCTTAATGCCCGTATCAATAAAGGTGGTATCGCTAAAATTGTGATTGAGCGTACACTCAACAAATTGATTGTAACCATTCACACTTCCAAGCCTGGTATCATCATCGGTAAAGGTGGTGGCGAAGTAGATCGTATTAAAGAAGAGTTGAAGAAATTGACAGGTAAGGATGATGTTCAGATCAACATCCTTGAAATCCGTCGTCCGGAAGTAGATGCTACAATCGTTGCAGATACCATCGCACGCCAGATCGAAAACCGTATCAATTACAAACGTGCTGTGAAAATGGCGATTGCTTCTGCATTACGTATGGGTGCTGAAGGTATCAAAGTAAAAGTAAGCGGTCGTTTGGGTGGTGCTGAAATTGCACGTACTGAAGAAATTAAACAAGGACGTACTCCTCTGCATACATTCCGTATGGATATTGATTACGCAAACCTGTATGCATTAACTGTATACGGTAAAATCGGTATCAAAGTATGGATCTGTAAGGGTGAAGTTTTAACTAAGCGTGATCTGAATCCCAACTTCGTTGGTGGCAAAAGCGATGTGAGCGACAGAAAAGATGACCGTCGTGGTGGTGGACATGGTGGCGACAGAAGAGATGATCGTCGTGGTGGACACGGTGGTGGCCAACGCAGAGACAGCCGTAAAGGATAATAATTAAGTACCAATTACGCAGTAAGAAGTACGAAGCAAACAACAAACAGTAACAAGAAATATATTAAGCAATGTTACAGCCGAAAAGAACAAAACACAGAAAATCACAGAAAGGACGCATCCGTGCTGTGGCTAAGCGTGGTACCAGCATTTCATTTGGTTCATACGCATTGAAAGCGTTGGAACCGGTATGGTTAACCAACCGCCAGATTGAAAGTGCCCGCCAGGCAATGACACGTGCCATGAAACGTGAAGGTAATGTGTGGATCAGAGTGTTTCCGGATAAAGTAGTAACCCGCAAGCCTGCAGAGGTACGTATGGGTAAAGGTAAAGGTAACCCAGAAGGTTGGGCTGCTATTATCGAACCAGGGCGTATTTTGTTTGAAGCAGATGGTGTTCCTGAAACAGTAGCGAAAGCTGCGATGGAACTGGCAGCGCAAAAGCTCCCCATCAAAACAAAATTCATTGTACGCAGAGACCTGGTTGCGTAATTAACAAGTTGAAGAACTGAATAAACTGATTAACATGGCAAAGACAACTGATTTTTTAAAGAGCATAAAAGAGCTGAACGTTACAGATCTGGCTGCACGCATCAAAGAAGATGAGCTGCGTTTGAAGAAGCTGGAATTTGCACACGCAATTTCTCCCTTAGAGAACCCCGTGAGCATCCGTGGCCTTCGCCGTGATATTGCCCGTTTAAAAACAGAGTTAAGAAAAAAACAACTGGGTATTTAATCCATTTGAATAACAGTGGCGCATTGCGCCATCAACTGAAAAAAAGCAAAAAATGTTAGAAAGAAATTTGCGTAAAACGAAGACAGGTGTTGTAACCAGCAGCAAAATGGATAAAACCATTACCGTAGCTGTTGAACGTAAAGTAAAACACCCTATCTACGGAAAGTTCGTTAAAAAAACGACTAAGTTCCATGCTCATGATGAAAAGAATGAGTGCGGTATAGGTGATACTGTACGTATTATGGAAAGCCGTCCTCTCAGCAAAACAAAGCGTTGGAGACTGGTAGAAGTTGTAGAAAAGGCGAAGTAATATTCTACGCATGCTTCGGTACGCAGCCGTAAGCCTCTGCAAACAACCCGAATTTTTAAATACTCAGTGTTAATACCCGGAGTTAAAAGTTTAAGAAAATGATTCAGCAAGAAAGCAGATTAAACGTAGCCGATAACAGTGGTGCAAAAGAAGTGCTTTGCATCAAAGTATTGGGAAACAGCGGCCAGGATTATGCAAAGATTGGCGATAAGATTGTGGTAACTGTAAAAGATGCATTACCAGGCGGCGGTATCAAAAAAGGTACTGTGGCAAAAGCTGTAATTGTGCGTACAAAAAACAAATTGCGTCGTAAGGATGGTTCTTACATCCGTTTCGATGATAATGCGGTAGTAATCCTCAACGCTTCAGACGAGCCACGTGGTACACGTATCTTCGGGCCTGTAGCAAGAGAGCTCCGTGATAAAGGCTATATGAAAATTATTTCATTGGCACCGGAAGTACTGTAAGTAATAGCAACGGGCACAGCAGCCCATGCTTCTAATATAAAGTTTCTGCTAAGCCACTAAAGTTTAGCGTTAAGCATAAAGCGAAAAAAATGAGCAACAGATTTAAACCCAAGTTTAGCATCAAGAAAGGCGATTCAGTAGTTGTAATTGCCGGTGATGATAAAGATGTAAAAAAGCCTCGTACAGTGCTGGAAGTATTTCCTGAAGATGCACGTGTATTGGTAGAAGGTGTAAACATCGTAACCAAGCATACCAAACCGAGTGCGCAAAATACAAAAGGTGGTATTGTAAAGAAAGAAGCTCCTATCCACATTTCTAATGTGATGTTGTGGGATGGCAAACAAGCTACCAAAGTAAAACGCACCCGTGAAACCGGTAAACTGGTAAGGGTTTCTAAAAAATCAGGTCAGCCTGTAAAATAATTTAACGAAGGTTAAAACATTAAGAAAATGAGTACTGTAAAATATACACCCCGTTTGGCAAGCAAGTACAAAAGTGAAGTAGTACCTGCTTTAATGAAACGTTTTGGTTACAAAAGCATCATGCAGGTTCCTAAACTGGAGAAAATCTGCCTGAACCGTGGCGTGAACGGTGCGGTGAACGACAAGAAACTGGTAGATATTGCAATCGAAGAACTGACAACAATTACTGGTCAGAAAGCTGTTGCTACCACTTCAAAGAAAGATATCTCCAACTTTAAGTTGCGTAAAGGAATGCCAATTGGTGCACGTGTTACATTGCGTGGTGTAAACATGTACGAATTTTTGGACAGACTGATCGCTGCTTCTTTACCACGTGTACGTGACTTTAAAGGTGTAAACGATAAATCATTTGATGGTCGTGGTAACTACACAATGGGTGTTACCGAGCAAATCATCTTCCCTGAAATTGATATTGACAAAGTGAATAAAATCACTGGTTTGGATATCACTTTCGTAACTACTGCTACTACGAACGAAGAAGCATACGAGTTGCTCAAAGAACTGGGTATGCCTTTTAAAAATGCTAAAAAGGATTAATCAACAAAAATCCAAAACACAAAATCCAAAATAGTTTGGACATTGGAATTTGGTTTTTGAATATTAAAATACAATTATGGCTAAAAAATCAGTAACAGCCCGTCAAAGCAAAAGAGAGAAAATGGTAGCACAGTATGCTGAAAAGCGTGCTGCGTTAAAAGCTGCCGGTGATTATGCAGCTTTGGATCAACTGCCAAAGAATGCATCACCAGTACGTTTGAAAAACCGTTGCCAGCTCACAGGACGTCCGAAAGGTTACATTCGTTACTTCGGTATTTCCCGTGTTATGTTCCGTGACATGGCGCTGAATGGTAAAATTCCAGGTGTTAAAAAAGCAAGCTGGTAATACCGGGCCGCACAGGCGAAGTTGTGCAGGTATTGAATATGATGCACAATAAGTAAACAACATTTATCAAAAAATCATTCAATTAAAAATACAATGGTTACAGATCCTATTGCAGATTTCCTTACCCGTGTTAGAAACGCCCAAATGGCTGGTCACCGTATTGTGGAAATCCCTGCATCAAATCTTAAAAAACGTATCACTGAGATCTTATATGATCAAGGTTATATTCTTAAATACAAGTTTGAAGATGACAGCAAACAAGGTGTTATCAAGATTGCTTTGAAGTATGATCCTCAAACAAAAGTACCTGCTATCCAGGCTTTGGAACGTGTAAGCCGTCCTGGTTTACGCCAGTACTCTAAACCTGAAGATTTCCGCCGTGTAAAGAACGGTTTGGGTATCGCAATCATCAGTACTTCAAAAGGTGTAATGACTGATAAACAGGCAAAAGCCAGCAATGTTGGCGGTGAAGTACTCTGCTATATTTATTAATCTTAACTGTTGCTGATACATTAAGCTGAAGCTATACTAAGCTGACCCGGTTAGCAACCAACTCAAAATAAAACTAAGATACTATGTCTCGTATAGGAAAAAAACCGGTAACAGTTCCTCAAGGTGTTACTGTTACAGTTGGAAAAGACAATGTGGTAACAGTAAAAGGACCTAAAGGTGAATTAACTGAATCAATTGATCGTGATATTACTGTAGAAGTAAAAGATGGGGAAGTTACTTTTGGTCGTCCAACTGATCAAGGCCGCCATCGTGCAATGCATGGTTTGTACCGTGCACTTGTTGCCAACATGGTAAAAGGTGTTACTGAAGGTTTTGAAAAGAAACTTGAACTTGTGGGTGTTGGTTACAAAGCTGCAAACCAAGGTAACATTCTTGACCTAGCATTGGGTTATTCACATAACATCATCGTTGAAGTACCCAATGAATTGAAAGTAGCCACCGCACAGGAAAAAGGGCAGAACCCTACTATCACACTTACTGGTATTGATAAACAATTATTAGGCGCTGTTGCTGCAAAGATCCGCAGTTTACGTAAACCTGAGCCATACAAAGGTAAAGGTGTTAAATATGTGGGTGAATATATCCGCCGTAAAGCTGGTAAAGCTGCTGGTAAATAATAATTATTTGAACAAATTCATTTCCCGGCAGTATCGGGAGGTATAAATACAAAAAGATGAAAACAGATAACAAAGTCATCAGAAGACAAAAGATCCGCTACGCTGTTCGTAAGAAAGTAGGCGGAACATCTGCAACACCCCGCCTGAGTGTGTTCCGCAGTAACTCTGATATTTATGTTCAGTTAATTGATGATGTAGATGGCAAAACACTTGCTTCTGCTTCTTCAAAAGACAAAGACATTGCAGCTCAAAAAGTATCGAAGCTTGAAAAAAGCAAACTGGTAGGTGCTGCAATTGCACGCAAAGCAACCGACCTTGGCTTATCAGCTATCGTATTTGATCGTGGTGGTTACCTGTATCATGGCCGTGTAAAAGCGGTGGCAGAAGGTGCACGTGAAGCAGGTTTAAAATTCTAATCAATCGTAAACATTTAATAACAGATAAATGTCGAAAGTAATTGTAAACAAAGTAAAAGCAGGTGACCTGGAACTGAAAGAAAAGGTTGTAGCCATTAACCGTGTTGTTAAAACAACCAAAGGTGGCCGTGCCTTCAGTTTCTCTGCATTGGTTGTAGTGGGTAACGAAAATGGTGTGGTTGGTCATGGTTTAGGTAAAGCAAAAGAAGTACAGGAAGCGATTTCTAAAGGAATTGAAGATGCGAAGAAAAACCTCATCAAAGTTCCTGTAATGAAAGGTACAATTCCTCACGATCAGCTTGCAAAAGAAGGTGCTGCTAAAGTACTTATTAAACCAGCTGCACACGGTACTGGTGTAATTGCCGGTGGAAGTATGCGTGCTGTATTGGAAAGTGCTGGAGTTACCGACGTATTAGCAAAATCTTTGGGTTCTGCTAATCCACATAACGTGGTTAAAGCTACCTTCAAAGCGTTGGCTTTGTTGCGTGAACCGGTTGCTGTATCGAAAGTACGCAGCCTTGGATTAAAGAAAGTATTTAACGGATAATTGAATACAGTCGTCAGTCGAGAGTCGACAGTCGGCAGTCAAAATAGACTGAGATATGAAAAAGATAAAAATCACTTTAGTAAAGAGTCCAATTGACAGACCAGAGCGCCAAAAGCAAACGCTGAAGGCACTTGGTTTGAACAAAACAAACTCAAGTAAAGAAGTAGAAGGCACTCCCCAGGTTCTTGGTATGATTCAGAAAGTGAGTCACCTGTTGAAGGTTGAGGAAGTAGCTTAATCAATTAGCTAATTAACTGATGTGCTAATTCTTTGGATTAGCAAAGCAGCAGATTATCACATTATCAAATTATTTGCGAGGGGTGATTCCCCGAAAGTTCAAAATCATTTACAAATGAAACTGCATAATTTAAAACCTGCTGAAGGTTCTACACACAAAGAAAAACGTTTAGGTCGTGGTGAAGCATCTGGTAAAGGTGGTACATCAACAAAGGGTAACAAAGGTGCGCAGAGCCATGCAAGCTTTAAACGTAAAATAGCTCATGAAGGTGGGCAGATGCCTATTCAGCGTCGTGTACCAAAACGTGGCTTTAAAAATCCTGATCGTGTTGAGTACCGTGTATTCAACCTCGGACAAGTTGAACAACTTGCTGAAAAATACAGTATCACTGAATTTTCACTGGAAAGCTTGTACATTAATGGCTTGATCAGCCGTACAGACAGAGTTAAGATACTGGCTAACGGAGAAATCAAAACCAAGCTTACTTTCAAAGTAAACGCACTCAGCGAAAAAGCAAAAGCTGCTATTGAAGCTGCGGGTGGTACAGTTGAAATTGTAAAGTAAATTTTCCCGATATTTGCCCGACGCATGCAAATGCGTCTTTTTTCTTTTACAGCAAATTTTAAAAAGATTTTTTTCCAGTGAAAAAACTCATACAAACCCTAAAGAATATCTGGAGCATTGAGGAGCTGAGGAGTAAAATCATTTACACTATTTTACTCTTGCTGGTATATCGTGTGGGTTCTCACATTGTTTTGCCAGGCGTTGATCCTAATGGATTAGAAGACCTTAACTCAAAAGCTAAAGAAGGTATCCTTGGTATTTTCGATTCATTTGCCGGTGGTGCATTTTCAAGTGCATCTATCTTTGCCTTAGGTATTATGCCATATATCTCTGCATCGATTTTTATGCAGCTGATGAGCATTTTGGTGCCACGTTTGCAGAAAATGCAGAAGGAAGGTGAAAGTGGACGTAAGAAGATCAACCAATGGACACGTTACCTCACAGTAATTGTAACCATCTTCCAGGCAAGTGCATACGTTACTTATTTAAAAAGCCCTGAAATTGCACAAAGAGCAATTATTGAATCTTACAGCAGTTTCTTCTGGTTATCTACAACAGTAATTTTAACTGCAGGTACATTGTTTGTAATGTGGTTGGGTGAGCGTATTACTGATAAAGGTTTAGGTAATGGTACATCACTCATTATCATGATTGGTATTCTTGCACGTTTCCCTGCATCTATCGCTGCTGAATTTGATTCAAAAAGCGGTGGCGTAGGTGGTGGTATCCTTACTTTCATGATCGAGATCGCTATTCTTATCGCCATCATCATGGGATTGATCATTCTCGTGCAAGGTGTACGTAAGATCGCTATCAACTATGCAAAACAGATTGTCGGTAACCGCCAGTTTGGTGGTGCCCGCCAGTTCCTGCCTGTAAAGGTGAACAGCGCAGGTGTAATGCCCATCATCTTTGCACAGGCTATCATGTTTTTGCCAACATTGCTTACTGGGTTTGATGCTACCAAAGGTGTTGCAGCTACTTTGAGTGATCATGGCAATATCTGGTACATGATTATTTATTCTGTATTGGTAATCGGGTTTACATTCCTTTATACAGCTTTAATCTTTAATCCAAAGCAAATTGCTGATAACCTGAAACAAAACAACGGGTTTATTCCGGGTGTAAAACCTGGTCAGCCAACTGCTGATTATATAGGACAGGTAATGGACCGCATTACTTTACCTGGTGCAGTATTCCTTGCAGCTGTGGGTATTCTTCCAGGTATTGCAAAGAATCTGGGAGTAACAAGTGGTTTCTCTACATTCTTCGGTGGCACATCGCTGCTCATCATGGTAGGTGTAGTTCTTGATACTTTACAACAAATCGAAACACACCTGTTGATGAGACAGTATGACGGTTTGATGAAGGGTGGCAAAATCCAGGGACGCCAGACCGTATCTTCATCCGCTATTTAATACACCACATTCACATAGAGACCCTGGCCAATAAGCCGGGGTTTTTTAATACATACTGATTTTATGATTCATTACCGTTCACCATTAGAAATTGAATTGATCCGTAAAAGTGCCTTGCTTGTTGGCGATGCATTGGCAGAAGCTGCTAAGATGCTGAAGGCAGGCGTTACGACCATGCAGGTAGATGCAAGAGTTGAACAGTTTATTCGTGATAATGGTGCTATTCCTTCATTTAAGAATTACCAGGGTACTTATCCGTTTGCCACCTGTATTTCTGTGAACGACGCTGTTGTGCATGGATTTCCGACAAATAATGTTTTGAAAGACGGCGATATCGTATCGGTTGATGTGGGTGCATTTATGAACGGTTACCATGGCGATAGTGCATACACATTCATTATAGGAAGCACAACAGATGATGTAAAAAAACTGCTAAGGGTAACACGTGAGTCTTTATACAAAGGCATTGAAAAAGCGGTGCATGGAAATCGTGTTGGTGATATTTCATTTGCCATACAGGATTATACAGAGAAGCAACATGGATATGGTGTGGTGCGTGAGTTGGTAGGCCATGGTTTAGGGCGTAACCTGCATGAAGATCCACAAGTGCCTAACTACGGTAAACGTGGAACAGGTTCAAAGTTGAAGGAAGGAACAGTGATTGCAATTGAGCCAATGATCAACTTAGGTAAGAAAGAAGTATATCATGATGAAGATGGATGGACCATCCGCACTGCAGATGGCTTACCATCTGCACATTACGAACATGATGTGTGTATTAAAAAAGGGAAGGCAGATATTCTTTCTTCATTTGTTGCAATTGAAGCAGCTGAGAAAGCTAATCCAAATCTTGATGCTACTTACTATTAAGAAAAGATTGCTCCCTGTCAACAGGGAGTTTTTTTATTGTGAACAGATCTGAAATATATCAATCAACACTGGTTGTTATTGGCGGTGGCGCTGCCGGTTTTTTCTGTGCTGTAAATGCAGCACGCTTAAATCCGTTGTTGCGTGTAATTATTCTTGAAAAATCAAGCAAGGTATTATCGAAAGTAAAAGTAAGTGGTGGTGGCCGTTGCAATGTTACTCATGCCTGTTTTGATGTACAGGAATTGAGCAAACGCTATCCACGTGGTGAACATTTTGTACGCAAAGCGTTTCATCAGTTCTTTACAAAAGATACCATTGAATGGTTTGAAGAAAGAGGGGTAAAGCTGAAAGCAGAAGCTGATGGACGGATGTTTCCGGCTACTGATTCATCGCAAACTATTATTGATTGTTTGTTGCGTGAAGTAAACAAGTATAAAGTAGATTTGTTACTGAACAGAGAAGTGAAAAAATTGAAAGCGGAGAGTGACAAGTGGGAAGTGGAACTAAACAACAGTGACACTATAACTGCCGATTATGTTTGTATTGCCAGTGGTGGTTTTCCTAAACTTCAGCAATTCGATTGGTTAAAAGGAACAGGTCATACGATTGTGCCACCTGTTCCATCGTTATTTACGTTTAATATTCCACAACATCCAATCACACAATTGATGGGTGTTGTGGTGCCCGAAGCAACCATAAAAATTCAATCAACAAAATTAAAAAACACCGGCCCGCTGTTGATTACACATTGGGGTATGAGCGGACCAGGTATATTAAAACTTTCAGCATGGGGTGCAAGAGAATTGCAGGAACGTAATTATGATTTCATTATTAATATTAATTGGCTGAACGATGCAAAGGAACAGGAAGTAAAAGATGCGCTGCAGTTGATTCGTACCAGTAAAGGATCACAAAAGATCAGCAACAATAATCTCTTTCATTTGCCCAACCGCTTATGGGCCTTTCTGTTGCAGCAAGCAGGTATAAATGAGGAAGTACGCTGGGCCGATCTTCCATCGAAAGAACAAAATAAATTAGTGCAGCTGCTGTGCAATCATGAGTTTCAGGTAAAAGGTAAAACAACGTTTAAGGAAGAGTTTGTTACTGCTGGCGGTGTTGATCTGAAACAGGTTGATGCAAATACGATGCAAAGCAAACTGCATCCCAATCTTTTTTTTGCAGGTGAAATTTTAGATGTAGATGGCATTACAGGTGGCTTTAATTTTCAACACGCATGGACTAGTGGTTTTATAGCTGCAAAAGCAATTACTTCCTTATAATCTGCACAGTTATTTACTCTGTTGCACGCCCATGTAGTTGGTATATTTTGTAAGAATCAATATCCCTACCTTTAAATAAACTCAACTGTAATGTCATCCCGAAGAAAGTTTTTACACCAACTTACTGCTGCAGGCGCTTTTACTTTTTTGCCTTTTACAAATACTGCTTTTGCTAACGAAGCAGAGAACAGGTACCGTCAGTTTCATGCATTGAACAATGCAGATGCAATGAAAGATGAAGATTTTTGGGGATGGATAAAAGAGCAATACACAGTATCGCCCAACTTATTAAACCTCAACAATGGCGGTGTAAGCCCACAGCCCAAAGTAGTACAGGATGCACATATCCGTTTCTATCAATTTTCAAACGAAGGGCCTTCTTATTATATGTGGCGCACGCTTGATGAAGGCAGGGAAGCGTTGCGTGGAAAGTTGGCAGAGCTTGCCGGTTGCAATGCTGAAGAAATTGCCATTAACCGTAATGCAACAGAGGGATTAAATACAGTGATCTTTGGTTTGAATTTAAAAGCAGGCGATGAAGTGGTGCTTACAAAACAGGACTACCCGAATATGATCAACGCCTGGAAACAACGTGAAAAGCGGGATGGAATTAAACTGGTTTGGTTAAATCTTGAATTGCCCGTAGAGAACGATGATACCATTGTACAGCAGTATGTAAATGCATTTACATCACGTACAAAAATTGTACATGTTACTCATCTCATAAACTGGACCGGACAAATTCTGCCCATCAGAAAAATTGCGGATGAAGCGCATAAACGTGGCATTGAAGTGATTGGTGATGGGGCGCATACGTTTGCCCATACCGATTTCAAGATACCTGATCTTGGTTGCGATTATTTTGCCAGCTCTTTACACAAATGGTTGTGTGCGCCCTTTGGCAGCGGTTTGCTGTGGATCAAAAAAGAGAAGATAAAAAATATTTGGGCGCTGCTCAGTAACAACGAACCCGATGGTACAGATATCCGCAAATTTGAATCACTTGGTACAAGATCATTCGCAAGTGAAATGGCCATTGGCAATGCCGTTGATTTTCATAATGTCATCGGTTCAAAACGGAAAGAAGAAAGGCTACGTTATCTTACTGATTACTGGATAAATAAAGTAGCTGATTTAAAGAAAGTGTCATTCCTTCAGCCAAAAAACAAAGCAGCGTATTGTGCTATTTCAAATATTGCAATAGATGGAGTAAAACCGGGAGATGTATCAAAGGAGTTACATAATAAACACCGTATCCATACTGTTAGTATTGATTGGGAAAACATCCATGGTGTGCGTATTACCCCACATGTGTACACTTCAACAAAAGACCTTGACAGACTTGTTAATGCCATCCGGCAAATTGCAGGGGCTTAGCCACTCTTGTTTTTCTGTTAGCAGTTTGTACCTTTAGTAAAATAAATCTTTATGAAAAAGCTGTTTAGTCTTGCTATTCTTTTATCGTGTTCTTTGCTTGTTTTTGCACAAGCCGGTAATGAAAAAAATAAAAGCAAAGAGAAAAATAAAAAGGAAAATGCAGGCAAGGGAAAAAATAATAATGTAAACGAACAGGCGAACAGCAATAATAACAATACAGCTACCGGCGCTCAAAACGGCAACAGCAAAACAAGAAAAAATATTCCAACGAAAGTAGGCAGTTCTTTTGCGGCTGAGTATCCCAATGCGGTAAATGCTGTTTGGACAAAGAATCGTGGCGATTGGACCGTTGTATTTGGCAATGGGGTATGGCGCTCAACCGCCACTTACCATAGTAATGGCGACAGGGTGGATACTCGCACACCCATGCCAAGAGAACAGGCACCACGATCAGTAATTGATGAAATACTTCGCCGTTATCCAAAAGACAGCCCCAAGGATATCATCAAAATTGAAAAACCGAAGAATCCCAACCTGTTCCAGGTAATCCTGGATGCAGCGGGAAAGAAAAAGACACTGCTGTTTGATGAAAATGGCAAACTGGTTTCGGAACAATAAGCATTTACAGGTATAGAAAAAACGCCATCGGAAAACGGTGGCGTTTTTTGTTACACAGTTACCATCATTGGATTTTTTGTTTACTTTGCCCCACTTAATGATAACGACCGGATGTATATTTTAACCAAGATCCTCACACATTTTTATTTCTGGATTTTTACAAAACGAATTGGCTTTTTCAATTCGAAACAAACAAAAATCGTCACCCCAATGATCCTTGGCGTGAATCATCCCAATTCTTTTCTTGATGCTGTTATAGTAGGAGCCATGATGGATCACCGGGTACATTTTATAACAAGAAGCGGCGTGTTTAAAAATCCTTTTGTACGGATGATCTTACGTTCTGTAAACATGATTCCTATTTACAGGATGACTGATGGAAAAGATCAACTGGCAAATAATGATGCAACATTTGAAGAGGTGAGAAAAGTGTTGATGCGTGGCGAGCATGTGCTCATTTTTGTAGAGGGTTTTTGTCGTCATCAAACAACATTGCAACTGCCGTTGAAAAAGGGAGCGCCCCGTATGTTGTTGCAGGCATGGGAAGATGGGCTGGATGTAACTTTTCTTCCTGTATGGATCAGGTATAATTCATTTGTTGATTTCCCCAAAACGTTCGATTTCAATTTTGGAACACAGTTTGGAAAAGAAGTGATTAAAGAAGGGATGGAAGTAGGCGCAAAGATGGTGGCTATTAACAAAGCAGCAGAAGTACAATTACAGGAACTGAGTACAATAACAAATCCTGATACAAGTGTGAAGCTTCCCAAGTGGCTCTTGTTTATTCCTGCCATGCTTGGAGTGGTAACGCATATTCTTTTTTATTTTCCACTTGAACGTATTGCCTGGAAATTACGTGGTGAGCAGTACTATGACAGTATTCTTTTTTGCCTGATGGCATTTTTATATCCTTTCTATTTAATCACAATTGCGTTAGTGCTTTATTGTTTTGCAGGAGCATGGTGGGCGTTGACATCCGTAATTGTGCTGCCTTTGCTTGCAAAAAGCTATGTGATGTGGAAGTAGTGAACAGTTTGGTGGTTCAGGTGTAATTATTGCATATTGTTTATTATGATAGCAAACACACGCCGGCTTACGATTTACCAGGTTTTATTTTTTGCATTCATGATTACCATGAATGCATTGGCCAATGGCTTACCGCTTAACGGATACACAACAGGCGAAATCAGCGCCATGTATCCCAACTTATTTGTGCCTGCCGGATTTACTTTCAGTATTTGGGGTGTTATTTATTTACTGTTGCTGGCTTATGTTGTATACAGTTCGGTTATTTTATGGAAGCAGAATGATGCTGATGCGATGATGCCCGTTGTTAAAACAGTTACGCCATATTTTATACTTACGTGTGCATTAAATGGCACGTGGATCATGATGTGGCACTTGTTACAGGTTGAGTTGTCTTTGTTTTTCATGTTGTGGCTTTTAGCAACGCTTATTCTCATCTATATAAAATTGCAACCACACCGGATGAAATTAAAGCGGATGAACAGGCTGCTGTATGTGCCGTTTATTGTTTATCTCGGCTGGATAAGTGTTGCTACTATTGCAAACACCACAGCTTTGCTGGTTCATTATAACTGGAACGGATTAGGGATCGATGCCGTGATGTGGAGTTGTATCATGATCACATCAGCAACATTCCTTGCTGCATTTTTTACTGTTTTTCGCAGCGATTTTTTCTATACCATGGTTATTATGTGGGCATTGTACGGCATTTCAGTTTCGCAGAAGAATTACAGTGAAATTGTAACAATTGCATACGGCGGCATAGGTCTTTGTGTGTTGCTGGTTTTGACAGGGATAATCCGTGGGGTAAAAATGAAAAGAATTTAAAGATGATCATCGGTCATTTGTACTGAACTTTTCACAACATAGGTTTTTCCAATTCTGTCATGCAAGGCTCTGTACTTTGAGTCGTTTACAAGAAAGTATGTTTCAACAGCATAAATCAAAAAAACCAAACCTGCATAACTCACATAAAAAATACTTCTTGTAGTAATAAGGTCTTTCCAATCTGTAATGGCTCCTTCTGCTTCGATATAATATAGTTGAAAAAACACAGCTATGAGTAAAGAGATCATTTCAAGCCCAATGTATATGATATTGCGAAGGAGAATATTATTCATACTTGGTGGTTGCAGTGTATCATTCACAATCTTCATCCTCAGCAGCATTTTCCCGATTGTTGCCCCAAATCTATATTCCAGTACAAGATTGTAAGCAATAGGTATTATTGTGGAAACAGCGATGCTCAGATAGGGAAGGTTATATGGCAAAACATAGCGAAGCAAATAGCCAAACACCCACAGGATAATTCCATCCATTACCAAAGCTCCGAAACGGGGCCAAAATCCCATATAACGGTACTGTGGTTCTTCAAAATCGTTGAGTAAGTTTTCCATTTGTTCCATGCGTATAAAAATAACGGAAAGAAGAATAGGGCTGCTACCTTTTACAGATGGTTAACAGGCTGGCAATCAGTGGGTGACTGCTTATAACGGGTTCGTCCTGCAAAAGACAACATGGCGGATTACGAAACAGGAGTGTTGCCCATCAAAAAAGCCTTCTTTTTTGCAAAAAAACTAAGCTGAAAACCCTTGCCTCACCAGCTTTTTGGCCTACATTTGCACCCCCGAATCAATTTAAACAATCGGGGTTATTTTATGTCAGAAAATCAAATTGTTAACTCAAACGCTGATGCACAGGAGAATGCACCGGTAGCTGCGGCTACTGAAGCAACTACAGCGACAACAACTGCACCTGTGGCTGTGCAAACTGCACATGATGATTTTGATTGGAGCGTTGACAAGCGCAACGTAGCAATCTACAGTAAAGAAGAGCGTGAAAAGTACGATTCAGTTTATGATGGTACGTTCAAGCAGGTAAACGATGCTGAAATTGTTGATGGCCAGGTTGTGGCATTAACAAAAACAGATGTGGTGATCAACATTGGCTTTAAAAGCGATGGTCTTGTTTCTTTGAACGAGTTCCGTGACCTGCAAGGTTTAAAAGTTGGCGACACTGTTGAAGTAATGGTTGTTGAAAAAGAAGACAGAGAAGGTCACTTACACCTCAGCCGCAAACTTGCACGCATCACACGTGCTTGGGAGCGCATTATGGAAGTACATAAGACAGGTGAAATTGTTACAGGTACTGTTACCAGCAAAACAAAAGGTGGTTTAATCGTTGATGTGTTTGGTATGGAAACCTTCTTACCAGGTTCTCAAATCGACGTTAAGCCTGTTACCGACTACGATCAGTTTGTTGGTAAAACAATGGAGTTTAAAGTGGTTAAAATCAATGAAGCAATCAAAAATGCCGTTGTATCTCACAAAGCTCTTATTGAAAGCGATATCGAAGCTCAAAGAGCACAGATCATTGGCAAGCTTGAAAAAGGCCAGGTACTGGAAGGAACCGTTAAGAACATTACTGACTTCGGTGCATTTATGGACCTCGGCGGCTTAGATGGTTTATTGTACATCACAGATATTTCATGGGGACGCATCAATCATCCGTCAGAAGTACTGAAACTTGATCAAAAGATCAATGTTGTGGTACTTGATTTCGATGATGAGAAGAAACGTATCTCTCTTGGTTTAAAACAATTGACCCCACATCCATGGGATGTGTTGCCTGATACCATTGTTGAAGGCGCTATCGTGAAAGGTAGAGTGGTGAACATTGAAGATTACGGGGCATTCCTCGAAATCCTTCCGGGTGTTGAAGGTTTGGTTCACGTATCTGAAATTACGTGGGCTAACACGCCAATCAATGCAAAAGAATTCTTCAAACTCGGTGATGAGCATGAAGCTAAAGTGGTAACACTTGACAAGGGAAGTCGTAAGATGAGCTTGTCTATTAAGCAAATGTCTCAGGATCCATGGAGCGATATCGAAACTAAATTCCCTGAAGGCAGCCGTCATACCGGCGTTGTGAAAAACATCACTCCTTACGGTGTGTTTGTTGAATTGACAACCGGTATCGGTGGTATGATCCACATCTCTGATCTGAGCTGGTTGAAACGTTTCAATCACCCAAGCGAGTACACTAAAGTTGGTGAAAACATCGACGTAGTGATCCTTGGTATTGATAAAGACAACCGCAAATTGCAATTAGGTCACAAGCAGCTCGAAGAAGATCCCTGGAACAGCTTGCAGGATACATTCGCTGTAGGTTCAATTCATGATGGAACTGTCATTCGTAAAGACGACAAAGGCGCTATTGTTCAATTGCCTTATGGTTTGGAAGGATTTGCTCCTAACCGTCATTTGGCAAAAGAAGATGGCAAGAGTGTTGGCGCTGACGAAACAGCACAATTCATGGTGATTGAATTTGATCGCAATGAAAAACGCATCGTTGTTTCTCACGCACGCATTTGGGAGCAAGCTAAAGCTGACGAAAGAGATGCTGCAAGAAAAGAACAAAGAGCCGATGCTGATGCTGCTAAAAAAGCCGTGAAGAACATTCAGAGTAAGGTTGAAAAACCAACGCTTGGTGACCTTGGCGCTTTGGCACAGATCAAAGAAAAATTACAGCAGGAAGAGAAAGGAAACAAAGGTGGCGAGAACAAAGCTGCTGAGTAATTCTGAATCTTTCTTTGTAATTGAATTTATAATTAAGTCCTGCAGCGATGCAGGACTTTTTGTTTTGGCGAACGAACTAATAAATTAGCTACACTGTCATCCTGAGCCTGTTGAAGGATGATGGGATGTGGTCTTGATTACATGTAAAAGCGATTTTGAAAGGAGTAAGTTGTAGTTGTGCCAAACTGCATTGCTACTTTGAATCGTCTGTTGCGTCGTCTCGCCTCAGGCGAGATTCCTCGTTTGGTAATTCTTATCATTAAAAGCACAAAGTGTCTTTCTGGTTTCAACCATTTCTTTCGGCAAAAAAATAAAAACCATTAAGTAGTTAAGGGATTTAGTTTTAATACTCCTTAACTTCTTAATGGCTCAAATAAAATCTTACGCTGTAAGAGAACATGAAAATGGAAGATTTGTTAGAACTAATTCTCTCCGCCTTTGGCGCAGGGGGAATTACTTCAACGCAAACACCACCGTCACGTCATACTTCAACTTCATCTTCTTAAAATCAGCTTGTGGTTCTGTCGCAGCCTGGTCCATCATTTCAACTTTCTGCATTCTAACATTAGCCATCGGTGCATAATAAGGCTGGAAATATTCGTTAGGCTCATTAATAGTTACAGCAACTCCA
>NZ_CAMLGT010000027.1 GCF_946479605.1 uncultured Lacibacter sp.
ATACGGCAGCGGCAGTCAAACTTCTAATGCGATGGCCGTGAGTTTTGATTTGGTGAATGAAAAAGATAAAGCAGCCGTGATAGAGAATATTGTAAAAGACATTCAGCAACGGAACTATGCATTAACATGTGGCGATATTGGCTTCCATCATCTGTTAAAAGTGTTGTACGATGCAGGAAGAAGCGATGTGATCTATAAAATGAACAATCGAAATGATGTGCCGGGCTATGGTTACCAGATCGCCAAAGGTGCAACGGCATTAACTGAATCATGGCTGGCAGCACCGATTGTGAGCAATAATCATTTTATGCTGGGACATTTAATGGAATGGTTTTATGCAGGACTCGCAGGTATTCAGCAAGCAGAAAGTTCCATTGCCTATAAAAAAATAGTGATTAAGCCCGAAGTGGTGGGCGATGTAACGAACGCAAAAGCAAGTTTTCAGTCGCCTTATGGATTAATTAAAAGCGAATGGGTAAAAACAACATCATCATTTAACTTGCAGGTGGAAATACCTGCCAACAGCACCGCAGTCGTGTACGTTCCTGCAAAGCCGGAACAAACGGTTTTATTGAATGGAAAGAAAGCACGTGTTGTGAACGAAGATGGCAGAGCAGTTGTGAAGATCGGTTCAGGTAATTATCAATTAAGTGTAGCAAATAATTAATAAAAGATGTTATGAAAGCATTAGTGTGTCAGCAACCGGGTTCTTTTGAATATATAGAAAGAGAGTCGCCCAAAATTCAACCCGGCCGTGCAATATTAAAAGTAAAACGCATCGGCATCTGCGGAACAGATCTGCATGCATTTGAAGGAACACAACCTTACTTTGTTTATCCACGCATACTCGGTCATGAGTTGGGTTGCGAAATTGTACAGGTTGATGCAGATGCAGGTTTTGAAGTGGGAGAGCATGTAACACTCATCCCATATTTTCATTGCGGCGAATGTATTGCATGCCGTAATGGTTTGCCTAACTGTTGCGCTGCTATCAATGTATTTGGTGTGCATGTGGATGGTGGTATGATGGAATATATTTCTGTGCCAACTTCTGCTTTACTGCATGGCGGCGACATGAGTTTTGATGAACTCGCATTGGTGGAACCATTGGCCATTGGTGCACATGGCATCCGCAGGGCAGGCGTTCGTTCGGGTGAATTTGTGTTGGTGATTGGTGCAGGACCGATTGGTTTGGGCATTATGGAATTTGGCCGCATTGCAGGCGGACAGGTAATTGCCATGGATGTAAACGATACACGTTTGAATTTCTGTAAGGATAAATTAAAAGTGCAGCATACCATCAATCCTTTGAATGAAGACGTGCTGCAACGTTTAAAAGAAATTACGAATGGCGATATGCCAACGGTTGTAATTGATGCAACAGGAAATCAGAAAGCCATCAACAGTGCATTTCTGTATATGGCACATGGTGCAAGGTATGTGCTGGTGGGTTTACAGAAAGGTGAATTGATCGTTGCTCATCCTGAATTTCACAAACGAGAAGCAACGCTCATGAGCAGTCGTAATGCAACGCAGGAAGATTTTGATCATGTAATGATGTGCATGCGCAACAAATTGGTTGATCCATCAACTTACATTACGCATCGTGTAAAGTTTGATGAAGTGAAAGACAATTTCAAAAGCTGGCTTGACCCGAAGAACGGTGTGATCAAAGCAATGGTGGAAGTTTGATTGTTTAAGCCACGAAGACACAAAGACAGAAAGATTCACTAAGGAAACCTCGTCAGACGCCCTCGTTGGACGGGAAAAAATAAAGACAAAATGCAATACAGAACATTAGGCAAAACAGGATTTTCTATTTCAGCCATCAGTCTTGGTACCTGGCAGGTAGGCGGTAAATGGGGCAGTGAATTCGATGAAAAAAATGCAGATGCCATTTTAAATACTGCCGTTGATAACGGCGTTAACTTTATTGATACAGCCGATGTGTACAGCGATGGCGAAAGTGAAAAAGCCATTGGCCGTTTTCTCAAAACAAGAAAAGAAAAATTGTTTGTCGCTACAAAATGTGGTCGACAAATTCAGCCGCATGTAAATGAAGGCTACACGCCTGCTGTGTTGCGGAAATATGTGGAAGACAGTTTGAAACGTTTGCAAATTGAAACACTCGATCTGATTCAGTTGCATTGTCCGCCTACGCCTGTATATTATCGTCCGGAAATCTTTGGTTTGTTTGAAGACTTGAAGAAAGAAGGAAAGATTCAGCACTTAGGTGTGAGTGTGGAGAAAGTGGAAGAAGCATTAAAGGCCATTGAATTTGATAATGTAACAACGGTGCAGATTATTTTCAATATGTTCCGTCAGCGACCTGCCGAATTATTTTTTGAACAGGCGAAGAAGAAAAATATTGGTGTCATCGTTCGTGTGCCGTTAGCAAGCGGGTTGTTAACCGGCAATTATTCTGCACAAACAGTTTTTGAAAGTGGAGATCATCGTCAATTTAATCGTAACGGTGAAGCATTTGATAAAGGCGAAACATTCTCCGGTATTGATTATGCAACAGGTTTGCAGGCCGTGGAAGAATTGAAACAAATTGTTCCAGCAGGTAAAACCTTATCAGCATTAGCACTGAAATGGATATTGGATTTTGATGCGGTAAGCACCGTTATTCCGGGAGCTTCAAAACCCGAACAGGTAACACGCAACCTTGAAGCATTGAATGAACAATCGCTGAGTAAAGAACAATTGCGGCAGGTGCAGGCTGTTTACGAAAAATATATGAAAGCATCGGTACATCATTTGTGGTGAGGATTGAACCATGAAGGCACGAAGACTGGAAGATACACAAAGGGAGCTACCGTCAGACGCCCTCGTCTGACGGATAAAGAATTTGCCAAGGAGGCACGAAAATCACGGAATAACTTTTTGTCTTCCAGGTAAAAAATAAAATGAAGTTGAAAAAAAATACATTACTCTTTATCGCTATTCTGCTTTTGAATATTGCTTCATCAGCACAGGTTCGTTCCATTGTAAATTTCAACAACGGCTGGAAATTCTTGTTGGGCAACGATAGTCTTGCAAGTAATGCCAACTATAACGATACTAAATGGAGAAGTTTAAATTTGCCGCATGACTGGAGCATTGAAAGCAATTTCTCATCTTCATTCCCTGCAACTAACCAGGGTGGAGCATTGCCGGGCGGTATTGGCTGGTATCGGAAAACATTTACAGTTCCTGTTTCTTCAGCAAATAAAAACACAAGAATTGAATTTGATGGAGTTTACAAAAACAGCGAAATATGGATCAACGGGCATTATCTTGGTAAACGTCCTTATGGCTACATTAATTTTTCTTACGATCTCACTCCATATTTGAATTATGGCAAACCAAATGTGCTGGTAGTAAAAGTTGATAACAGTCTGCAACCCGATTCAAGATGGTACAGCGGCAGCGGTATTTACCGTGATGTAAAATTGATTACAACAAATACTGTTGCCATTGCTGAAGCAGGCGTGTTCATCACTACACCTGTTATCAGCAAAAACAAGGCAACTGTTTCGATTCAATACAATGTAGCAAACACAGGTAGTAAAAACGAAATCGTGAATCTGTACACAGATGTGTATGATGCAGCAGGGAAGAAGATCGCTACATCAAAAAATATCGTGAAGCGCACAATACCTGTTGGCGGTTATTCGTATGCCAGTCAATTACAGATCAATTCCCCCATTCTTTGGTCAACTGCAAAACCATATTTGTATAAGGCAGTTACAAGAATTGAACGTAATGGAAATGTGGTGGATGAAGTAAAAACAAACTTCGGTATCCGTTCATTTCATTTCGATGCAGCCAATGGTTTTTTCCTCAACAATCAGCCCTTAAAAATCCAAGGTGTTTGTATGCACCACGATCTTGGAGCATTGGGTGCAGCGTATAATCATGCAGCAGCAAAACGCCAGCTGAAAATATTGAAAGAGATGGGGGTAAATGCCATCCGCTTCTCACATAATCCACCAGCTGCAGCGATTCTTGATCTTTGCGATGAAATGGGTTTTTTGGTGCAGGTGGAAGCATTCGACATGTGGAAGAAAAGAAAAAACAAATTCGATTACAATCTCTATTTCGATGAATGGCATGCACGTGATATCCAAGCCATGGTGCTGCGAGACCGTAATCATTCTTCGGTTTTTATGTGGAGTATTGGTAACGAAATACGGGAGCAATTCGACAGCACCGGTACAACCATCGCCAAACGTTTGGTTGACTTAGTGAAAGCTATTGATACAACAAGACCTGTCACCTGTGCATTAACGGAAAATTTTCCGGAGAAAAACTTTATCTGGAAATCAGGCGCATTGGATGTGCTTGGCTTTAACTATAAGTTGTACGATTATGCAGATTTGCCCAAACGTTTTCCCGGTCAGTCGTTTGTTGCATTAGAAACAGCATCGGCATTAGCAACACGAGGTTCATATGATATGCCCAGCGACAGTAACCGTCTCTGGCCTGCCGATGGTAAAACACCGTATGTAAAAGGCAATTCTGATATGAGCGTGTCGGCTTATGATCATGTATCTGCGTACTGGGGTTCTACGCATGAAGCGGCATTGCTGGCGGTGAACAAATATAAATTCATGTCGGGCATGTTTGTGTGGAGCGGATTTGATTTTATTGGCGAACCTGTGCCGTATGCGTGGCCTGCACGTAGTTCGTATTATGGTATTGTTGATCTTGCCGGGTTTCCGAAAGATGTGTTTTATCTCTATCAAAGTGAGTGGACAACAAAACCGGTGCTGCATTTATTTCCACACTGGAACTGGAACAAAGGCGATACGGTTGATGTATGGGCTTATTACAACAATGCCGATGAGGTGGAATTATTTTTAAACGGAAAATCATTAGGCAGCAAATCGAAAACAACCGATGTCTTACATGTTATGTGGCGTGTGCCTTACCAGCCGGGCGTGCTCAAAGCAATATCAAAGAAGAACGGAAAAATTATTCTTACAAAAGAAATAAGAACTGCAGGTGCACCGGCAAAAATTCTGCTAACATCCGACAGATCAAAAATCAAAACCAATGGAACAGATATCTCTTTTGTTACCGCTAAGCTGGTAGATAAAGATGGAAATACTGTATCTGACAACGACCGGCAGCTTGTATTTGCCGTTTCAGGAGCTGGCTTTTTAGCAGGTACAGATAATGGTTTTCCGGCCGACAGTGTTTCATTAAAAAGTCCGCAAAGAAAGACCTGGAAAGGGATGGCTCTGGGTTTAGTACAATCGTCGGGAAAAAAGGGAAATATCACAGTTGTTGTAAAATCGGCAGGATTAAACGATGCGGTGCTGATGCTTGAAACAGAGCAGGAATAGCCTGTACGAGTGCTTCGGGAACGTTTCCGTAACTTTTTGCTCAATAGTAAAATCTTCCATCTTTATAGCAAAACCTTACATTTTTACGGCTTACGGTCAATGTACCTTTAGTTCATAGAATGTGATAAGTGGTTTCATTCATTTATTCATTCAAAAACGATTAAATGCTGTAGAAATGAATAGAAACTTGCTTGCATATACTTATTCTGCCTCGCAAAAATTTTGCAAGTATCTTACTTCATCCCTTCATGTTTTTGTTAGTAGCAGGGTATTAAGCCTGTTCATTGCGTTTGCGGTCACTACCTCAGTAATGGCACAACAAGCTCCGGCAGATGCGGAAGCTGCTTACATAAAAACCATTACCGAACGCTCGGCAAAAATTGTAAATACACTTTCAATAACAGATTCAGCAAAATACAAAGAAGTGCTTGGCCTTCTTGTTAAACAATACAAAGGTATCAATACAATACACGAAGAAACTAAACTCGCTTTAGCAGCAATCAAACAGCAATCAATCACCGCTCAGGAATCTGCTCTTCAGGTACAAAAGCAGGAAGAGAAAAAAACTGCGCAGCTTCAGCAACTGCACAGTGCTTTTCTTGCCGGGTTACAAAAGAATCTCACTGAAGGGCAGATTGAGCTGGTGAAAGATGGCATGACGTACAGTGTATTAAAAGTTACTTACACTGCCTACAAAGACATGATCCCGACCCTTACCGAAGAACAAAAAAAGAAAATTTACGATTGGCTCGTTGAAGCAAGAGAACTGGCAATGGATGGCGAATCATCCGATAAAAAGCACGCCATTTTCGGAAAGTACAAAGGCCGCATCAATAATTATCTCTCAGCCGTCGGTTACGATCTTACCAAAGAAAGAGAAGAATGGAATAAACGATTGAAGGCAAAAAACGAATCTTCTAAATAAACAACTACTGATCTTTTCACCCAAAAGCAAAATGCCATATAACATGAAGTATTTGCGACAACCAAAACTGCTGTTACTGACCTTGTTCTCAATTTTTACAGTAACATTATTTGCACAGGAAGTTACTGTTTCAGGAACAGTAACAAATAAAGAAACAGGCGAGCCCCTTGAAGGAGTGAGCGTTAAAGTAAAAAATACCACTACAGGAACCACAACTGGTAAGGATGGTAGTTTTACAATTAAAGCCCCATCTTCTGAATCAATTCTGTCTTTTTCTTATATCGGCTTTTCCGTATATGAGTTAAAAGCAGGTACTGGCGGGCTTGTGTTAACCATTCCAATGTCTAAAACTGAAAGTAATCTGGATGAAGTTGTTGTTATTGGTTATTCCACTCAAAAAAGGAACCGGGTAACCAGTGCTATTTCGGTTGTAAAGGCCAGCGATATCCAGGATATTCCATCGCCTAATATTGCGGGCGCTTTGCGTGGCCGGGTTGCGGGTTTGAGTGTGAGCCAGGCTTCCGGCAAACCAGGTGCAGGGATTACTTTAAATGTCCGGAATTCAGCAACATCGGAAACTGCTCAGCTTTTAGGTGTAACAGATGAGCCTTTGTACGTAATCGATAATATAACTGTAACCAAAGAGGCGTTTGATAACTTAGATCCATCAATGGTTGAAGATATTACCATCTTAAAAGATGCTTCTGCGGCAATATATGGTGCAGCAGGTGCAAAAGGCGTGGTATTAATAACTACAAAGCGTGGAAAGGTTGGCAAACCACGATTGACTTATAACGGGTATTTGGGTATTTCGGATGCTACACGACGACCAGAAATGATGTCGGCATACGAACATGCAACTTTGCTGAATGATGCATATAGAATAAGCAATGCGCCGGTAAGTAATTTTTTTACGACTGATCAGTTGAATTATCTCAAAAACTTAAACTATAAACCATGGTTTGATGAGATTTGGCAGTCTGCATACATGCAACGACACAATTTGAATTTTTCTGGCGGTAGTGATAAGATTACTTTTTTTGCCGGTGGTGCCTTTCAAAATGAGAACGGTAATTACGCAGGTATAAAAAATGACAAGTATAGTTTTCGGACCGGTGTTGTTGCAAACATAGCAAAAGGGTTTAAGGCTGATATTAACTTCAACGTTGATTACAGGCACAGATACAGCAAAAATCCAACTTCTGAAAATGATCAGCAATTCATTGAAGCAATGGTGCAGGTGCCAAGATGGGTGCCTTCGCAAATAGATGGAAAGTATGTTAACATTGGCGGATCAAATCCCAATCCTCTGGCGGCAATACAGTCTGGTTATTATAACAGCAATAAGAGCGGAGGTTACAGGATTAACTCAGCGTTAAGCTATGATTTTTCAGGTATCCTTAAAGGACTTGTTGCACGTGTTCAGGTTTCTCAGGCTACCAACAATGGATCTTCCACAACTTACAGGCCGCCATATAGTCTTTATGATTTCAAAAGGTTTGGTCCCGGTAATGCGTTGTATTATGATACGCTTGTTTCAACAACAGTCATTAACGCAGGCAACAATTCTACTTACGAGCCCAGTATGAGCAAATCAAATAGCTACCAAGGGTTCTTTACTCTACAGTATAATAAATCAATAGGAGAACATACTGTATCGGTTTTAGCAGGAGGCGAACAATCAGAATCTAACAGTGAATCAGTTGGCGTTAGATGGCTTACACAAGTGTTACCGGGACTTGATGATTACTGGGCATTTGATCAATCTGCAGTTACTCCTTCAAGATCAGTTGGAAACGGAGTGAAGCGTTCTTTTTTCGGACGTTTAAATTATAACTACGATGGTAAGTATACGATTGATGCCGTAACCAGATATGACGCATCTTCAAATTTTGCTACAGGTAAAATTTGGGGAGTGTTCCCAAGTGTTGGTGTTGGTTGGGTTGTAAGCCGTGAGAATTTCTTTAAAAGAAATATTGAGTTCATCAATTATCTGAAATTAAGATTCAGTTATGGTATTGTTGGCGACGACAGGGTAGCAGAAAGATTATGGCAGGAAAGGTACAGGGTTGATGTATCAGGATACTTATACAATAACACGTTGCAAGGTGGATTAAATCCTGAAAGAATACCTAACCCTAATATAACCTGGGAGAAAAAAAGAGCTATTAACGGAGGTATCGAATTATCAATGTTAAGGGATAAGCTTACACTTGGTGTTGATTTCTTCCAGAATTTCAGTTACGATGCTTTTGATAGAGGAGCTGATCAGGCTTTCCCGATGTATGCGGGTTTTTCAGCGCCTGTTTTGAACTATATGGAGCGTTACAACTGGGGTTCAGAGTTTACCATTGGTTATCGTGAAAACCTCACAAAAGATATTCGTTTAAATGCAAGTATGAATTTTGGGTTTGGTAATTCCGTTGTAAGCCGGATACTTTACAATCCTTTCCAGTTGTTTGAAACCTCTCCTCCTGATTGGCAGGTTCAGTTTGGTGTTGACCCCCGTAAATACAATACCGGAAACTGGGGTTTGAAATCTTTGGGAATGTTCAGAACACAGGATCAGCTTGATGCATTTTTAGGAAAAAATCCCGGCTATTTAATTAACAACAAAGTTCCGCAGGTTGGCTGGCTTTATTTTGAAGATACAAATGGTGATGGCGTAATTACTGACAGAGACATGGTACCTATGTTCAATAGAACAGATGCACGTTTTGCAACCAGCTTACAGTTAGCAGTGTCTTATAAATCATTAACATTAAAAGCAAACCTTGTTGGAAGATTTGGAGGAAAAGTTTTTTATGATTCCAAGGCAAGAGAAGTAGCTTCTCTTACATCAAACGCCCCTACATTTTGGAGCGACAGATGGACACCGGAGAATCCGAATGGTAAGTTCCCCCGATTTGATGATGAATCAATTGCCAGAGGTTGGGAATCTGATTTTTGGGCTGTGGATGCTACCATGATACGTGTAAATGATATGACATTAAGTTACACACTTCCTAAAAATGTACTCGATCGTATTGGTATGAGTGATGTCCGCATCCTGGTTACAGGTAATAACCTTTGGGTGCTGAAAAATCCTTTAAAGTATAAGGATCCATACTCTTCATACATTTTTGACTACCCAACAATCAGAACTATTTCAGTAGGGTTGAGTTTAGGACTGTGATTTATCATTTATAAATTAGAAACAATGAACAAACGCACATACATAAAAATAGGATTAGTAGCATTGCTTCCGCTGTTTTTTGGGGCATGCTCAAAGAAGGATAGTTTTTTTCAGCTTCGTGACAGGGGAGGTATTGATGCTGCTATTTGGAATAACGAAGGCGCCATTCAATATCATTTGAATGAGGCTTATGATGTTATCATGCCGGCATTTCCTTATGAATACGTAATTAATAATTATGAAATTCATTTGGCAAGCGATGAAAATTATTGGTCAGCAACAAATGCTAATGCAAGGAAAACAATTGGCGTAAATGGTACGTTAGCGGCAAATGACATCAGGTACGTAGCTAACAAATACCAAGGGGCAAACATGGGGGATAACAGATACTTTGATGTTGCACGTTGTAATAGTGCTATTAAATATATCCCAACCGGAACCGTTCTTTCTTCAGATGCAAAACGGAAATTTTTAGGCCAGTACTATGCGTTAAGAGGAATGGTGTACTTAGGTTTGGCAAAAACATACGGTGGCATGCCGCTGGTACTTGAGCCACAGGATCCCAGCAATCTTACAGTTTCAGGCAGAGCAAAGGCAAAAGAAATGTTTGTTCAGATTGTGAAGGACTTTGATTCAGCTATTGTAAATCTGGACGGTGTTGTATGGAATGATGCAAATGAACGTGGCAAGCTTGACAAAACTGCTGCAGCTGCACTTAAAGCAAAGGCATTATTATACTGGGCAAGCCCGCAGTTTAATCCAGCTAATGAAGCCTCACGTTGGCAGGCAGCTTTTGATGCATGCAAACAAGCGTATGATCTGGCTATTGCCAACGGTAAAAAACTGATGACTAATTACGGAGCAATTTTCCAAACTGAAGGGTCAACAAATACAGAAGCAATTATTGTAAGATCGTATTCCAATTCTGTTGCTAAACGTGGGCACGGTGTAGAATCCCGATCAAGACCATTATCAGAAGGAGGATCTCCAACAGATGTATACTATGCAAGTCAATTGTTGTTGAATGCATACACCATGAAGGATGGCACCCCTATATCAAATGCAGGAAGTGGGTATGATGCTGTTCTGTTTTGGAAAGACAGAGATCCCCGTTTTGAAGCTACGATGGCATACAATGGCAGTGTGTGGAAGCTGAGTGGAATTAACGGACGTAAACAATGGACCTATAACAATGCAATTGGTGAAACAGGTACACGTGGAGTCTATTGCAAAAAGTTTACAAGCCCCGATCTTCCTAAGGCATCTGTTCCATATAGTAACGACTATGGAGGCAGCGGAATGGATTGGATTGAATTACGTCTGGCTGAAGTGATGCTCGATTATGCAGAAGCTGCAAATGAAACAGGAAATACAACTGTTGCCAAAGATATGGTTCGGTTAATCAGGCAGCGTGCAGGCATGGTTGCTGGTGCTAACGATTATGGTTTGGGGTTAGCAACTTCTGTAAGCCAGATGCGTGATTTAATATTAAATGAAAGAAGGGTTGAGTTGGCTTTTGAAGGAAAGCGTAATGATGATTTAAGAAGAACGAGACGTTTTCATTTGCTGTCTGGTCCATTACAGGGGTTACAGGTAACATTAAGACAGACTGCATATAAAAATCAATTAGAAGCAATTGTAAATCCGGTAACCGGCGAAAGATACAGGGATATGCTGGACATGAATAACAGGGATACGGTAAATAAGTATTTTGCTTATTCATTTGTTGCTCCCGGGGGTACAACAGCCTTTAACGTGCCGGAAACATACTATTTCTATTCGCTTTCGAATCAATTCCTTTTTTCAACTCCATTGCTTGAGCAAACCATTGGATGGGATGGCGGGACTTTTGATCCGTTGGCAAATTGATATCTAATTTTTGAAATAATTATAATATGAAACATTCAAATAACAGGTTGCTTATTTTCTTGTTGATGTTTGGACTTACAGGCGCATTGTCATGCAAAAAAGAAGTTCCCAGCATTTTCAATATGTTTGATGTAACACTTGATTTAAATAAAAACAGTCCTTATAGTGTTGTAGAAAATCAAACTGTAGAGGAAGGAGATAGCCTTTACTTCGATTTTACAATTAAGTCGCCCACAAAAGATATGTACCAGGTGGCCATCTTCCAGGTGGGATCTGCGTTGCCTTTCCTGCGTATAAACCTGAGTAAAGATGAACGCAGGAGTTACACAGGAGTTCTTAAAACAGCTGCAAATGCAAACGGTACTCCTAATTTTAAAGATGGAGCGAATACTTTCAGAATCTGGGCATATGATCAACAGGGTGTGTATTTAGGAGATGGTTATAAAACGATCACAGTTAATGTAACACCAAAGTATGTACATATTCCTAACAGGATTGTGTACTTCCCCGATGTAGATAGCGCAAATGGAAGTGCAAACAGCTACCTGTCGTTGATGGATGGTAAAACGTACAATTATCAAACAGGGGCAGCAAGTTCAGCAAGTATTGACTTAGCTATTTTTAGGAATATTACAGTGTCGGGCGGTGTGACATCATACGGCTTGCGTTTATATTCATTAAGTGCAAGCCCATTGCCTTATAATGCCTTTAATATTTCTTCATGGACCAAACGTGTAACTAAATTTGCTGCACCCCATACCAACCAGGCAACACAGTTTGTACGTTCGCAGTTAACAAGCGGCGCTGCAATAAAGGCTTATGCTGTGGGAAGAAACCCCAATCAAACATCCATTACCAGCAACATTGCAATTAATAGTGTAATTGCATTTGTAACACCTGAAGGAAAGTATGGCGCAATTTTGATAAATAATATTGAAAATAATGGCCCTAAACCGTTTATAGACGTTAGTATCAAATACGAAAAGTAGTTAGAAAATAAAGTTTTATAGTAAAACCATTGCAACGTTTATAAAGGAGTTATGCTCTTATAACTTGCAATGGTTTTTTAATTTATAGTATAAGCAATGTTGATTCTTTTCATTATCTGTTAATTTAATTATTTAGTTACATGGGCTATTTTAAATTTTCTTTGTGTGCGGTTGCTATTCTGTTAGCAATAACTGTTAATGCGCAGTATCCTGATATTCCAAAAGATGTAAAGCAAAAATCTGATTCACTCATGCGTGCTGCCAATGCTCATTCTGATTCTGCCTGGCAGGCTGCATGGCCCATTATTCAGCAGCAGGCAAAAGAAGGTAAGCCTTATATTCCCTGGGCTTCACGTTTTGATGAATTACCACAGTCAGATATACTTGCTTTCCCCGGTGCAGAAGGCGGTGGCCGTTACAGCTTTGGTGGGCGTGGAGGTAAAGTATTTGTTGTTACCAATTTAAATGATGATGGCCCCGGAAGTTTACGTTGGGCTTGCGAACAAGGTGGTGCAAGAATTATTGTATTTAATGTTGCAGGTATTATCCGTTTACAAACACCATTAATTATTCGTGCACCTTACATTACCATTGCAGGACAAACTGCTCCCGGCGATGGTGTATGTATTGCAGGTGAAAGTGTGTGGATCAATACACATGATGTGGTGATCCGTTACATGCGTTTCCGTCGTGGTGAAACATGGGTTGGACGCAGGGATGATGCTATCGGTGGTAATCCTATCGGCAATATCATCATCGATCATGTGAGTGCAACATGGGGGCTTGATGAGAATATGAGTATGTATCGCCACATGTACAATGATAGTACAGGTAAAGCCGAAGACAAATTCGGTACCGTAAACATTACCATTCAGAATTCCATTTTTGGCGAAGCGCTCGATACATGGAATCATGCTTTCGGCAGTACGCTTGGTGGTGAGAACTGCACATTTATGCGTAACCTCTGGGCAAACAATGCCGGCCGTAATCCATCTGTTGGCTGGAATGGTGTATTCAACTTTGCAAATAATGTTGTGTACAACTGGGTACATCGCAGTATTGATGGTGGCGATTACCGTGCGCAATTCAATATTATCAATAATTATTTCAAACCGGGGCCGGCTACTCCAAAGAATACACCGGTTGGACATCGTATTTTGAAACCTGAAAGCGGCAGAAGCAAACTCAAAGAAAAATATTACGGACGTTCTTATGTGAATGGCAATATTATGGAAGGTTATCCGGAGATCACCAAAGACAACTGGAACGGTGGTGTACAGGTAGAAGATGAACGTGATGCAGGTAAATACAAGGATTTTATGAAGGTAAACAAACCTTTACCAATGGCACCCGTTACTATTCTTTCAGCTGAAGAGGCACGAAAATATGTATTGGCAAATGCAGGTGCAACATTACCAAGGCGTGATGCAGTTGATGCACGTATTGTAAAAGAAGCAACAACAGGTAAAGTAGAATTCAATCCAAATGTAAAGTTGCCGGAAACGCAATTCAAACATCGCCGTATGCCGATTGATTCATACAAGATTGGCATTATTACCGATCCTGCACAGGTTGGTGGTTATCCTGAATACAAAGGAACGCCTTATGTTGACAGTGATAATGATGGCATGCCCGATGCGTATGAAGTGAAAGTTGGTTTGAATCCAAAAGATCCCTCTGATTCCGGTAAGATTGCGAAAAACGGATATAGCAATATTGAAAATTATCTGAATAGTGTGGTGAATGTGAAGAATGTAAAGCCTTCAACAACTACATCTAAGTAATAATGATCAGAAAAATGAAAGGCCAATAAAGTTGGCCTTTCATTTTTTCTGAACAAGTAATGAAAAGCCAATCGTTCCTGTAGAAATGAATTGACAATGAAAAAAAATATTCTGTTGCTGGCAATTGCCACACTTTCTGTTACTACTGCAGTGCTTGCACAATATCCAACTATTCCTCAGCGGGTGGAAGACTCAGCAAATGCTGTTTACAAACAATATCAGCAACGCTCAAATGAGCAATGGAAAAAAGCACAACTTGTTGTGGAAGCGGAAGCAAAAAATGGTAAACCTTATATTCCATGGGCTGCTAAACCAGAAGATCTTCCGCAGGCTTCTATTCCTGCTTTCCCCGGTGCGGAAGGCGGTGGTGCATTTAGCTTTGGTGGTCGTGGCGGTAAAGTATATGTCGTTACAAATTTGAATGATGATGGCGAAGGAAGTTTTCGCTGGGCTTGTGAGCAAGGTGGTGCACGCATTGTTTTGTTTAATGTGGCGGGTATCATTCGTTTAAAAAGTCCGGTAAATATTAATGCACCTTACATTACCATTGCAGGCCAAACGGCGCCTGGTGATGGTGTGTGTATTGCAGGTGAAAGTGTGTTGATCAATACACATGATGTGGTGATTCGTTACATGCGTTTCCGCCGTGGTGAAACCGAAGTTACACGCAGAGATGATGCATTGGGCGGAAATGGTGTTGGTAACATTATCATCGATCATGTTTCTGCCAGTTGGGGTTTGGATGAGAACATGAGCATGTATCGCCATGTTTATGATAGAGGCGGTGCAAAACAAGAAAAATTACCTACAGTAAATGTTACCATTCAAAATTCAATTTTCTCTGAAGCATTAGACACATACAACCATGCATTCGGCAGCACTATTGGTGGCTTAAACAGTACGTTTATGCGTAATCTTTGGGCGAATAACATCAGCCGCAATCCTTCCATTGGTATGTATGGCGATTTTGGATTTGTAAACAACGTAATTTTCAACTGGTGGAACCGCAGTGCTGATGGTGGCGATAACAATTCCCGTTATCAATTCATCAATAATTATTATAAGCCCGGACCTGTTACACCAAAAGACAAACCAATTGGTTACCGTATATTAAAACCGGAATCAGGAAGGGATAAAGCGAATGCCAATGTATATGGTAAGGCTTACGTTACCGGAAATATTGTAGAAGGCAACGAACGTGTAACAAAAGATAACTGGGATGGAGGTGTGCAGGTGGGCGATAATGGCGAAGGAGGTAAACATTTGAATGATATTCGGGTGAATGAACCATTCCCGATGGCAAAGGTGAACATTATACCAACAAAAGATGCTTACAATTATGTGTTGGCAAATGCTGGAGCAAACTTGCCACGGCGGGATCCGGTTGATACAAGGATTATTGAAACAGTAAGAACAGGAAAAATTTTTTACAAAGAAGATGGATTGACAGATATTGGTCAGCAATACATCAAACGTCGCCTGCCTTCAGATTCTTACAAGCAGGGAATTATTTCGCATCCATCGCAAGTGGGTGGTTATCCTGAGTATAAAGGCACGCCTTACAAAGACAGTGATAATGATGGTATGCCTGATGCTTATGAAGTGAAAAATGGCTTGAATCCAAAGGATGAATCTGATGCAGGAAAGATCAGCAAGAACGGATACAGCAACATTGAAAACTTTCTCAACAGTGTTGTGGATGTAAATAATGTAAAACCGGCAGAAGGGAAAAAATAGGGATACTTGATACAGACTGTTTTGTATCTTATAATAAGTTTTGAATTAAAATACACGTGAAACAAAAAGCCGTCTATCAATTTCTTGTTTTAATTAGTCTTATAAGTCAACAGGTTTTACTTGCACAAAAGCCGGTAAAGCCTGTTCCTCCTTTATTCAGCGATAAAGGGAAGTTAGTCTACTCACCTGATCAATTGGGTAACCGCATTCCTGATTATTCATATAGTGGTTATAAAGCATCGGAGCAGCCGATACCAACTGTTGAGGTAAAAGTGGTAGTACCCGTAAAAGCAGGTGATGCAACTCTTCGCATTCAGTCGGCTTTGGATTATGTGGCTTCTTTACCTGCTGATGCAAATGGTTTTCGTGGTGCAGTGTTGTTGCAGAAAGGAACGTATGAAGTGTTTGGTCAATTACGCATCACAGCATCAGGCGTTGTGTTGCGTGGCAGCGGCATTAATACCACAACAATTGTAGGTGCGGGAACGGGAAGATTGGCATTGATTAAAATCATCGGCAAAAAAATAAATCAGTCTTCAGCTTTCGGTATAAAAATTACGGATGCATACGTGCCGGTAAATGCCATGAGTTTTCATGTGGATGAATCGATCAGCATGAAAGAACACTCAAACAGGATCATCATCCGCCGCCCATCAACTGCCAACTGGATACAGTTATTAGGAACCGATCATTTTGGCGGAGGCATTACAGCGTTGGGATGGAAACCCGGCGAACGTGATGTGCTGATGGATCGTTCCATTACAAAAATTGAAGGCAATACAGTTTACATTGATGCGCCGGTAACATCTGCACTCGATACTACTTATGGCGGTGCAACCATTTCTTTTTACAACAATGATGGACGCATAAATAACTGCGGCGTTGAAAATGTAAAGTTGATCTCTACTTACGATAAAGCAAATCCAAAAGACGAAGATCATCGGTGGAATGCCATCAATATTGAAAATGCTGAAGATTGCTGGGTGAGGCAAATTACCTTTCAGCATTTTGCAGGCAGTGCAGTAAGTGTATTGGAAACATCAAAACGTATTACTGTTGAAGATTGTATTTCGTTTGCGCCTGTTTCTGAAATAGGCGGACAACGCCGGTATACTTTTTTAACCACAGGTCAGCAAACATTATTTCAACGTTGCTATGCCGAGAATGGTTATCACGATTTTGCAGTTGGTTTTTGTGCTGCAGGTCCGAATGCATTTGTACAATGCGAATCAATTCTGCCATTCAGTTTTAGTGGCGCCATTGATAGCTGGGCAAGTGCTGTGTTGTTTGATGTGGTGAATGTTGATGGCAATGCATTGCGTTTCGGAAACCGCTACCAGGATGGTAATGGGGCAGGTTGGGCCGCTGCCAATAGTTTATTCTGGAATTGTACAGCAGCACGCATTGATTGTTTTAAACCACCCACTGCACAAAACTGGGCATTCGGCAGCTGGAGCCAGTTTGCAGGCGATGGATACTGGAATGAAAGCAACAACAGCATAACACCAAGAAGTTTGTTTTATGCACAGTTAAAAGAACGCATCAATAAAAATGTAGATGCGCAGGCGCAAATTATGGGTGTGCCTACAGAAGCAAGCAGCAGTCCTTCGGTTGAAGTGGCGCAACAGTTAACAAAAGAAGCATCCAGGCCCAAACAATTAATGAAAGACTGGATAGCACAGGCATCAGTAAGAATAAAAATTCCTGTTGATGCAGCAGGTGTAAAAACAATTGATCAGATCGGCATTAAAAAAACAGTATTGCCCACATTCGCTCCGGCATTAACCATTAAGAACGGCATATTAGTGAGAGGTTCAGAATATATTACAGGAAGAAGAACAAATGTGCAATGGTGGAGTGGTGGTTTGCAGGCAAAAGATATCAGGGAAGCAAGACCGCATGTTACACGTTTTGTTCCCGGTCGCAGCGGAAAAGGTTTAACTGATAACCTCGAAGAAGTTGTAACGGAAATGAAAACAAGCAACACGGTTGCACTTGAACATAATTATGGGTTGTGGTACGACAGGAGAAGAGATGATCATGAACGCATCCGCAGAATGGATGGTGAAGTATGGCCGCCGTTTTATGAATTGCCTTTTGCTCGCAGCGGAAAAGAAACAGCATGGGATGGATTAAGCAAATACGATCTTACAAAGTATAATTTGTTTTACTGGAGCCGTTTAAAGCAGTTTGCTGATCTTGCTGATCAGAATGGATTAGTGTTGCTGCACCAGAATTATTTCCAGCACAACATTATTGAAGCCGGTGCACACTATGCCGATTTTCCCTGGCGCACTGCCAATAACATCAACAACACAGGCTTTGTTGAACCGGTGAATTATGCAGGAGATAAACGTATTTTTTATGCCGAACAGTTTTATGATCTGTCAAATCCTGTTCGTAGGGAACTGCACAAAAAATACATTCGCCAGTGTTTGGCCAATTTTAAAAACAACAACGGCGTTATTCAACTCATCAGTGAAGAATACACAGGCCCTTTGCATTTTGTAAAATTCTGGCTCGATGTGATTCGTGAATGGAAAAAAGAAACAGGCAAGCATCCGTTGATTGCATTGAGTGTAACCAAAGATGTGCAGGATTCAATTCTTGCATTGTCTGCTTATGCTGCAGTTGTTGATATCATCGATATACGTTATTGGCATTACCAGGCCGATGGCACTGCGTATGCACCAAAAGGCGGAGAAAATTTAGCACCTCGCCAGCATGCACGTTTATTAAAACCAAAGAAAACAAGTTTCGAACAAGTGTATCGTGCAGTAAAAGAATACCGTGTAAAATTTCCAGGAAAAGCCGTGATGTACAGCGGTGATAGTTATCCTGAGTTTGGTATTGCAGCCTTCATGGCAGGAGGAAGCATGCCGGTGTTGCCTGGTAATATTGATGCCGCAATAGTGAATGCTGCAACGGGTATGAAGCCAGTTGCGTCTTCCAATACAAATGAATATGTATTGAGCGATGGCAAAAACAGTATTGTATATAATACTGTAACAAAAAAGATTGAGAAACGATAAAGCCGGTATTAACAAAGGCAATAACATTTGTCGGAATATTATTGCTTAGTGATGGAATAAATTACTGACTTGATGGAAATATTTCTTCTTAAAAGGCTTTTTCGCTATTGAAAGTTACCTTTAAGACTTACCGGTTGTTGAGCTGTTGAGGTCGTTTAAAAAGAGTTGTTGGAAAGCCTGATGGCTCGTTCCGGTTACGAAGATTTTATATTTTTTATTGTTGATTTCAAAGTCAGAAGATTTTTTTAACGATGAGGACTCTCTTACAACGATTTGCTTCAGCTACTCTGCAAATGGTCATTCTCGCCATTTTTACTTTCCTGTTCGGTATACAAAGCCAGGCGCAGGTAAAACAATTAAAAGTTTCTCCCAACAAAAGATTTTTTCAAACAGTTGATGGTAAGCCATTCTTCTGGATTGGTGATACAGGTTGGTTGCTGTTTGTAAAGTGCAGCAGGGAAGATGCCATCCGTTATCTTGAAACAAGAAAGCAGCAGGGCTTTAATGTGGTGCAGGTAATGGTACTGCATGATATGAACAATACCAAAAATGTGTACGGCGATTATGCATTGATCAATGAAGATGTGTCAAAACCAAATGTTACTGCCGGAAACAATTTTGCAGACAAGGAAGCCTATGATTATTGGGATCATGTAGATTTTATTGTAGACGAAGCTGCGAAGCGTGGTATCTACATGGCCATGGTGCCCATTTGGGGCAGCAATGTAAAAGGCGGCAAGGTAAGTGCACAACAAGGGGAGGCCTATGCAACATTTTTAGCCAACCGCTATAAAAACAAAACAAACATTATCTGGTTGAATGGTGGTGATGTAAAAGGAACAGAAGGAATGGATGTGTGGAAAGTGATTGGACCAACCTTAAAAAAGCTGGATCCAAAACATTTGGTTACCTATCATCCACGTGGCCGCACTTCTTCAAGCGATTGGTTTCACAATGAATCATGGCTTGACTTTAATATGTTTCAGAGTGGACATAAGAATTATGCACAGGATACAAGCAGCAATGAAACCAATCATTATGGCGAAGACAACTGGAAGTTTGTAGATGTGGATTATAGCTTAAAGCCAGTGAAGCCAACAATGGATGGCGAACCATCGTACGAAAATATTCCGCATGGCCTGCATGATAGTTTACAGCCACGCTGGACGGATGCTGATCTTCGTCGCTATGCTTACTGGAGTGTGTTTGCAGGTGGTGCAGGTTTTACTTATGGTGAAAACGCAACGATGCAGTTCAATAAAATGGGCGACTGGACGGCGAACTATGGTGTACGAATGAATTGGAAAGATGCCTTGCTTTCACCCGGGGCAACACAAATGGTACATCTGAAAAAACTCATATTGAGCAAATCCTATTTTGATCGTGTGCCTGCGCAGGAGTTGGTTGTGGATAGTGGCGAACGTTACAACCGTGTTGCTGCAACAAAGGGAAACAGCTATGCAATGTTTTATGTGTACAACGGAAGATCATTTACAATTGATGCATTAAAGTTGAAGTTTGCTGCCACAAAAGCAAATTGGTTCAATCCTGCAACAGGTAAACAGCAACCGGTTACAGGATATAAAAAAGGTGTAACAAGTTTTGATCCTCCCGGCGAACAGAAAGATGGTAATGATTGGGTATTGATTTTAGAGAAATAGGCTATGAATAGAAAATTAGTAATTATCAATTGTTCATTATTAATGCTGCTGGCTTCTTGCAGTAGCAAAGCTTACCTGTTTACATCTTTCCACGAACCTGCCGATGCAGGTTTGCGGATGTTGTACAGTTATGATGGCAGAAACTGGACAGATCTTGACACCGTTCTTTTACAGCCGAAAGTGGGTAACCAGAAAGTAATGCGTGACCCAAGCATGGTACAAGGGCCTGATGGTACATTTCATTTGGTGTGGACGAGCAGCTGGCGTGGTGATCTGGGTTTTGGTTATGCGTCATCAAAAGATCTGTTGCATTGGAGTGAACAACAGTTTATTCCTGCCATGAAGAATGAACCAACAACAGTCAACACATGGGCGCCTGAATTATTTTATGATGATGAAGCAAAGCAATACATCATCATCTGGGCGAGTTGTATTCCCGGCCGCTTTGAAAGAGGTATTGAGGAAGACAGCAACAATCACCGTATGTATGTTACCACAACGCCTGATTTTAAAACATTCAGCGATACAAAATTATTTCTTGATCCGAAGTTCAGCGTTATTGATGCAGTGATCGTTAAACGTATGAAAGAGGATTATGTGTTGGTGCTGAAAGATAATACAAGGCCTGAACGGAATATTAAAGTAGCATTTGGTACTTCGCCGCTTGGTCCGTGGACGAATATTTCAAAACCATTCTCCGACAATTTCACCGAAGGTCCTTCGGTTGTGAAATTAAAAGATGAATGGCTGATCTATTATGATTCGTACCGTAAGAAAATTTATGAAGCAGTTGCAACAAAAGATTTTGTGGCGTTTCAAAATGTAACAACACAGGTAAAAGTTCCGGAAGGGCATAAGCACGGAACAATTGTACCGGTGAAAAAGAAGTTTATTAAAAAGTTTGTCCGAAAAATAGAATTAAAGAAATGAGATTAAGCCTGACGATATTATTCATTATCCATTATTCATTGTTAATTGGGCAAGATACTGTTCGCTACACAGGAACGACTTTGTCGAACGTGGATTATCATCACGGGCAATTATCGCCTGCTGTTGGTGTACACAATATTCAAACCATGCGGGCCAACCGTGCAGATACCGGGGCAACATCATGGACATATAATCATGCACCCATGTTGGCGTACTGGAACAATACTTTTTATTTAGAGTATTTAAGCGATCCTGTTGGTGAGCATATCCCTCCCGGTCAAACATTGTTGCAAACATCAAAAGATGGTTACAACTGGAATTATCCTGTTGTGATTTTTCCTCCTTACAAAGTGCCCGATGGTTTTGTAAAGCCGGGTAAAACGGATACGGCAAAGAACAATTATGCCGTCATGCATCAACGCATGGGCTTTTATACGTCAAAGTCGAAGCGCTTGTTTGCATTGGCATTTTATGGAATTGTGCTGGGGCAAAAAGATGATCCGAACGATGGTAATGGTATTGGTCGTGTAATAAGAGAAATAAAAGCTGATGGAAGTTTTGGTCCTATCTATTTTCTGCGCTACAATCATTCCTTTAATGAAAAAAACACAAGCTATCCGTTTTACAAATCATCAAAAGACAAAGGTTTTGTTGCTGCATGTGAGGAAATACTCAGTACGCCTTTACTGATGATGCAGACAGTGGAAGAAGCTGATCGTAACGACCCGTTGATTCCTTTACAAAAAGAGTTTAAAGCATTCAGTTATTATCATTTGCCGAATGGTAATGTGGCGGCGCTCTGGAAATCGGCACTCACAAGCATTTCAAAAGATGAAGGCAAAACCTGGCAGTATAATCCAACAAGAGCACCTGGCTTTGTCAACTCCAATGCAAAGATTTGGGGACAACGTACCAGTGATGGCAACTATGCAACGGTGTACAATCCTTCAGAATTTCGCTGGCCGTTGGCCGTTAGTGTAAGCAATGATGGATTGAACTATACCAACCTGCTGCTGGTGAATGGCGAGATTACTTCTATGCGTTATGGTGGTGCATATAAAAGTTATGGTCCGCAGTATGTGCGTGGCATACAGGAAATGGATGGTAAACCGGTTGATAATAATATGTGGGTAACCTACAGTATGAACAAAGAAGATATGTGGGTGAGCCGTATTCCTGTTCCTGTTATAAGTAAAGTAACAGCACCTGTAAATGATGTATTCAACAACATGACAGCCGGAAAGGACTTGAACGAATGGAATATTTACAGTCCGCTTTGGTGCAGGGTGAATGTGGAAACA